>NZ_SMLC01000001.1 GCF_004349245.1 Actinomadura sp. 6K520 | reverse complement strand
GGTGTGGGGTGGGGCACGCCGACGGGGATCTGTTCGCCGTCCACCAAGGGGCGGGCCAGGTTCAGGGGGCCCGTGCCGGCGCCCTTGCGCACTCCCCCGGCCGCTTTGATCGCCTCCGCGACGCGGGAGCCGGACGGAAGGGTGATCACTCCGGGCTGCTTCACCTTGCCGAGGACGTGCACCACCACCGAGGACGACGCCGTGACCGGTAGCGCGGACGCGGTGGGCCGCGCGTCGGTGAGGGTCGCTTTCGCGGCGGGAACCGGGGACGGCTGCGGGCGCGCGAGCCACAGGTAGCCCGCGGCCACCAGGGCGGCGACGACACCGATCAGGACGAGGACGCGGACGTTGGATCGTTCGGGAGTGGCGCGTAAGCGGGCGGACGGGGGCGTCTCGGGCGGGCGCAGGCGGCCCATGAGGGACTGCAGGCGGTCCTGGGCGTCGGGCTTCATGGCGCTTGACGTTAAGTCGCGCCGGCCGGTGCTCGTGAGCGCATCGGCGATTGTGGATAACCGGGGCGTCCGGCGGCTACGGGGTCACAGTTGGGGGGCCACGACCACGCCCAGCATCCCGGGGCCGACGTGGGCGCCTATGACGGGTCCTACCTCGCCGACGTAGACGTCCGCGACGTCCGGGACGCGTTCGCGGAGGCGGGCGGCGAGGGACTCGGCGCGGGAGGCGGCGGCGAGGTGCTGGACGCCCAGGTCGACGCGGCGGTCGCCGGCCTCGGTGACGGCGAGCTCCTCCAGGCGGGCGAGGGCGCGGGACGAGGTTCGGACCTTCTCCAGCGGGGCGAGGCGCCCCTCCCTGATGTCGAGGAGGGGCTTCACCATCAGGGCCGAGCCGAGCAGGTTGGCCGCGGCGCCGATGCGGCCGCCGCGGCGGAGGTGTTCGAGCGTGTCCACGTAGATGAGGGAGCGGGTGAGGGCGGCCCGGCGGGTGGCGGCTTCGGCGACCTGCTCGGCGGTCCCGTCCGCGAGGGCGGTGGCCGCGGCGGAGAGGGCGGCGAATCCAAGGCCCATCCCGATGGTGCCGCTGTCGACGACCGTGACCGGTATGGGCGCGTTGTCGGCGGCGAGGCGGGCCGCCTCGGCCGTCCCGGACAGGGCGGCGGAGAGGTGCACGGAGACGATCGCGTGGGCGCCGGAGCCCGCGGCGGCGCGGTAGACGTCCGCGAAACGTTCGGGGGCCGGGCGGGACGTGGTGACAGGCTGCCATTCCCGCAGCGCCTGGGCGGCCTCGGCGGTGGTGATGTCGTCCTCGTCCCGCGTGGCGCCGCCCACGGAGATCTGCAGCGGGACGACGGTCAGCCCGTGCCGTGCGGCGAGGCCCGGCGGAAGATAGGCCGTGGAATCGGTGACGACCGCGACCTCGCTGCCCATGGTGAGGACATTACCGGCACGTCACGGCTGGACGGGGACGCCGCCGCGCCAGATCCGCAGTGCGCGCAGCCCGAACGCCCAGGCGAAGGCGCCCTCGTGGTCGGCGTCCCACAGCACGATGTCGGCGAGCATGCCGGGCGCCAGTGAGCCGCGGTCGCCGACGCGGAGCGCGGCGGCGCCGCCGAGGGTGGCGGCGCGGAGGGCCTCGGTGACGCTGAGGCCGAACATGGCGACCGACAGCCCGATGACGAGGGGCATGGACGTGATGCCGCACTGGCCGGGGTTGTGGTCGGTGCCGAGGGCGACGGTGACGCCGCGGTCGAGCATCTGCCGGACGGGCGCCGGGGCGCGGCTGCTGTTGAGGGCGCTGCCGGGGCAGACGGTGGCGGTGACGCCGGCGTGGGCGAGGGCCTTGATGTCGTCGTCGTTGGCCTGGGTGAGCAGGTCGGCGGACGCGCAGCCGACCTCGGCGGCGACCTGGGCGGCGCCGATGCGCTCGTTGGCGCAGGCGTGCATGCGCGCCTTCAGGCCGGCTCGCTTGCCGGTGAGCAGCAGGGCGCGGGCCTCTTCGGCGGTGAAGTGCCCCTCGTCGCAGTAGACGTCGATCGAGTCGGCGCCGGCGACGGCGGCGTCGCCGGCCCACAGCCGGACGGCCTCGATGTAGTCGCGGCGGCGGCCGAAGAACTCCGGCGGCAGGATGTGCGCGGCGAGGAACGTGGCGTGGATGCGCGGCATGGACGGTTCGCCCTCCAGCGACCGCAGCATCCGGATGTCGGCGAGTTCGCCGTCGCGGGTGAGGTGGTACCCGGTCTTGGCCTCGACGGTGGTCGTCCCGGCGAGGATCCACTGGCGGAGCCGTTCGCGGACGCCGTTGCAGAGCGTCCAGGGGTCGGTGCCCCGGGTGACGGTCACGGTGGAGTTGACGCCGCCGCCCGCCGCGGTGATGGCGGAGTGGGACGACCCGCTGGTGCGCATCGCGAGTTCCGCCCACCGGTTGCCCGCGTAGACGGGGTGGGAGTGCGCGTCGATGAGCCCTGGCGTGACCAGGCCGCCGCCCAGGTTCTCGACATGGTCGACGTCGACGATGTCGTCGATGATGCCCGGGACGCGCTGCGGGAGGTCGGAGGCGGGCCCGGCCCAGACGATCCGGTCGTCGTGGATGAGCACCGCCGCGTTGCTGCAGACGTCGGTGCCCGTCCAGAGCCTGCCGATGTTCGTCAACAGCCGTACGGTCATGGCGTCACCGACCCGGCCAGGGCCGTGGAGCGCGTCTCAGCGCGGTACCGGACGCCGTGGCGCGGCGCCGCGGGGCACCTGCTCTCGCTCGCGAGTTCGGACCTGCCATGGAATGGGCCACCTGCTCTCGATCCGAACCGCCGACCGGATGCCGACGATTCACCACGGGTGAATCGGGTGGCCGGGCGACAACCAATGGCAATGAGACCGGAGATATCGGTTTCGTCACGGTAGTGCACTGAAGGCCCGTCCGACAACCTCTGATCGCAGCGCATCGACAGCCATCACCCCGCCCCTAGCTCTACGACCGTACGGATTTCAACCGGACCGTCAAGCCGATTGGGGAAGCTGTCACCGTTCGGGGACCGGCGGCGACTTCCAGACGCGTCCGAAACACGTCCCGAACGGCCCGAAAACCCCGAAAACCCGTCCGGCCCTCCGGGGACCGGACGGGATCGTCAGACGGTCGGGGCGACGGCCTCGAACCCGGCCAGTTCCCCGGCGAGGTCGGCCGGGACCCGGGCGTGGAGCATGGTGCCGTCGGCCAGGTGCTCCTGCTTGAGGACCTCACCGCGCTCGTGCACCTGCGCGACGAGGTCGCCGCGGTCGTAGGGCACCAGGGCACGGAGTTCGGTCTCCAGTCCCGGCAGGTCCGCCTCGATGGCGGCCCGCAGCGCCTCGATGCCGAACCCGGTGCGGGCCGACACGACGACGCTGTGCGGCTCCCGGCGCTGCAGCCGGGCGATCGTGAGGTCGTCGGCGGCGTCGGCCTTGTTGATGACGACGATCTCGGGGATCTCGTCGGCGCCGATGTCGCGCAGGACCTCGCGGACCGCGTCGAGCTGCGCCTCGGGGTCGGCGTCGGAGCCGTCCACGACGTGCAGGACCAGCCCGGCGTCGGTGACCTCCTCCAGCGTCGAGCGGAACGCCTCGACGAGCTGGTGCGGCAGATGCCGGACGAAACCGACGGTGTCGGCGAGGGTGTAGGCGCGGCCGCCGGGCGTCTCGGCGCGCCGGACGGTCGGGTCCAGGGTGGCGAACAGCGCGTTCTCCACCAGCACCCCGGCGCCGGTGAGCCGGTTCAGCAGGGACGACTTGCCCGCGTTGGTGTAGCCGGCGATGGCGACGGCGGGCACCGCGTTGCGGCGGCGCTCGCCCCGCTTGGTGTCGCGCGCCGTGGACATGCCCGCGAGCTGCCGGCGCAGCTTGGCCATCCGGGTGCGGATCCGCCGCCGGTCCAGCTCGATCTTGGTCTCCCCGGGGCCGCGGCCGCCGATCCCGATGCCGCCGGCGGCGCGCCCGCCGACCTGCCGGGACAGGTTGCCGCCCCAGCCGCGCAGCCGCGGCAGCAGGTAGTCGAGCTGCGCGAGCTCGACCTGCGCCTTGCCTTCGCGGCTCTTGGCGTGCTGGGCGAAGATGTCGAGGATCAGCGCGGTCCGGTCGATCACCTTGACCTGGACGGTCTCCTCCAGGTGCCGCAGCTGGCTCGGAGCCAGCTCGCCGTCGCAGATGACGGTGTCGGCGCCGGTGGCGATGACGATGTCGCGCACCTCCGCGGCCTTGCCGGAGCCGATGTAGGTGGCCGGGTCGGGGCGGGAACGGCGCTGGACGAGCCCTTCGAGCACCTCCGAGCCGGCGGTCTCGGCGAGGAGCGCCAGTTCGCGGAGGGAGTTCTCGGCCGTCTCGGCCGTTCCGTCCGTCCAGACGCCCACGAGGACGACCCGTTCCAGCCGCAGGGCGCGGTACTCGACCTCGGTGATGTCGGTGAGCTCGGTGGAGAGGCCCGCGACGCGGCGCAGTGCCCGCCGGTCCTCAAGGTCGAGTTCCCCCGTCATGGGGTCGGTCTCGGCCGGGTCCTGGGGCTCGAACTCGTCCGTGGCGTGGTCCTGGTCTGCAGAAAAAGGTTGAGTCATATGTCCTCGGTAGAACGCCGCCATGCGGCCGTATCTTCCCGTGGATCGTCTCACGGGCGGTCCCCGGTGGTCACGTGCTTATCGCCCGGGGTTGACGCAAGCGCGCGCGGGGAGGTCTGCCGAGAAAGGTGGTGCGGACGGGCGAACCCGCTTTGACCGGGCTCGGCGCCGCCGAGTAACGTCTCCACATAACAGAACTGGAATTTCGCTATACGAAAGGGCAGGCAGATGGCTGGACTGGAAGGCATCGAGGTCACCGGGCCCCTCGGCGAGCGGTACGAGGAGATCCTGACCCCCGAGGCGCTCGGCCTGCTCGCCGCCCTGCAGCGCGCGCTCGGCGCGCGGCGCAAGGAACTCCTCGGCGCGCGGGCCGACCGCCAGCGCGCGCTCACCGCGGGCGGGACGCTCGACTTCCTGCCGGAGACCGCGAGCATCCGGGAGGACGGCTCCTGGCGCGTCGCCGAGCCCGCACCCGGTCTCGAGGACCGCCGGGTCGAGATCACCGGCCCGACGGACCGGAAGATGACCATCAACGCGCTCAACTCGGGCGCCAAGGTGTGGCTGGCCGACTTCGAGGACGCCAACACGCCGCTGTGGGACAACATGATCGAGGGCCAGCTCAACCTCAGGGACGCCCTCGACCGCACCATCGACTTCACCGACGCCAAGAGCGGCAAGTCCTACGCGCTCAAGGACGACGGCGAACTCGCGACCATCGTCGTCCGGCCGCGCGGCTGGCACCTGGACGAGAAGCACCTCCTCGTCGACGGCGAGCCCATGTCCGGCTCCCTGTTCGACTTCGGGCTGTACTTCTTCCACTGCGCCCGCCGCCAGCTCGACAAGGGCAAGGGCCCCTACTACTACCTGCCGAAGATGGAGAGCCACCTCGAGGCCCGGCTCTGGAACGACGCGTTCAACCTCGCCCAGGACCACCTCGGCGTCCCGCGCGGCACCATCCGCGCGACCGTCCTGATCGAGACGATCCCGGCCGCGTTCGAGATGGAGGAGATCCTCTACGAGCTGCGCGACCACTCCGCCGGGCTGAACGCCGGCCGCTGGGACTACCTCTTCTCGGTGATCAAGAAGTTCCGGGACCGGGGCGCGGACTTCATCCTCCCCGAGCGCAACGCCATCACGATGACCGCCCCGTTCATGCGGGCCTACACCGAACTGCTCGTCCGCTCGTGCCACAAGCGCGGCGCGCACGCGATCGGCGGCATGGCGGCCTTCATCCCGTCCCGCCGCGACGAGGAGGTCAACAAGGTCGCCCTGGAGAAGGTCCGGGCCGACAAGAACCGCGAGTCCGGCGACGGCTTCGACGGCTCCTGGGTCGCCCACCCCGACCTCGTCCCCATCTGCCGGGAGGTCTTCGACGGCGTCCTCGGCGACAGGCCGAACCAGCTCGACCGGCTCCGCGAGGACGTCGACGTTTCCGCCGCCGACCTGCTCAACATCAAGGCGACCCCCGGTGAGATCACCGAGAGCGGGCTGCGCAACAACATCGACGTCGCGCTGCGCTACCTCGCCACCTGGCTGGACGGCGCCGGCGCCGTGGCCATCCACAACCTGATGGAGGACGCCGCGACCGCCGAGATCTCCCGCTCGCAGGTGTGGCAGTGGATCTACAACGGCGTCTCCACCGCCGACGGCCGGAAGATCACCAAGGAGTGGGTCGAGCAGCTCCTCGACGAGGAACTCGGCAAGATCCGCGACGAGCTCGGCGACGCCTACAACGAGCCCCGCTACAACCAGGCCGTGACCCTCTTCAAGGAGGTCACCCTCGCCGACGAATACTCCGAGTTCCTGACGATTCCCGCCTACCAGCAGTTTCCTTAGTCTCCCAGGGGGGCGACCCCCTGGAACCCCCGTTGCGCACGGCGAACCGTTTCCCGATCCGCTCCGCGTCTCGTGAAACGGCTCGCCGTGCGGCGGGTCGTGCGGCCTCCGGTCGCAGAGCGACCTCCGGCCGCACGACCCGTGGGGCGATCATTTACGCCGCTCCGCGCGATATGCAGGTCGGCTTGCCACTGACTAGTCCCCTGGAGACCGTCGGGCATGATCCCGCTGTTTCCGGCGGAGGAGAGTGGGAGTGATGGAACCGCGGCTCGCAGTGCTGGAGGGTCGGCTGGCGGCGCTTCTCGGGAGTGAGGGCGTCATCACCGATCCGGTGCGGCTCCGCACGTACGAGTGCGACGGGCTGATGAACCACCGGGCCACGCCCGCGATCGTGGTGCTGCCCGACGACGCCGAGCAGGTCGCCGCGGTGGTGCGGGAATGCGTGGCGGCCGGAGTCCCGTACGTCGCGCGGGGGTCGGGGACGGGACTGTCCGGCGGGGCGCTGCCGCGGGCGGACGGGGTGCTGATCGTCACGTCCCGCATGCGGCGGATCCTGGAGATCGACATCCCGGGGCAGCGGGCCGTGGTGGAGCCCGGCGTGATCAATCTGGACGTCACGCGGGCCGTCCAGCCGTACGGGTACTACTTCGCGCCCGACCCGTCCAGCCAGCAGATCTGCTCGGTGGGCGGGAACGTCGCGGAGAACTCCGGCGGCGCGCACTGCCTGAAGTACGGGTTCACCGCGCATCACGTGCTGGCCTGCGAGGTGGTGACGCCGGACGGCGAGCTGGTCGAGCTGGCGGCGGACGCGCCGGGCTACGACCTGCTGGGCGTGTTCGTCGGGGCGGAGGGCACGATCGGCATCACCACCAAGATCACGGTGCGGCTGACGCGGGTGCCCGAGACCGTGCAGACGCTGCTGGCGGCGTTCGACTCGATCGAGGCGGGCGGCACCGCGGTGTCGGCGATCATCGGGGCGGGCGTCGTGCCGGCGGCGATCGAGATGATGGACGCGCTGTCGATCGAGGCCGCGGAGGCCGCGGTGCGCTGCGGGTACCCGCCGGGCGCCGGCTCGGTGCTGATCGTGGAGCTGGACGGCCCCGAAACGGAGGTCGCGGCCCAGTTCGCCGAGGTCCGGCGGTTGTGCGAGGACGCGGGCGCCTTCGAGATCCGCGTCGCCGCGGACGACGCGGAGCGGGCGCTGATCTGGAAGGGGCGCAAGTCCGCGTTCGCCGCGGTCGGGCGCATCAGCCCCGCCTACATCGTGCAGGACGGCGTCATCCCCCGGACGGCGCTGCCCCGGGTGCTGGCGCGCATCGACGCGCTGTCGGCGGAGTCGGGCGTGCGGGTCGCCAACGTGTTCCACGCGGGCGACGGCAACCTGCATCCGCTGGTGCTGTTCGACGACGCGGAGGAAGGCGCGGCGGAACGCGCGGAGGAGGTGTCGGGCGCGATCCTCGACCTGTGCATCGAGCACGGCGGGTCCATCACGGGAGAGCACGGCGTGGGCGTGGACAAGTCCCGCTACATGCCGCGCATGTTCACCGACACGGACCTGGACACGATGCAGATGGTGCGCTGCGGCTTCGACCCCGGGAACCTGTGCAACCCGGGCAAGGTGTTCCCCACTCCGCGCCTGTGCGGTGAGGTGCCCGGCGTGCGCAAGGGGCCCCATCCGTTCGAGGGAAAGGCGGACCTCTTCTGATGCAGCCCCTGGACGCCCTGGCGAAGGTGTGCGGCGATGTGCGTCCCGGCGAGCCGGCGGACGGCGTGCTCGGTGTCGAGCCCTCCGTCGTCGCCGCGCCGAAGAACGTGGCCGAGGCCGCCGACGTCATGCGCGTGGCCGCCGAGAAGGGGCTCGCCGTCATCCCGCGCGGCGCCGAGACCCGCCTGGACTGGGGGACGCCTCCGGAGCGGTGCGAGCTGCTCGTCGACACCCACCGGCTGGACGGTCTCATCGAGCACGCCGAGGGAGACCTGGTCGCGAAGGCGCAGGCCGGGCTGCCGCTGGAGCGGCTCGGTGCGCAGCTCGCGGAAGGCGGGCAGCGGCTCGCCCTCGATGTCCCCCTGCCCGGTTCCACGGTCGGCGGGACGATCGCCACGGGCGAGGCCGGTCCGTTCCGCACGCTGTACGGGACGCCGCGCAACCTGATCATCGGGTTGACGATCGTCCGGGCGGACGGCCAGGTCGCGCGTTCCGGCGGCAAAGTCGTCAAGAACGTCGCCGGGTACGACCTCGGGCGGCTCTTCTCCGGCTCGTACGGAACCCTCGGACTGATCGTCGAGGCCACGTTCCGGCTGCATCCCCTGTCAGCGGCCCACGCGTACGTGACGTGCGCCGTGAGCGGCCCCGAAGAGGCGCATGACGCCGTGCAGAGCGTCCTGCACTCGCCCGTGGCGCCCAGCGCAGTGGAGTACATCAACCCTGGGACGGTCGCCGTCCTGCTGGAGGGCGTCCCAGAAGGTGTGGACACGCGCGCCCACCAGACCAAGGAGCTCCTCGGCGAGCGTACGGAGATCTCCGAGACAGCACCGGACGGCTGGGGGCAGTACCCGGACGGCACCACCCTCATCGGCATCAGCGCCCCGCCGCCCGCCTTGCGCGACCTTCTCACCCTGCTCGGCTCCGAGGCCGCCGCGACATGGAGTGGGAGCGGCCACGGCCATGTGGGGCTCCCCGCCGGTATGCCCCCGGACCAGGTGGCCGCCACTCTGGACCGCCTTAGGTCATGCCTGAGCAGGTACCGTGGCAGTGCCGTCGTCCGCTACGCCCCCCAAGAGGTGCGCGACGAGATCGACGTGTGGGGCCCGGTTCCGGCACTCGCGTTGATGCGGCGTGTGAAGGACCAGTTCGACCCGGATCATCGGCTGTCCCCCGGCCGTTTCGTTGGAGGCATCTGATGAGCGCCCACGACGACCTGCCGAAACTGCTCGATGACTGCGTGCACTGCGGTTTCTGCCTGCCGACGTGCCCCACCTACGTCCTGTGGGGCGAGGAGATGGACTCGCCCAGGGGCCGCATCCACCTCATGCAGCAGCACGCGGACGGCGAACCGCTCAGCGGCCCGATGGTCGAGCATTTCGACGCCTGCCTCGGTTGCATGGCCTGCGTGACGTCCTGCCCCTCCGGGGTGCAGTACGACCGGCTCATAGAGCTGACCCGGGCCGACGTCGAACGCGAGCACGAACGTCCGCTGAAGGAGAAGGCCATACGGGAGATGGTCTTCCAGCTTTTCCCGTACAAGCGCCGGCTCCGTGCCCTGCGCGGCCCGCTGCGCGCGTACCAGAAGTCGGGGCTGGAGCGGCTCGTCCGGCGCAGCGGCGTCCTGGAGCGCATCTCGCCGTCCGTGGCGGCGATGGAACGGCTCACCCCGCCGCTCGGCAAGGCCCGGCGGCTTCCGGAACGGGTCGCCGCCCGCGGCGAGCGCCGCGCGACGGTCGGGATGCTCACCGGGTGCGTGCAGGGCGAGTTCTTCCCCGGCGTCAACGCCGCCACCGCCCGCGTCCTGGCCCTCGAAGGCTGCGACGTGGTCATCCCCAGGGCCCAGGGGTGCTGCGGGGCGCTGTCCCTGCACTCGGGCCGCGAGGACGAGGCCCGCGCCTTCGCCCGCCGGACGATCGAGACGTTCGAGTCCGTCGACGTCATCGTGGTCAACTCCGCGGGCTGCGGGTCGGCGATGAAGGACTACCGGGCGCTCCTCGCCGACGACCCCGCCTGGGCAAGGCGGGCGGACGCGGTGTCGGCCAGGACCCGGGACCTCGCCGAGTTCCTCGTGGAGCTCGGCCCCCGCGCGGAACGGCGTCCACTTCCGGTCACGGTCGCCTACCACGACGCGTGCCACCTCGCCCATGCGCAGGGCGTTCGCAGCCAGCCACGCGCGCTGCTGGCGGGGATTCCGGAGCTGACCGTCCGGGAGATCGCCGAACCCGACATCTGCTGCGGTTCCGCGGGAACCTATAACCTTTTCCAGCCTGCGGCCGCCGGTGAACTCGGCGACCGCAAGGCGGTGAACGTGGACGCCACGGGCGCCGAACTACTGGTCGCAGCCAACCCCGGCTGCTCCATGCAGATCGCCACCGCGCTGCGCCGGCGCGGCGCCGGCATCGCGATCGCGCATACCGCGCAGGTGCTGGACGCCTCCCTCAGGGGTCTCGGCCGCGACGCCGTCGTCGCACGCCGTTCGTAACCCCGTGACCTGGACCGCCGTCGATTCAGGCGTCGGGTATCGTGTCCGACTGCTTGAAAGGGACGCGCGACCGAGCCTGGAGTGGGCCCTAGGGAGCACGCAGAACCATGGCCAACGATTACCACCCCTACCGCACGCACCGCCGGAGGAAGAAGGCCAGGGCCGGGAGGCTCGGGCTGGCCGGCGCCCTCACCGGTGCGCTGGGAATCGCCGCGGTGGCCGCCACGATCGTGGTGCTCCGGCCGGGCGGCGACCCCGGCGGTACCGCACGGCCGACCCTGGCGGGGCAGGGCAGCGTCGAAGCGGGCCCGTCGGTGCCGTCCCCGCAGGCCGGCCCGCCGCTCAACTTCACCACGCCCGAGGGCTACGGCTACAGCCTCGCCGCGGTCGAGGCCGGGACGGACGCGGAGCCCCTCGGCGCCATCCAGTCACCGCCGCCGGGGACGACGTACGCCTACGCGGACTACGTCCTCACCAACAATCAGCGGCGGCCCGTGCTGCTGGACTACCCCGCCGACCTGTTCATGCCGAAGGCGCAGGTCCCGTCGTCGGCCCAGGAGCGGTGCATGCCGCAGGCGGGCGTCCCCGACGACATGTGCACGCTCCCCAACCAGAGCGAGATCACCGCCCGGGTCGACGGGGCGGAGCCGCCCATCGACGAGAACGGCACCATGATGATCCCGGCGGGCGCCACGTACCTGGTGCGGGTCGCCTCCGAACTCCCGGTCAAGGACGGCCTCTCCGCCGACGACCTGCGGCTCTTCGTGTGGAACGCCCGGTACACCAGCGACCGCAAGGGCATCGAACTCGCCTTCCCCAACACCGCGGGTTAGGGCGCGTTCGTGAACCCGATGTCCTGGTAGTCGGGCTCGAAGAGACCGCAGGCACCGAGATTGGCCAGGTTCGCACGCGTGGCGACGAGCTGGGGCCGCTGATACAGCGGCAGGACCGACGCCTGTCGCCAGATGAGCCGGTCGGCCTCGTTCACCAGGGCGTGCACTTTCCCCGGGTCGACCTCCGCGATGGCACCGTCCAGGGCCGTGTCGATGGCCTCGCTGCCGACGCGGGAGTAGTTCTGCTGGACGCGGTCGCCCTGGGGCCGCGCGAAGACCGATTTCATCGTCGAGACCGGGTACGACGTGCCCAGCCAGGAGAAGGGGACGATGTCGAACCTCCCGGGCGTCACGTGGCGGGGCAACAGGTCGTCGGCGGGCACGGGCTCGATGTCCACCCGGACGCCGATGCGTTCGAGCATGGCCCGCGCCAGCTCTCCCTCGCGTTTGGCGATGGGTACGCCCGATGGGACGACGAAGCGCAGCGCGAGTGTCCGCCCGTCCTTGGCGCGGTACTCGCCGCGGAGGTGCCAGCCCGCCTCGTCCAGGAGCCGCCTGGCGCGGGCCAGGTCGTAGACGCCGAACTCCCCGGAGTTGTCCTTGTAGCCGTTCTGGGTGGCGACGTAGAAGTGGTTGCCGAGCGTCCGCACCGGAACCCCGAGACCGGACAGGTCGGAACGGGCGATGGCGCGCCGGTCGATGCCGAGCATGACGGCCCGCCGCACCCGCACGTCGGACAGGACGGGCGACGCGGCGTTCAGCGTGAAGTGCCGCCAGTCCGGCCCGGCCGCCCTGCGCACGGCGGCGCCGCGGACGCCCTGGACACGCCGCAGCGCGCCCGCGTCCAGGCCGATGTCCATCAGGTCGATCTCGCCGTTCGCGAACGCGCCGGGCACCGCGGACGGGTCCATCGCGCGGTAGACGATGCGGTCGAGCTTCGCCCGCGGACCCCACCAGGCGGGATCGCGGACCAGGGTGACGGTCTTGCCGGTCCGGTCGATCTCCTGGACGCGGAACGGCCCTGCCGTGACGGGCAGCCGGTTCCGCCAGCCGCCGTTGAACTCGCGCGGCGCGGCGTACGCGGTGGCCGGGTACAGCGGGCTGAACAGGCCGCGCCAGTCCGCGTACGTCCCGTCGAAGGTCACCTTGACCTCGTGTTCGCCGGCGCCTCGTTCGATGCGCTCGATGCGGCGGTAGCCGGTGACGGCGGAGACCTCGTAGCGCGCGTCCCGTCCGGACAGCGCCCGCGCCTGCGCGACGAAGTCGGCGTGGCCGATGGGCCGGCCGTCCGACCATCGGGCGCGCGGGTTGAGCCGGTAGGTGACGGTCTGGCCCCGCCCGGTGCGCCGCGGCGTGGCCGACCGCAGGTACTCGGGGACGGGCCGCGGCACGGCCTTCTCGTCGGCGCGCATCAGGTGGGGCAGGACGCCCTGGACGACGCGCTCGACCGCTCCCGTGGTGCCGTTGACGTGGTTGAAGTTCCACTGGGACGGGAACTCCGGCAGCGGCCAGCGCAGCGTACCGCCGTTCGCCACCCGGTCACGGGGGACCGGGTTGACGTCGAAGGCGGGCAGTTGCTCCGATGAGCGGGCCGTCGACTCCGGTCCGGAACCGCTGCATCCGGCGCCGGTGAATAACGCGGCGCCCAGGAGCGTGGCGCCGGCCATCCGCGTCATCGTGCGCCCCTGCCTTCGGCATGGGGATGATGGCAGGCGACCGAATGGCCGGCGCCCTCCCCCGGCCGGACGGGACGGGACTCGGGATCGTGTTCCTCGCACAGGACTCCCTCCGCAGCGGTGAGCGTGACGTAGCGCGGGCAACGGGAACGGAAGCGGCACCCCGCGGGCGGGGACGCGGGGTCGGGCGGGTCTCCCCGCAGAACGACGCGGGGGCGGCGCCGCTCAAGGCACGGGTCCGCCAGGGGCACCGCGTCCAGAAGCGCGCGTGTGTACGGATGGGCAGGTGCGCCGCGGACGTCTCCCGCCGGCCCGGTCTCAACGATGCGCCCCGCGTACATGACGGCGATCTGATCGGCCAGGCGATGGACGACGCCGACATCGTGGGTGACGAGCAGGCACGCCATACCGAGCCGCTTGCGCAGACGCTCCAGCAGGGCCATGACGTCGGCTCGGGCGGTGACGTCCAGGGCCGATACAGGCTCGTCCAAGAGGAGCAGCCGTGGTTCTAGGGCCAGTGCTCTGGCGATGCCTACGCGTTGTCTCTGCCCGCCCGAGAGAGCGTGGGGATAACGCTCGGCATGAGCAGGACCCAAGCCCACCAGCTCGATCAGTTCCTCAACGCGCTCCCTGGCTCGCGCCTTCGGCACCCCGTGCGCGGTCAGCGGCTCGGCGATGATTCCGGACACGCGCATCCTCGGGTTCAGCGACGAGTACGGGTCCTGGAACACCACCTGGACATCGCGTCGCAGGGCCTTCCGGTCAGCGGCGCGCAGGGCCGCCGTGTCCCGGCCGAAGAGGGTGACGCGTCCGCCCTGGGGGCGCGCGAGCCGGAGGATCTCCATCAGGGCGGTGGTCTTGCCGCATCCCGACTCCCCGACCAGCGCCAGGGTCTCGCCCTCGCGGACGGCGAAGCCGATGCCGTCCACGGCGCGCACCGGCCCGCCCCGGCGCAACCCCCACGGTCCCTTGCGGATGGCGTGGTGACGGACGAGAGCGTCCACCTCCAGCACGACGGGACGCCCGGACCTGGCCAGAGGGGCCGGCGACGACCCGCCCACGGGGGCGACCGATCGCAGCAGTTCCTTCGTGTACGCCGTACCGGGCCGGCGTAAGACCCGCTCGACCGGCCCCGCCTCGACGGCGCGTCCCTCGTGCATCACCACGACCCGGTCGGCGAAGCCGGCGACGACGCCCGGATCATGGGTGATCAGCACGATCGCGGCCCCGGTCGCCTCCTGCGCGACGCGCAGCACGTCCAGGACCTGCCCCTGGACGGTCGCGTCCAGCGCGGTCGTCGGCTCGTCCGCGACGACGACGGCCGGGTCGTTGGCGATCGCCATGGCGATCATCACGCGCTGCCGCATGCCGCCCGACAGCTCGTGCGGGTAGGCGCGGGCGCGGCGTCGCGCACCGGGAATGCCGACCAGATCGAGCAGCTCGGCGGCGCGCGCACGCGCCGACGCGCGCGAGGCGCGGGAGTGGATCCGCACCGTTTCCGCGATCTGGTCGCCCACCG
Organism: Actinomadura sp. 6K520; assembly: GCF_004349245.1. Lineage (GTDB taxonomy): Bacteria > Actinomycetota > Actinomycetes > Streptosporangiales > Streptosporangiaceae > Spirillospora. Next base: position 135,885 of record NZ_SMLC01000001.1, on the reverse strand, counting down.
TGTGGACGGGGGTGAGCGCGGACAGCGGGTCCTGGAAGACCATGGCCAGGTCCTTGCCGCGCACCCTCGACAGCTCGGCGTCCGGCCGCCCGAGCAGTTCCGCCCCGCGCAACCGCACCGAACCCGTCACGCGGGCGTCGTCCGGCAGGAGGCCCAGCACGGCGAGCGCGAGGGCCGTCTTGCCGGAACCCGACTCGCCGACGACGCCGAGCACCTCACCGGCCCCGGCCGTGAGGCTGACGCCCCGCACGGCACGCACGCCGCGTGCGTACCGCACCGTGAGATCCGTGACGTGCAGCACGGTCAACGCGCGTCCCGGACCGGGTCGAAGGCGTCTCGCAGCCCGTCGCCCAGGAGGTTCACCGCGAGGACGACGAGGACGAGCAGGCCCGCGGCGAACGCGAACGGCCACGGATGGGCGGCGGCGTTCCCCTGGCCGTCGGCGATCAGCGTGCCGAGTGACACGTCCGGCGGCCGCACGCCGAACCCGAGGTAGGACAGCCCGCTCTCCGCGACGATCGCGACACCGACGTTGAGGCTCGCGTCCACGGCCAGCAGCGACGCCAGGTGCGGCAGCACGTGCCGGACGATCACCCGCGGCGCGCCCACCCCGAGGAACCGGGCGGCCAGCACGTGCTCGCGCCGGCGCAGCGAGACCGTCATCGCCCGCACCGCCCGGGCCGTGACCATCCACATGAGGGCGGCCAGCACCGCCATCAGCACCGGCAGGCCGCCCGGCAGGGTGGGCGCGAGCACGGCGGCGACGAGGAAGGACGGCAGGACGAGCAGCACGTCGGCGCCCCACATGAGGACGCGGTCCAGCCGGCCGCCCGCGTAGCCGGCGGCGGCGCCGATGACGGCGGCCAGCCCGGTCGAGGCCACGGCGACGAAGAGGCCGACGAGCAGCGATGTCCGCGCACCGCGCAGGGTGAGGGCGAAGACGTCCCGCCCGCTCTGCGTGGTGCCCAGCCAGTGCCGCCCGGACGGCCCCTGGTGGAAGGCCGTGAGGTCCGTGTCGTCCCAGCCCGACGGCGACACGAGCGGCCCCAGGAGCACCAGCGAGAACAGCAGCGCGAGCAGGAGCAGTCCCGCGGCGGCCCGGCGGCTCACCCGCGCGTACCCGCCGATCACGCGGCCTCCCGGACGCGCGGGTCGAGGGCGCCGTGCAGGGCGTCCGAGACCAGCCCGGCGAGCAGCACCCCGCACACGGCGACGCACCCGATCGCGGCGACCACGTTGACGTCGCCGCGCGTGACGGAGCCGGCCAGCCACTCCCCCATCCCGTGCCGGCCGAAGATCTCCTCGGTGCACACGGCGCCGAGGACCAGCAGGCCGGACGCGTAGGCGACGTAGGTCGTCATCGGGACGAGCGCGGTCCGCAGCCCGTGCCGCAGCAGCGCGCTCCGGCGCCGCAGCCCCCGGGCGCGGGCGGTGCGCACGAAGTCGGCGTGCAGCACGTCCAGCATGAGGCCGCGCTGGTAGCGGCAGTAGACGCCCAGTTGCGCAAGCGCGATCGTGACGGTCGGCAGGAGCAGGTGCCGTGCCCGGTCGGCGAGACCGGCCGCTCCGCCGGGCGCTCCAGGCGTGGACTCACCGACCCACACGAAGGCCCGCACGCCCAGCGCGTCGTTCGCCCTGCTCGCGAGCGCCTGCAGCAGAACCGCCAGGACGAACACGGGAACGGCCGGGAGCAGGCACGCCCCGAGCGTCACGAGCCGGTCGGCCGCGCGACCGCGCCGCACCGCCGCGACGGCGCCGAGCAGCAGGCCGCCCACGCAGCCCAGGACGGCGCCCGGCAGCACGAGCCGCAGGCTGACGCCGAGGCGCCGCCACAACTCGGCGTTGACGGGTTCGCCGTCCCACGTGCGGCCGAAGTCGCCGCGCAGGACGCCACCGGCCCAGGTGCGGTAACGGTCGGCCAGGGGCGTGCGGTCGTTGAGGTTGAGGGCCGTGAGCCGGGCGTCGACGACCGCCTCGGGCGGGCGCGGCGTGCGGTCCTCGTACGCGGCGCGTGGATCGAGCGCGGCGGCGGCCAGCAGGTAGGCGAGGCTCACGCCCAGGACGGCCAGGACCAGGTGGTTCGCCACCCTGCGCAGCAGGAACGCCGCCATCTCCCCCCTCCGGGCCGCCCAATGTGCGCACAGGATGCTACCGCCTGATTACAGACGGCGTTGGGAAAAGCCCGCAGTTACCGCTCGATATCAGGTGAGGGCGGTATCGCGGGGGCCCAGGGCGAGTATGTTGACTCGACCGGCCTGACCCGGCCGGTCGGCGCGGGCACTCCGAATGCGCGACCCGTTTCGGTCGTCCGGCGCCGGCGGCGATCCGAACCCGCCCCTGTGAAGGGCTCAGAGCCGCCGCCCGCACCGCGGTGCCGGACCCGGCGGGCGGTACGGCACGGGGCCTCCGGCACCTCCCACCGGACGACTGTGACCTGCACCTTCGGTTCTCTCCGCCGGAATCCGCGGTTACCATCACGGCACGCGCCACCGCGCCGCGACGGAGACAGTGTCGGCGGGGGGAGGTCCCGGTGTCCTGAGGCGGACGCCCCGATGTCTGCAGGACAGGGGCCGGACGCTTTAACATTCCATTACTTTGGCCTGGGGTGGGCATGGACGAGACGGTGAGAAGGAACGGCGGGGCGGGCCGCTTCGCGGTCCCGGTCGCGCTCGGCGCCGTTCTCCTCGTCGCCACCTCGCTCGTCGTCGGCGGCCTGCTTCCCTCCGACCTGCGGATGGTCTGGTGGCACCCGGAGATCCTCGTCGCGACCGCGTGGACGCCGGTGGCCGCCGTCCTGCTGCGGCACAGGCCGGGGCTGAAGGTCGGCTGGCTCATGCTCGCGGCCGGCTTCAGCGCGGGCGTGTACGTCCTGTCGCTCAATCTGGCCCCGTGGTTCGAGCTCCACGGCTGGGCCGGAACCGGCTTCCTCACCTGGCTCGGCACGTGGCTGTGGGCCGTTGACACCTACGCCCTTACGCTGGTCCTCCCGCTGATCTTCCCGGACGGCCGGCTGGTGTCGCGCTGGTTCCGGCCGGTGCTCGCCCTCGCCTTCCTCATCCCCGTGATCGTCTGCGTCCATCTGACGATCGACCCGGACGTGCGCAAGTGGCACAACGGGGTCTCGGTCTACCCGTTCGGTGACATCCCGGTGGCCATCACCGTGATCATCCTCGGCACCCTGGCGGCGGCCCTGTGCTCGATCCTGGTGCGGTTCGTCAAGTCGCCCCCGGACGTCCGGCGGCAGATCGCCTGGGTCGTCTACCCGGGCCTCGTCGCCATCGCGGTGATCTACGCGGGGGAGAACACGGTGATCGGCGACCCGCTGCGCAACATCACGATCGTCACCGTCCCCGTCTGCGTCGCCATCGCGATCACCCGCTACCGGCTCTACGACATCGACCTCGTGATCAGCCGCACGCTGGTGTACGCGGGCCTCGTCGCCCTCGTCACCGGCCTGTACTTCGCGTTCGTCGGCGGGGCGAGCCTGCTCGCCCACGGCGAGGGGACGATCTCGGGGCTGGCGGCGGCGATCATCGCGGGCGCGGTGTTCGAGCCCGTCCGGCGGCGCCTGCAGCGCACGGTGGACGGGTTCATCCACGGCGAGCGCGACCCGTACCGGCTCGCGGACCGCCTCAACCGGCGGCTGCAGACCGCCGCCGACCCGCCCGCCGCGCTCGCGGTGGCCGCCGAGGTGGCCCGCTCCGCCCTGCACGCCACCGGTGTCACGATCGAGGTGCTGGACCGCGACGGCCGCACGATCTCCGCCGAGGACGGCGCGCTCGGCGACCGGCCGCAGCTCATCCCGCTGGTGTGGCACGGGGAGCCGGTGGGCCGGCTGCTGTTCGGCGTCACCCGGTCGCCGGACGCGCGGATGTCGGGCATCCTCGCCCGCAACCTCGCGGAGCTGGCGAACGCGGTCCGGCTCGCCGCGGACGTCCAGCGCTCCCGGGAGCACATCCTGCGCACCCGCGAGGAGGAGCGGCGGCGGCTGCGGCGCGACCTGCACGACGGCCTGGGGCCGACGCTCGCCAGCCTCGCGATGACGGTCGACGCCGCGCGCATCACGTTGAAGACCGACCCCGCGGCGGTGGACGAGCTGCTGGAGGAGCTCCGCGCGACGATGGGCAGCACCATCGGCGACATCCGGGAGCTCGTGTACGGACTGCGGCCGCCCGCGCTGGACGACCTCGGGCTGGAGGGCGCGATCCAGGCGCTCGGCGGGGTCGTCGCCACGGGCGACGGCCCGAAGGTGGACGTCCAGGTGGAGGGCGATCTCAAGGGCCTGCCGGCCGCCGCCGAGGTGGCCGCGTACCGGATCGTCCAGGAGGCGCTCACCAACGTGCACCGGCACGCCAACGCGTGCTCCGCGGTGGTCCGCCTGCATCTGAACGGCGACCTGCACGTCTCCGTCGACGACGACGGCGTGGGGCTGCCCGCACGATTGCGCTCCGGTATCGGTATGTCGTCCATGCGCGAACGTGCGGCCGAACTCGGTGGGTCTTGTACCGTCGGCCCCGGTCCAAAGGGCGGGACGCTGGTCCGGGCCAAGCTGCCCGTCAACGGCGTCCGCCGCTGAGACTTATCCGCGTTTCGCCGTTTCGCGGTCCCGCGTGCTCCGGCCCGCTTCCGGATCTCACCCGGTGGGAGGGCCGGTGACCGCCCCCCGCCAAGAAGGTCGCCACCGGCCCTCAGGCTCCGTACGGCACCGGGGCTCCCATCCCGATCCGTACGGGCCATTCACCAGAGGGTGTGCATGAACGAAACTATGCGGCGGAAGGTCCCGGTGGTGAGGGACAGTTGTCCCGTTCGTGCCGGGACGAGGACGGACGCCGCTCCGGCCCTGGTCGACGGGGGGGGAGCCCTAAATCCAGCCCGGCCGGGTCTCGCCCTCGGCCACCAGGACCGCCGGGCCGGTGAGGCGGCTGGTCCCCCGGCCGAGCGCCACGGTGACCCGGCCGCCGGGCACGTCCACGGTCCATTCGCCCGGTTCGGCCAGGCCCCGGGCGGCGACGGCGGCGACGGCGACCGTGCCGGTCCCGCAGGAACGGGTCTCGCCGGAGCCGCGCTCGTACACCCGCATCTCCAGGTGCCGCTCGCCCACGGTGCGGAAGAACTCGACGTTCACGCCGTCGGGGAAGGCGGCGGGATCGAAACCGGGCGCCCGCGAGAGGTCCAGCGCCGCGAGCGGCCCGTCCACGCGGCACGCCAGGTGGGGGTTGCCCACGGAGACGCGTACGCCCTGGAAGACCGTGTCCGCCATGGTGGCCTCGCCGGGGCCGAGGAGGTCGGCCGGGCCCATCTCGACGCTGACGTCCCCGGACGCGCCCAGCGTCACGCGCCGCAGCCCCGCGCGGGTCGCCACGTCCCACTCCCCGGGCGCGGCGAGGCCGGCGTCGACCAGGTAGCGGGCGAAGACCCGCATCCCGTTGCCGCACATCTCCGCGAGCCCGCCATCGGCGTTGCGGTAGTCCATGAACCACTCGGCGCCCGCGTCGATGCCCGCGTCGATGCCCGCGTTCCCGATGCCCGCGGCCTTCGTGCGGACGACCCGCAGGACGCCGTCGGCGCCGATCCCGGCCCGCCGGTCGCACAGCCGCGCCACGGCCTCCGCCGTGAGGTCCAGGGCGCCGTCCGGATCGGGCAGGATCACGAAGTCGTTCTCTGTGCCGTGCCCCTTGACAAACCGCATCTCCCGATCATATTGCGTCCGCCGGACGTATCAGCCGATCAGCGCCAGCGCCCGGCCGACCAGGTCAGGGGCGTCGTGGGGGAGCCACTGGACGCGCGGATCCCGGCGGAACCACGACTCCTGCCGGCGGGCGAAACGCCGCGTCGCCCGGATGGTCTCCTCCCTGGCCTGCTCCTCGGTCCACTCCCCCGACAGGAACCGGAGCACCTGCGCGTAGCCGAGCGCGCGTCCGGCGGTCAGGCCGTCGCGCAGGCCCGCGCGCTCCAGCTCGCGGACCTCGTCGACCAGCCCCGCGGCCCACATCCGCGCCACCCGGACGGCGATGCGCTCGTCCAGTTCCGGGCGGGGAACGCTCAGGCCGATCTGCACGACCGAGCCGTAGCGGTACCGGTGCTCGGGCAGGGTCGCGGTGAACGGCCGCCCCGTTATCTCGATCACCTCCAGGGCGCGGACGATCCGCCGGCCGTTGCCCGGCAGGATCGCGTCCGCCGCGGCCGGGTCCACCGCGCGCAGGCGCCCGCGGAGCGCCGCCGGCCCGGCGTGCGCCAGTTCCTCCTCCAGCCGCGCCCGGACGTCCGGGTCCGTCCCCGGGAAGTCCATGTGGTCGAGGGCGGCCCGCACGTACAGGCCGGAACCGCCCACGAGCACGGGCGTCCGGCCCCGGCCCCGGATGTCGGCGATCACGGCGGCGCTGAGCCGCTGGTACTCGGCCACGCTCGCGGTCTCGGTCACGTCCCAGACGTCCAGCAGGTGGTGCGGCACGCCGCGCATCTCGGCGGGGGTGAGCTTCGCGGTCCCGACGTCCATGCCGCGGTAGAGCTGCATCGAGTCGGCGTTCACCGCCTCCCCGTCCAGCCTCAGGGCCAGTTCCACGGCGAGGTCGGACTTCCCGGCGGCGGTCGCGCCGACGACCGCGAGCACGCCGGGGACGTCGGGGCCGCTGCGGCCCGTCGCCGGGTGCGCGGGATCAGGCGCATTTCGTGAGGTCACAGGCTTAATTGTGGCAACAGTCTGGGTATGGGCGGGATGTACGGGTGTCGCGCGCCATGCGGGCACCACCGACAGGACGAGGGATCCGGGGGGATTTTCGATGTCCATCGTCGACAAGGTGAAGCAGATGCTCGGGCAGCACCCCGACAAGGCCCGCCACGGTGTGGAGCGGGGCGGGGACGTGATCGACGAGCGCACGGGCGGCGAGCACGCCGACAAGGTCGACCGGATACAGGACAAGTCCAGCGACTACATCGACCGCGAAGGCGGTCCCGGTGGCGGTGCTCCCGGTGGCGGCGGTCCGAGTGCTGGCGGTCCGAGTGCTGGCGGCCCGAGTGGCGGCCCGAGTGGCGGCGGTCCCGGTGGCGGCGGTCAAGGGGGAACCGGTCAGCAGCCGTGATCCGAGCGTGACCAGGCCGCGACGAAGTAGCCGACTCCGTACGGCGCCTCGTCCGCGAGCAGGCCGGCGCTGAAGCCGGCCGCGCCGGCCGCGCCGGCCGCGCCGGCGAGTACCTGCCACGCCGCCCGCCCGGCCACCTGGAGTTCCCGGGAGAGATCCGCATCCAGGGCGGCCAGGGCGGCGGCGTCCGCCTTTCCGAGCGCGTGCGCCACGGCCCCGTCGTAAGGGGCCGCGCGCTCGTCGAGGTACCCCGGCGCCTGCTCCGAGCGGCACGCCGTGCCGTCGCCCATCACCAGGAGGGCTACCCGCTCGGCCGATTCCGCCAGCCGACGGCCGAGCGCCAGGCATTCCTCCGGCCGCGCGTCGAACGCGATCGCCTCGTGGCGGGCGTCGTCCCCGGCCCCCTGCCTCCGCAGCAGCCAGCGTCCGATGCTGAGGGAGAGCGGCAGGGCCTCCGCGCCGTCCTCGGGGTGGTCGGGGATCGTCCAGGAGAGTCCGTACGGCCGCAGCGTCGCGTACGCGTCCGGCCCGTAGGTCCGTGTCTCCGGAGCACCCCCGACGGCGACCAGTACGTCTGCCCCGCCCAGGCGCCCGACGGCCTCGTCGCACGCGGCGCGCAGCCCGTCCAGCTCCGGCGCCGCCTCCCCCGCCACCGCGGGCACGAGGAGGGGCGGATGCGGGCACACCGCCGCCGATACGAGCACACTTCCTCCCTGACGCCGGCTTCTGACGCCGGCTCCCCGGCACCGGGCCCGCGCCCGCCACCGGGGGCGGCACGCGGGATCGCCCCTCGATCATGCCCGAGTTCAGGAGACGGCGGAGCAGCCCGGCACGGGCGTGTCGGCCTGCGCGGAACGCCCGATCGACGGCATTCCGAGCGAAACGCCCTGCGGGCCCGCCGTCCCGGCCTGCCGGGCCTCCCACGCGTCGCCCGCACGCGTCCGGCGGACGGCCGGCGCGGGCTTGTCGGCGACGAGGTGGTGCGGCGCGGCGTAGGTGACCTCCACCGTGACCATGTCGCCGGGACGGACCGGCTCCTCCGGCACGGCGAAATGGACCAGCCGGTTGTCGGGCGCCCGGCCGGACAGCCGGCGGGTCGCCTGGTCCTTGCGGCCCTCGCCCTCGGCCACCAGGACCTCCAGGGTCCGGCCGAGCTGCTTCTTGTTCTCCTCCCAGGAGATCTCCTCCTGGAGGGCGACCAGCCGCTCGTACCGCTCCTGGACGACCTCCTTCGGCAGCTGGCCGTCCATGACCGCCGCCGGGGTGCCCGGACGCTTGGAGTACTGGAACGTGAACGCCGACGAGAACCGGGCCTCCCGCACCACGTGCAGGGTCTCCTCGAAGTCGGCCTCGGTCTCCCCCGGGAACCCGACGATGATGTCGGTGGTGATCGCCGCGTCCGGGATGGCGGCCCGGACCTTGTCGATGATGCCTAGGTAGCGCTCCTGCCGGTACGAGCGGCGCATCGCGCGCAGCACCGCGTCCGACCCCGCCTGCAGCGGCATGTGCAGCGACGGCATCACGTTCGGCGTCTCGGCCATGGCGGCGATGACGTCGTCGGTGAAGTCCTTGGGGTGCGGGGAGGTGAACCGGACCCGCTCCAGCCCCCCGACGTCCCCGCATGCCCTCAGCAGCCCCGCGAAGGCGGACTCCCCGCCCGCCGTCATGGCGCGGACCTCGTCGGGCGCGGCGGCGAGGGCGCCGAAACCGGAGCCGTACGCGTTGACGTTCTGGCCGAGGAGGGTGACCTCCAGGACGCCCTCGGCGACCAGCGCCTCGATCTCGGCGAGGATCTCCCCCGGGCGGCGGTCCTTCTCCTTGCCGCGCAGCGAGGGGACGATGCAGAACGTGCACGTGTTGTTGCAGCCCACGGAGATCGACACCCACGCGGCGTAGGGCGACTCACGGCGGGTCGGCAGCGTCGAGGGGAAGGTCACCAGCGACTCTTCGATCTCGACCTGCGCCTCGCTCTGCACGCGCGCCCGTTCCAGCAGTGCGGGCAGCGACCCGATGTTGTGGGTGCCGAACACGACGTCCACCCAGGGGGCGCGCCTGACGATGGTGTCGCGGTCCTTCTGCGCGAGGCACCCGCCCACGGCGATCTGCATGCCGGGATGACCGTCCTTGACCGGCCGCAGATGGCCCAGGTTGCCGTAGAGCCGGTTGTCGGCGTTCTCCCGCACCGCGCAGGTGTTGAACACCACCACGTCCGGCTCGGTGTCGCCGGCGCGGACGTACCCCGCCGCCTCCAGGAGACCGGAGAGCCGCTCGGAGTCGTGAACGTTCATCTGGCACCCGTAAGTACGGATCTCGTACGTACGGGGAGCCGTATTCATAGGCGCACTCATGACGGTTACCAAGGGTACGGGCCTTACGCGATATCGCCGAACCGGCCGGCGCGACCCGAGCGACCTCAGATGATCACTCTCCGCCACGGCGGACCCCGCCCGACATGGGGATTCGTGATCGTATCGGTACCGCGCGGCAACTTTCGCGCCGTTGCGCATGACGTAAAGTCCGACCGCATGACGGACAGCGAAGGCGGACCCGACCTCACCGAGGACGGGCCTGGGGACTCCACCCCGGAGCGGGCCACCGAGGGCGGCCGGCCCCTCGTGGTGGCCGAGAACGTCAACAAGCACTTCGGGGAGCTGCACGTCCTCAAGGACATCAACCTGACCGTGAACTTCGGAGAGGTCGTCGTCGTCATCGGCCCGTCCGGCGGCGGGAAGTCGACCCTGTGCCGGTCGATCAACAGGCTGGAGCCCATCGACAGCGGAAAGATCCTCCTCGACGGCAAAGAGCTGCCGAAAGAGGGAAAGGAGCTGGCGAAGCTCCGCGCCGACGTCGGCATGGTGTTCCAGTCGTTCAACCTCTTCGCCCACAAGACGATCCTGGACAACGTCACGCTCGGGCCGATCAAGGTCCGCAAGCAGGGCAAGCAGGAGTCCGAGAAGCACGCGATGGAGCTGCTGGACCGCGTCGGCATCGCGAACCAGGCGCAGAAGTACCCCGCTCAGCTGTCCGGCGGCCAGCAGCAGCGGGCCGCGATCGCGCGCTCCCTCGCGATGCGGCCGAAGGTGATGCTCTTCGACGAGCCGACCTCGGCGCTCGACCCCGAGATGGTCAACGAGGTCCTCGACGTCATGACCGGCCTGGCCCGCGAGGGCATGACGATGATCGTCGTGACCCACGAGATGGGCTTCGCGCGCAGGGCGGCGCAAAAGGTCGTGTTCATGGCGGACGGTCAGATCGTGGAGGAGAACACGCCCAACGAGTTCTTCACCAACGCGCGCACCGACCGCGCGAAGGACTTCCTTTCCAAGATCCTCACACACTGATCCACTTTCCCCGATGTATCCATAAACCTGAACTGTTCGGTCCGTAGAGGATGTGAATGGTCCACTGAGCCACGGGGCTCCGGCAGAGTAGAGGTAGGACGAGAATGCGAGTACGTCGTTTCGGCGCCCTCATCGGGGCGGGGATGGCATTGTCACTGGCGCTTTCGGCGTGTGGCAGCGACACGGAGAAGACCGAGGCCAAGACGGTCCTGCAGAAGGCGCAGGACGACAAGAAACTGACCGTCGGCATCAAGTTCGACCAGCCGGCCCTGGGCCTGAAGAAGCCCGACGGCACCTTCGACGGCTTCGACGTCGACGTCGCCAAGTACATCGCCAAGGAGCTCGGCGTCCCCGAGGACGGCATCACCTTCAAGGAGACGACCTCCGCGAACCGCGAGTCGTTCATCGGCGGCGGCCAGGTCGACCTCGTCGTGGCCACATACTCCATCACCGAGGCGCGCAAGCAGCAGGTGACGTACGGCGGCCCGTACTACGTGGCCCACCAGGACACGATGGTGAACGCCGACAACAACGACATCAAGAAGACCGCGGACCTCAAGGGCAAGCGGCTGTGCAAGGCGGCCGGGTCCAACTCCTTCCGCCGCATCACCGAGCCCCCGCCGGACGGCGAGCTCGACATCGACGGCGTCAAGCTGGTGGACGCGCAGAGCTACTCCGAGTGCGTGAGCAAGCTGAAGTCCGGGGCGCTCGACGCGGTCAGCACCGACGACCTCATCCTCGCCGGGTTCGCCAACCAGCAGAAGGGCTCCTTCAAGGTCATCAACGACCCCTTCACCGACGAGAAGTACGGCGTCGGCATGAAGAAGGGCGACACCGAGACCTGCGAGGCCGTGAACAAGGCCATCAACAAGATGTACTCCGACGGCACCGCCGGGCAGCTGCTCGACAAGCACTTCGCCGGTACCGGGCTGAAGCTCGTCAAGGAGGTCCCGACGATGGAGGGCTGCGCCTGACCGCGGGCGGGGCGCCCGGCCGCGGGCGCCGCTCCTGATCCAGGACGAGCCCGACCCGTCGTGCCGGTGCGTCCCCGCGAGGACGTGTCCTCCCGGGGACGCACCGGCCTGGCCCGACCCCTTGGAACGCCATGGAACAGCTGAGCAATGTTTGACTTCACCCCGTTCTTCGAGAACTCCGGGGAGATCCTCCAGGGATTCTGGGCGACCCTGCGCCTGGCGGCGGCCGCCGCGGTGCTCTCCCTGATCATCGGCACGATCATGGTGAGCTTCCGGGTCGCGCCCGTCCCCGTCATGCGCAAGTTCGGTACGGGCTACGTCAACATCGTCCGGAACACGCCCCTCACGCTGGTGCTGCTGATGTGCAGCCTCGGGCTCAACGACATCCTCGCCCTGAAGTTCTCCAGCGTCTCCTCGACGACCTACTACTGGTGGGCGGTCGTCGGCCTGTCCGCCTACACCGGGGCGTTCGTGTGCGAGACCCTGCGCTCGGGCGTCAACACCATCCCGCTGGGCCAGGCCGAGGCGGCCCGCTCGATCGGGCTGACGTTCAGCCAGTCGCTCCGGGTGATCATCCTGCCGCAGGCGTTCCGGTCGATCATCGCGCCGATGGGCAGCGTGCTCATCGCGATGATCAAGAACACGACGGTGGCCGCCGCGGCCAGCTACGGTGAGGTCGCGCTGGTGACCAAGACGATCGTCGACAAGCCGACGTTCTCCGACGGCGTGATCCCGCTGTTCCTCGGCGTCGCCATCGGCTTCCTGATCCTCACCCTGCCGACCGGATACTTCTTCGGCTGGCTGGCCAAGCGGATGGCGGTGGCGCGGTGAGCAAGGAAGCGAACGTCCTCTTCGACATCCCCGGCCCACGGGCGCGCAAGCGGAACAGGCTGCTGAGCGTCCTGGTATCGGTCGTGCTCCTCGCGCTCCTGGGGGCGCTGATCTGGCGGCTCCAGGTCAAGGGCCAGTTCCAGAAGGACCTGTGGACCCCGTTCACCGAGTGGACGGTCTGGCGGCACCTGCTCCTGCCGGGGCTGATGAACACGCTGAAGGCCGCCGTCGTCGCGACCGTGCTGGCGCTGGTGTTCGGCGCCGTGTTCGGCCTGGCCCGGCTGTCGGACCACTGGTGGATCCGCCTCCCCGCCGGCGCCGTCGTGGAGTTCTTCCGCGGCATCCCGCTGCTGATCCTGATCTTCCTGGCGTTCTTCGTCCCCAACAAGATCAGCCCGGCGATCGCCGAGTCCCCGTTCGGCCAGCTCCAGCGGATGTCGGTCGACTACTTCTTCTTCATGTTCGGCGTGGAGAGCAACGCCGGCGTCGTCACCGTGCCCGCGTTCGCCGCGGTCGTGTTCGGCCTGGTGATGTACAACGGCGCGGTGCTCGCCGAGATCGTGCGGGCAGGCGTCCTGTCGGTCCCCAAGGGGCAGTCGGAGGCCGCCTACTCCGTCGGCCTGCGCAAGAACGGCGTCATGCGGCTGGTGCTGCTGCCGCAGGCCGTCACCGCGATGATGCCCGCGATCGTCAGCCAGATCGTCGTCCTGCTGAAGGACACCGCCCTCGGGTTCATCATCGCCTACGGCGAGTTCCTCCAGGCCGGCTTCAAGCAGGTCCCCGCCAACTACAGCAACAACGTCCTGCAGGCCGGGATCGTCGTCGCGATCATCTACATCGCGATGAACATGTCGCTGAGCCGGCTCGCGACGTGGCTGGAGGGCAGGAGCCGGCGGAACCGCAAGACCTCGGCCAAGACCCTCGGTACGTCCGGGCCGCCCGCGGCGCCCGGAATGTCGCGCCAGGCCACCGGCGAGCCCGGGGCCGCCTGACGAGAGCACCCGCCCGGCGAGGGCGCCGCCACCTCCCGGGCGGCGCCCTCGACCGTGCTACGGGCGAGTCGGCTGGTGGTCCGCTTGTATCTTTCCGAAGTCAAACGGCCCGTCATCACCCCAACACGTCCCCGTATGCGGGACGATTCCTGGTATGACCGCTCGTGCGACCCTTCCCTATGGCTCATGGCCATCCCCCATCTCCGCGGCCGACGTCGCCCGCGCCCGGCTGCGCCTCAGCTTCCCCACCGTCGAGGGCAGCGACGTGTGGTGGCAGGAGACGCGGCCCGAGGAGGGCGGGCGGACCACGGTCATCCATCTCAAGGGCGGGCACCGCACCGAGCTGCTCCAGGCGCCGTGGGACGCCCGCACCCGCGTCCACGAGTACGGCGGGCGGTCGTACCTGCCGGTCCGCACCGCCGCCGGCCGGTCGATCGTCTTCTCCAACTACGACGACCAGCGGCTCCACCGGCTCGACGAGGGCGACCCGAAGCCGTACCCGCTGACCCCCGAGCCGGCCGTCCCGGCGGGGCTGCGCTACGCCGACTACGTCCTGTCCCCCGACGGCACAGAGATCTGGTGCGTCTGCGAGGGCCACATCGCCGCGCCGCGGGCCGAACCCGAGGGGGGCGAGGGTGCGGAGGCCCCCGCGGCCGACGAGCCCGTCACGGGCATCAGGCGCGCCATCGTGGCCGTTCCCCTCGACGGGAGCGCCGCCGACGACGCCGGCGCGATCCGCGAACTGGTCACCGGCGCCGACTTCTACGCCTCCCCCGCCCCGTCGCCCGGCGGCGGCCACCTGGCGTGGGTGCAGTGGAACCACCCGCGCATGCCGTGGGACGGCACCGAGATCCGCGTGGCGGCGATCGAGGACGGCACCACGGTCGCGCCCCGTACCGTCAAGGGCGGCCTCAAGGAGTCGGCGCTCGCGCCGCTGTGGCGCGACAGCGAGTCCCTTTACGTCATCTGCGACTGGCCGGGCTGGTGGAACATCTACCAGGTCGGCCTGCACGGCGAGTCGCCGCAGGCCCTCTACCCGGCCGAGGAGGAGTTCGCGGGCCCGCTGTGGCAGCTCGGCGGCATGCCGTACGCGCTGCTCGGCGACGGGCGCCTCGCCGTCCTGCACGGCGAGGGCGACCTGCGCCTCGGCGTCTACGACCCGGAGACGCTGGACCTCACCGACCTGGAGGTGCCGTACGGGCACTGGCAGCCGCAGCTGTCCACGGACGGCACGACGATCGTCGGCATCGCCGGCGGGCCCGACCTGCCCACGTCGGTCGTGCGGGTGGACACCACCACCGGCCGCGTCGAGGGGCTGCGCCGCGAGCTGGCCGAGCTGCCCGACGTGGCCTACCTGTCGCGGCCGCGCGCCGAACGCCTGGAGGGGCCGTTCGGGCGTCCCGTCCACGCCTACGTCTTCCCGCCGGCCAACCCGGAGGCCGCCGCCCCGGAGGGCGAGCTGCCGCCGTACGTGGTGTTCGTGCACGGCGGGCCCACGGGACACGTCTCGACGACCCTCGACCTGGAGCGGGCGTTCTTCACCAGCCGCGGCATCGGCGTCATCGACGTCAACTACGGCGGATCGACCGGCTACGGCCGCGCCTACCGCGAGCGGCTGCGCCGCCAGTGGGGCGTCGTGGACGTCGAGGACGCCGTCGCCGCCGCGCGGGCCCTCGTCGACGGCGGGATCGCCGACCCCGCCCGGCTCGCGATCCGCGGCGGCTCCGCGGGCGGCTGGACGACGCTCGCCGCCATCACCCGCACGGACGTCTTCAAGGCCGCGACGTCCTACTACGGGATCAGCGACCTGCAGAGCTTCGCCGAGGCCACGCACGACTTCGAGTCCCACTACCTGTTCGGGCTGATCGGCCCGCTGCCCGGGTTCGAGCGCGCCTACGAGGAGCGTTCACCGCTCGGCAGCGCCGACAGGACGGCCTGCCCCGTCCTGCTGCTGCAGGGCCTCAACGACCCGGTGGTGCCGCCCGACCAGTCCGAGCGCTTCGCGCTGGCGCTGGCGGGGAAGAAGATGCCGTACGCCTACCTCACGTTCGAGGGCGAGTCGCACGGCTTCCGCCGGGCGGACACCGTCATCCGCTGCCTGGAGGCGGAGCTGGCGTTCTACGGCCAGACCCTCGGCTTCGAACCCCGCGGCGTGGAACCGATCCACCTGACGGTCGGCTGAGACCCGCCCGTCCGCCCCCGCGCCGGCGGACGGGCCCGGCCGTCCCGGCCGCCACGCTCCTGAGACCCGGTGTCCGGTCCCGGGGGTGCGGGTCAGCGGGCGAATTCGGTGGCGCGCGACTCCCGGACGACGGTGACGCGGATCTGCCCCGGGTACGTCAGCTCGTCCTCGACCTGCTTGGCGATGTCGCGGGCGATGACCTGGGCCTGGATGTCGTCGACGGCGTCGGGTTTGACCATCACCCGGATCTCCCGGCCGGCCTGCATCGCGAAGACCTTCTCCACGCCGGGGTGCTTGTCGCGGGCGATCTCCTCCAGCCGTTCCAGCCGCTTGACGTACGCCTCCAGGGACTCCCTGCGCGCCCCCGGGCGGCTGCCGCTGACGGCGTCGGCGGCCTGGGTCAGCACGGCCTCGACCGTGCGGACCTCGACCTCGTTGTGGTGCGCCTCGATGGCGTGGACGACGTCCTCGGGCTCGCCGTAGCGGCGGGCGATCTCCGCGCCGATCAGCGCGTGGCTGCCCTCGACCTCGTGGGTCAGCGCCTTGCCGATGTCGTGCAGCAGCGTGCCGCGCTTGGCGATGTCCACCGGGAGCCGCAGCTCGCTCGCCATGATGCCCGCGATGTGCGCGGACTCGATCAGGTGCTTCAGCACGTTCTGCCCGTAGGACGTGCGGTACCGCAGCTGGCCGAGCAGCGCGATGAGCTCCGGGTGCATGTCGGCGATGCCGACCTCGACGAGCGCGTCCTCCCCGGCGCGCACGCACAGCTGCTCCACGTCGCTCTTGCTGCGCTCGTAGATCTCCTCGATGCGCTGCGGGTGGATCCGGCCGTCCAGGACGAGCTTCTCCAGCGTCAGCCGCCCGACCTCGCGCCGCACCGGGTCGAAGCAGCTCAGCAGGACCGCCTCGGGCGTGTCGTCGATGATCAGGTTGACGCCGGTGGTGGTCTCGAACGCGCGGATGTTGCGGCCCTCGCGGCCGATGATGCGGCCCTTCATCTCGTCGCTCGGCAGGTGCAGCACCGACACGACCGACTCGGCCGTCTGCTCGCTGGCGACCCGCTGGATCGCCAGCGTCACGATCTTGCGGGCGCGCTTGTCGCCCTCGGCGCGCGCCGCGTTCTCGATCTCGCGGGTGATCGGGATGGCCTCCCGCTTGGCCTGGTTCTCGACCGCCGCGACGAGTTCCGCCCTGGCCTGCTCGGCGGTGAGGCCGGCCGCGCGCTCCAGGACCTTGCGGCGTTCCTCCGCGACGCCGTCGAGTTCCCTTTCGCGGGCTTCGAGGGCCTTCTTGGTCTCGGCGAGCCGCCCCTGCCACTCCTCCAGGCGCCGCAGCTCGCCGTCCAGCCGCTGCTCCCGCTCGGCGAGGCGCGCTTCGCGGCGCTCCAGGTCCTCACGGACGTTCCGCAGGTCGTCGCGGAGGGCCTGGCCCTCCTCCTCCGCCTTCGTGCGCGCGTCGGACGCGATCCGCTGCGCGTCGCGTTCGGCGTCCCCCAGGACATCTTCGGCGTCCCGTTTGGCCTTGGCGCGGATCTCGTCGGCCTCGCTCTGCGCGCGGGCCAGCTCCGCCGCCGCCTTCCCCGGCATGCCCGGACGCCATAGGACGATGATCACGAGAGCGGCCAGGGCCACCAGCAGTGCTGCACCCAGCAGGACGCTCTCCATGAGGTCGATCCTTCCTCGCCGCGGGCCCGTCAGGAGTCCGGACCCTGCCTAGCGAGGATTTACCCGCGCTCATCGGACGGCCGGATGCATGACACCGCCGGGCGGCGCGCCACGCGCCCCCGGTGATTCGGCCGTATCCGGTCGACGAACGTGTCCTGTATGCCTCTCAGCTGCTGGAACGTGCTCGGTCGTATGGCAATCCGCGAGACGCGGAGTAACTCCTCACTGCCGTAACGGTAAGCGGCACGGAGGTAATGAGCAAGCGGCGCTTACTTGCCTGGCCCTTGACGGTCGGGCTTCGCGAGGCCGGAGGCTGCGCCGGGCCGGTGGAGCGGGGCGGGTCAGTCGAGGGGCTCGGAGAGGTCTTCCAGATCCGTGCCTTCCTCTGCCAGGGCCTCCTTGACGACCCGGTAGGAGAGGCCCGGCGGGTAGCCTTTGCGGGCGAGCATGCCGACGAGGCGGCGCATGCGTTTGCCGGGGTCGACGCCCCTTGTCGACGGGAGCCTGCGGGCCACCAGGGCGCGGGCGGTCGCCTCCTCCCGGTCGGTGTCGAGCGACTCGACGGCGTCGTTGACGGTGTCGTCCGCGACGCCGCGGCGGCGGAGTTCGTGCGCGAGGGCCCGCTTGGCGAGACCGCGGCCGGTGTGGCGGGACTGGACCCATGCCTTCGCGAACGCCTCGTCGTCGATGAGACCGACGTCGGTGAAGCGGCCGAGGACCCGTTCCGCGACGTCGTCCGGCACGTCCTTGCGGCGCAGCGCGTCGGCGAGCTGCGCCCGGGTGCGCGGCGACCTGGACAGCATCCGCAGGCAGATCTCCCGCGCGGCCGCCTCGGGGTCCGCCGGAGGCGCGCCCCGCTTGCCACGGAGCGCCTTGGCGTCGGGGTCATCCACCGGAATCCGTCCTCGCCCGTAGGTTCGCGGTGCGCCGGCGCCGCGGCGGGTGGGGGTGGGCCATGGGAGCGGCGGCGCCGTCGGGGAAGGTCCGTGCACCGATCGTGCGATGCCGGATAAGGCGCCGCCGCCCTGCATACGAGATCATCGCCCACTCTTCGTCAGGAGTCACCCTTATCGCGGGATTCCCGGTCAGGAATCACCCGGCTTGGCCTTGGCCGTCTTCCGGCCGGTGGTCTTGGCGGGGGTCTCCGGCGGCGCGGGCGCCGCGGCGGCGTCCGGGGCGGCGGCCGGGACGGCGGGCTCGGCCTCCCGGTCGACCTTCGGGCCGATACCGAGCTTCTCCTTGATCTTCTTCTCGATGCCGTCGGCCATGTCGGGATTGGCCTTGAGGAAGTTGCGGGCGTTCTCCTTGCCCTGGCCGAGCTGGTCGCCGTCGTAGGTGTACCAGGCGCCGGACTTGCGGACGAAGCCGTGCTCCACGCCGAGGTCGATCAGGCCGCCCTCGCGGCTGATGCCCTGGCCGTAGAGCAGGTCGAAGTCGGCGACGCGGAACGGCGGGGCCATCTTGTTCTTGACGACCTTGACCCGGACGCGGTTGCCGACCGCCTCGGTGCCGTCCTTGAGGGTCTCGATGCGGCGGACGTCCAGCCGGACGGAGGCGTAGAACTTCAGTGCCCGGCCGCCGGTCGTCGTCTCGGGGCTTCCGAACATGACGCCGACCTTCTCGCGGAGCTGGTTGATGAAGACGGCGGTCGTCTTGGTGGTGTTGATGGCGCCGGTGAGCTTGCGCAGGGCCTGCGACATGAGCCGGGCCTGGAGGCCGACGTGGCTGTCGCCCATCTCGCCCTCGATCTCGGCGCGGGGGACGAGCGCGGCGACGGAGTCGATGACGACGATGTCGATCGCGCCGGAGCGGATCAGCATGTCGGTGATCTCCAGTGCCTGCTCGCCGGTGTCGGGCTGGGAGACCAGCAGGGCGTCGATGTCCACGCCGAGGGCGGCCGCGTACTCGGGGTCGAGGGCGTGCTCGGCGTCCACGAACGCGGCGATGCCGCCCTTCTTCTGGACGCTGGCCACGGCGTGGAGCGCGATGGACGTCTTGCCGGAGCCCTCGGGGCCGTACACCTCGACGACGCGGCCGCGGGGCAGGCCGCCGATGCCGAGCGCGATGTCGAGGGAGATCGCGCCGCTGGGGATCACCTCGACCGGCGCCCGCGCCTCCTCGCCCATCCGCATGACCGACCCCTTGCCGAACTGCCGCTCGATCTGGGCGAGTGCGGTTTCGAGAGCCTTCTCCCGGTCGTTCGCTGCCATGTGAGGTGTCCTTCTCGTCGTGACTGTCGGCTCTCGGCCGCTGACTGCGATGTCGAGGGCGACGCTACGGCGGGCCTCCGACACTTCGCGAGGCCCGGGCGCGATTGTGGACGACGCCGCGATACCGGGCCAGCTTACCGAACATTAGTTCGATCATCGCCGGGTTGGCGGATTCGGGTGGGAATCTCCGTGCGTTCCATGGTCCCGACCCCGTACGCTGGCGCCGTCCACGGAGGGTTCCAATCATGACGCTGACCGTTCTCTTCTGCGTCGATCCGATCCACCCTCGGCGCGTTGACCCGCATTTCTCGCGCGAGGCCGCGGCCGTGCGCGACCACTACGGCGAGATCGCCCTGCTCGATCACGACGCGTTGCGCCGCGGCGACGTGGACGACGCGGTCCGGGCGGTGCCCGACGATCTGGGGCCGGTCTGGTACCGCGGGTGGATGCTCAGCGGAACGGAGTACGCCACGGTCTTCGCCGTGCTGAAGCAGCGCGGGACGGTGCTGCTCACGCATCCGGACGACTACAGGCGTGCGCACGAGCTGCCGGGCTGGCACGACACGTTCGCCGGGCTGACCCCGCACAGCGTGTGGCGGCCCCTCCGCGCCGGCCAGAGCCCCGGCGACCTCAGCGAGCTGAAAGAGCTCGTGCGGCCGCTGCGCGGTGGGCCGGGCGTGGTGAAGGACTATGTGAAGTCGTGCAAGCACGAATGGGAAGAGGCGTGTTTCGTCCCCGACGTGAAGAACCTCGGGCGGCTTCATGACGTCGCCTCGAAGATGGTCACGCTGCGGGACGACCATCTGGCGGGCGGTCTCGTCGTGCGCGAGTTCGAGCAGTACGACGGCGAGGGCGAGGCTCGCGTGTGGTGGGTGGACGGCGAGCCGGCACTGGTCGGCCCGCATCCTGACAGTCCGGGTGTGGAACTGGACCCCGACCTGGATGCGGTCGCCCCGGCCGTGCGCTCGCTGGGCTGCCGGTTCATCACGACCGACCTGGCGCGGCGGACGGACGGTGTGTGGCGCGTGGTCGAGGTCGGTGACGGACAGGTCAGCGACCTGCCCTCATCCGTGGACGCGATGGACCTGTACGCCCACCTGCCCGTCCCGGACTGACCGGTGCGGAGTCGGGCCGCGGGTCAGGCCGCGGCTACCGGAGTCTCGGAGGGCCTACCGGAGCTTCGAAGGGACGTCGAAGGTGGCGACGACCGCCTGCCAGACCCGCTTGGCGGGTTCGCCGTCGGCGAGGGCCTGTTCGATGGTGCGGCCGTTCAGCTCGGCCATGACGTAGTCCTTGGCCACGCTTTGGGCGTAGGCCTCGCCGAACTGCTGGTTCATCCGATCCCAGAAAACTGTGAGCCGCACCTTTCCACGCTATCGGACGGTGGGGGCTTCACTCCGCCGCCGCGGTCCGGGGCCGGGCCGCCGTGCCCTCCAGGGACTCCGAGACCTCGCCCGGGACGGCCGGCGGGACCCCTTGGCGGTACTGCCGGTACAGCCCGGTCAGGTAGCGCTCGACGCCCTCGATGACGCGGGCCGTCCGGTAGGAGGGGAAGACGTCGAACGCGTGCTGGGCGCCCTTCATCTCCGCGTAGATGACGGGCGCCTCCGAGACTTCCCGGAGCCGTTCGACGAATCGGTGGGCCTCCGCCACGGGGATGAGTGAGTCGCGGTCCCCGTGGATGACGAAGAAGGGCGGTGCGTCCTTGCTGATGTAGGTGACGGGGGACGCCTTGGCGTACGCCTCCTGGTTCGCTGCGAAGGGCTTCTTGATGACCATGCGTTCCATAAGGCGCGTCGCACCCATGGGACGCGGCCACGGCCCCGGTTCGAAGAGGTTGTAGACGCCGTAGAACGGGACCGCGCCCTGGACGGTGGTATCGACGTCCTCGAAACCCGGCTGGAACTCCGGCACGTTCGCGGTCAACGCCACCAGTGCCGTGAGGTGCCCACCGGCGGAACCACCCGTCACACAGAGAAAATCGGGGTCGGCGCCGTACTCCTCGGCGTGCTCCTTGTACCAGGCGAGGAACCGCTTCAGATCGATCAGATGGTCAGGCCAGGTGGCACGTGGGCTGAGCCGGTAGTTGACGTTGAAGCCCACCCATCCCTGGAGCGCCATGTGGTTGAGCAGCGGCAGCCCCTGCTCACGCTTGTCTCCGATCACCCAGGCGCCGCCATGAATCTGCATGAGCCCGGGGCGCAACTCACCGCCGGAACGTTCGGCGGCGGGCCGGAAGACGTCCAGCTTCAACCGCAGCCCGCCATCCTCATGGAACAGGACGTTGCGCTCCACCCGAACGCCCTTACGCGGGATCAGGCACAGCTGCGGCACGATCAGGTGCGCCACCGGGTACCGGGGCGCGCCTTCCGGGTCAAGGTCGAGGGGCGCGCCGCTGTCCCGCAGGGTGACGACCGTACGGCGGGAGGCGAAGAGGGTCGCGGCGACACCCGCGATGCCGAGGATCGCCAGGACGAACCCGATCCAGCCCGGCCAGCCGTCCAGTCCGCCGAACGCCGCCGTCAGCGCGGTCGCGGCGGCCCAGGCGACGACGACGTGCGGCGCCATCTCGATCGTCAGCCAGCCGCAGAAGAAGCTCGGCGCGAGCAGGAGCGCGCCGCGCCGGGGGGCGTGCGCGTTGAGGGCGACCAGGGCGAACAGGATCCCGAGGGCGAGCATGACGTGGGGCATCGAGACTCCGGCGGCGGCGAGCGGCTACCCGTAGACCATGCCCCGTACAAGCGCTTGCTTACAATGTGACGCACGCCACGTCCCCGCCCGAACTGTCGTACCGAGGGGGCACTATGGCGGCATGGGCGGTGACGTGCTCGAACGCTTCTCCCCGGCGACCCGCGACTGGTTCTCCGGGGCGTTCGCCGCGCCCACCCCCGCCCAGGCGGGGGCCTGGGAGTCGATCGCGAGCGGCGACAACACGCTCGTCGTGGCGCCGACCGGCTCCGGCAAGACCCTGGCCGCGTTCCTGTGGTCCCTCGACCGGCTCGCCACCGCCCCCGTCCCGGAGGAGGCCCTGCGGCGCTGCCGGGTGCTGTACGTCTCGCCGCTGAAGGCCCTCGCGGTGGACGTGGAGCGCAACCTGCGCGCTCCCCTGACCGGCATCCGGCACGCGGCGCGCCGCCTCGGCATGCCCGAACCCGGCGTCCGGGTGGGGATGCGGTCGGGCGACACCCCCGCCGACGAGCGCCGCCGGCTGGCCGTCAAGCCGCCGGACATCCTGATCACGACGCCGGAGTCGCTGTTCCTGATCCTCACCTCGCGGGCGCGCGAGTCGCTCCGCGGCGTCGAGACGGTCATCGTGGACGAGGTCCACGCGGTGGCGGGCACCAAGCGGGGCGCGCATCTGGCGCTGTCCCTCGAACGTCTCGACGCCCTCCTCGAACGGCCCGCCCAGCGGATCGGCCTGTCGGCGACGGTCCGGCCCGCTGACGAGGTGGCGGCGTTCCTGGGCGGGACGAGGCCCGCGGCCGTGGTCCAGCCGCCTTCGGACAAGGTCTTCGACCTCGACATCGTCGTCCCCGTGGAGGACATGGGCGAGGTGGGGCGGTTCGTCGACGACTCGGGCACGGCCGACCCGCGCCAGCGCAGCATCTGGCCCCACGTCGAGGACCGCCTGCTCGACCTCATCGAGGCCCATCGCTCGACGCTCGTGTTCGCCAACTCGCGGCGGCTGGCCGAGCGCCTGTGCGGCCGCCTGAACGAGCTCGCCTACGAACGGGCCACCGGCGACGCCCTGCCCGAAGACCAGGCCCCGGCGGCGACCATGGCACAGGCGGGGACGGCCAGAGGGGCGCCCCTGGAGATCGCCCGCGCACATCACGGTTCGGTCTCCAAGGAGGAACGGGCCGGTATCGAGAACGCCCTCAAGGAGGGCCGGCTACCGGCCGTGGTCGCGACGTCGAGCCTCGAACTGGGCATCGACATGGGCGCCGTCGACCTCGTCGTCCAGGTGGAGTCGCCGCCGTCGGTGGCCAACGGCCTCCAGCGGGTCGGACGCGCCGGCCACCAGGTCGGCGCCGTGTCCAAGGGCGTGATCTTCCCCAAGTACCGGGGGGACCTCGTCCAGACGGCGGTAGTGGCCGAGCGCATGCGGGGCGGCGAGATCGAGGAGCTGCGCTACCCGCGCAACCCGCTCGACGTCCTCGCCCAGCAGATCGTCGCCATGGTCTCCATGGACGAGTGGACCGTCGACGACCTGGAGTCGCTCGTCAAGCGCGCCGCCCCCTACGCCACGCTCCCCCGCTCGGCGCTTGAGGCGACCCTGGACATGCTCGCCGGGCGCTACCCGAGCGACGAGTTCGGTGAGCTGCGCCCGCGCCTGGTGTGGGACCGCGTCACCGGCGTCCTGCACGACCGCCCGGGAGCGCAGCGCCTCGCGGTGACCAGCGGCGGGACCATCCCCGACCGCGGCCTGTTCGGCGTCTTCCTGGTGGGCGAGGCTCTGTCCACCCGGGGGGCGACCCCCGGAGCCCCCGGGAGGTCGAGGGTGGGGGAACTCGACGAGGAGATGGTGTACGAGTCGCGCGTCGGTGACGTGTTCGTCCTCGGTGCCAGCTCGTGGCGCATCGAGGACATCACCCCTGACCGCGTGCTCGTGTCGCCCGCTCCGGGCCAGCCCGGGAAGCTGCCGTTCTGGCACGGCGACACCCTCGGGCGCCCCGCCGAACTGGGGCGCGCGCTCGGTTCGTTCACCCGCGAGCTGGCCGGGCTCCCCGCCGACGACGCCCGCGAGCGCGTGTCCGCCGCCGGCCTGGACGCGTGGGCGTCCGCCAACCTCGTCTCGTACGTGGGCGAGCAGCGGGAGGCGACCGGGCACGTCCCCGACGACCGGACGATGGTGGTCGAGCGGTTCCGCGACGAACTCGGTGACTGGCGGATGGTCGTCCACTCCCCGCTGGGCGCGCGGGTGCACGCGCCGTGGGCCCTCGCCATGGCGGGCCGCCTGCGCGAACGGTACGGCGTCGACGCGCAGGCCATGCACGCCGACGACGGCATCGTCATCCGCATCCCCGACATGGACGAGCCACCGGGGCTCGACCTGGCCGTCTTCGACGCCGACGAAATCGAGCGCGTCGTCGTGGACGAGCTGGGCGGTTCGGCGCTGTTCGCGGCGCGGTTCCGCGAGTGCGCGGCGCGCTCGCTGCTGCTCCCCCGCCGCCGGCCGGACCGGCGCATGCCGCTCTGGCAGCAGCGCCAGCGCGCCGCGCAGCTGCTGGCCGTCGCGAGCAGGTACCCGTCGTTCCCCATCGTGCTGGAGACGATGCGCGAGTGCCTGCAGGACGTGTTCGACGTCCCCGGCCTGGTGCAGCTGATGCGCGACGTGTCCGGACGCAAGATCCGCATGGTGGAGGTGGAGACGCCCGAGCCGTCCCCCTACGCCCGCTCCCTGCTGTTCCACTACGTCGGCGCGTTCATGTACGAGGGCGACTCCCCCCTCGCCGAACGCCGCGCGCAGGCGCTCGCGCTCGACTCGGCGCTGCTGTCGGAGCTGCTCGGCCAGGCCGATCTCCGCGAGCTCCTCGACCCGGAGGCGGTGACCGACACCGAACGCGAGCTGCAGCGCCTCGCCACCGACCGCCGCGCCCGCGACCTCGAGGGCGTCGCCGACCTCCTGCGCGGCCTCGGCCCGCTCACGACGGCGGAGGCGGCCGAACGGACCCTCACCACGGACGCGCCGGAAGGCGCCGCCGATGCGCTCGTGCGGGCGTCGCGGTGGCTGGAGGAGCTGGAGGCGACGCGGCGGGTGATCCGCGTCAGGATCGCCGGGGAGGAACGCTGGGCGGCCGTCGAGGACGCGGGGCGGCTCCGCGACGCGCTCGGCGCGCCGCTGCCCGTGGGCGTCCCCGAGGCGTTCCTCGAACCGGTGGACGACCCGCTCGGCGACCTGGTCTCCCGGTACGCGCGCACGCACGGCCCGTTCCGGGCGGGCGAGCCGGCGGCGCGCTTCGGGCTGGGCGTGGCCGTGGTCAACGAGACGCTGCGGAGGCTGGCGGGCGCGGGACGGGTCGTCGAGGGCGAGTTCCTGCCCGTCGAGACCGTGCCGGGCCCGCTGACGAGCGAATGGTGCGACACGGGCGTGCTGCGGACGCTCCGGCGCCGGTCGCTGGCCCGGCTGCGCGCCGAGGTGGAGCCGTCGCCGCCGGAGTCGCTCGGCCGTTTCCTGCCCGCCTGGCACGGTATCGCGGGCGGGTCGAGGCTGCGCGGCGTCGACGCGCTCGTCCAGGCCATCGAGCAGCTCCAGGGCGCCGCCGTGCCCGCGTCGGCGCTGGAGTCGCTGGTCCTGCCGTCGCGGGTCCCGGGCTACACCCCGGCCATGCTGGACGAGCTGACCTCCGCGGGCGAGGTCGTGTGGGCGGGCCAGGGCGGCCTGCCGGGCGGCGACGGCTGGGTGGCGCTCTACCTGGCCGACACCGCCCCGCTCCTCATGCCGGAACCCGCCGAGATCACCCTGACGCAGGCGCACCAGGCCGTGCTCGACACGCTCGGCGATGGCGGCGCGCTGTTCTTCCGGGCCCTGTCCGACCGGGTGAACGCGCACGTGACCGCCGCCGACGCCGACCTCGCCACCGCCGTGTGGGACCTCGTCTGGGCCGGGCATCTCACCAACGACACGATGGCCCCGCTGCGCGCCGCCCTCGGCTCGGGCCGTCCGACGCACCGCTCGCGGACGACGCGGCGCGGCCGGCCCGTCCTGCCGTCCCGGACGGGCCCTCCCACGGTCGCGGGACGCTGGTGGACCCTCCCCGGACGCGAGGCCGCCGCGACCCTCCGGTCGCACGCCCTCGCGGAGGCGCTGCTGGAGCGGTACGGCATCGTCATTCGCGGCGCGGTCGCGGCCGAGCGGACACCGGGCGGGTTCTCCGCCGTGTACCCCGTCCTGCGCGCGTTCGAGGAGACCGGCCGCTGCAGGCGCGGCTACTTCGTCGAGGGCCTGGGCGCGGCCCAGTTCGCGCTGCCGGGCGCGGTCGACCGGCTCCGCGCGCTCCGCCCGGCGCCGGCCGCTCCCCCGGACGACATCTCCGCGCTCTGGGAGACGCCCCGCCGGCCGGACGACCGTGCCCTCGTGCTGGCCGCCGCCGATCCGGCGAACCCGTACGGCGCGGCGCTGCCCTGGCCCGAGCGCGCCGACGAGGTCGCCAGCGGGCACAAGCCGGGACGCAAGGCGGGGGCGCTGGTCGTGCTCACCGAGGGCCGGCTCGTCCTCTACGTCGAGCGGGGCGGCCGTTCGCTGCTGACCTGGGACGACGATCCCGGCGTCCTGCAACCGGCGGTGGACGCGCTCGCGCTCGCCGTCCGGGAGGGCGTCCTCGGGAAGCTGACGGTCGAGCGCGCCGACGGCGCGGCGATCGCCGACTCGCCGCTGGCCGCCGCGCTGGAGTCGGCCGGCTTCCATCCCACGCCCCGCGGCCTGCGGCTGCGCGCCTGATCCGCCGGGCCCCGCAGCGCGACGGTGACGGCGGCGCCGCACACCAGGACGCCCAGGAGCGAGAGCGGGGTCAGCGTGCTGCCGAACATCAGCCAGCTCCAGATCATCGTGGTCGGCGGGGTGAGGTACAGCAGTGCCGAGACCCGGGTGACGCCGGTCCGGCGGACGTTGACCCAGTACAGCCCGTACCCGCCGAACATCGCGACGATGACGAGCAGGGCGATGGCCGCCCAGAAGGCCGGCTCGGCGGGCGGGACGAGCGTGCCCTCGGCGCCCGCGAGGCCGGAGAACAGCACCGTGGCGACACCGGCCTGCACGGCGAGGGCCTCGGGAAGCGCGAGGGCCGGGCGGGTGCGCCGCTCGACGAGGGTCGCGGCGACCAGCGACAGCATCGCGGCGAACGGAAGCAGGTACGCCCAGGCGGGGGCGCCGCCGCGCAGGTCGCCGCCGACGACGAGGGCCACCCCGGCGAGGCCGCCGACGAACCCGGCGAGCTGCCGCCGGGTGATCGGCTCCCCGAGCAGCGGGACGGCGAGGGCGACCGCGACGAGCGGCTGGAGGGCCGCGATCAGGCTGCTGATGCCGGCGGCGACGCCGTGGTCGACGGCCGCGAAGACGCCGTACAGGTAGCCGCCCTGCCCCAGCACCCCGATGACGGCGTGCAGGGCGAGGTCCCGGGGCGGGATCCGGCGGCGCCGCCGGGCGAGCAGCGCGCCGAGGAGGGCGGTGGCGATGATCAGTCGCCAGGCGAGCAGCGCGCTCGCGGGTGCGTGCCCGGAGCCGAGCTCCGCGCCGATGAAGCCGGAGCTCCAGGTGACGACGAAGGCGGCGCCGAGCAGGGCGTCCGGGTGGCGCACGGCCATGATCACTCCCCAGGTATACATACCGGTATAGATACATAGTAGCTATACCGGTATGTATACTTGTGGTGTACGTCAAGGGAAGGGAGCCGCCATGCCCGGCACCACCGCGCAGGAACGGCCGCTCACGCCGGCCGCCCGGCGCGTGCTCCAGGCCGCGAACGAGCTGTTCTACGAGCGCGGCATCGGCTCCGTCGGCATGGAGCTGATCGCCGCCCAGGCCGGGGTCACCAAGAAGACCGTCTACGACCGGTTCGGCTCCAAGGACGCGCTGATCCTCGCCTACCTGCGTGCCCGCGACGAACGCTGGCGCGACTTCCTGACCGGCCGGCTCGCCGCCGTCCCGGACGCCCGGGAGCGCGTCCTCGCCACTTTCGACGCCCTCGGGGACTGGCTGAGCACCGAGTCCGCGCGCGGCTGCTCGATGGTGAACGCCTGCGCCGAACTCCCCGACCCCGGCCACCCGGTCCACGCGGTCGCCGCCGAGCAGAAGGCATGGATCAGGGACCTCTACGCCGGCCTGACCGGCGGCGCGGACGGCGCCCTGGCCGACCAGCTCCTCATCCTGCACGAGGGCGCGGTGGTCGCGTTCAGCGTCGGCGGCGTCCGCGACGCCGCGGCGAAGGCCCGCGCCGCCGCCGACGCGCTCGTGCCCGGCACGATCCTGCCCGACACGATCCTGCCTGGCACGGACCTACCCGGCACGGGCCTGCCCACCGGCGGCTGACGGGTCAGCGGCGGCCCTTGAACATGTTGATCAGGCCGCGCAGGGCGCGTTCGTCCAGGGAGCCGAAGGGGTTGTCGTGGACGAGGTACGTCCACGTCGCCGACGGCCGCTTGAGCCCCGCGGAGTCGAGGTCGATGCCGTCCGCGGAGGCGGTGAGCGCCTCGAACGCGGCGATCGAGCGCTTCCGGGCGTCGCCGAGGAGCCGCTTGCCCGCCGGAACCGCCTCCCGGTTGAACTCGACCAGCGGGTCGAGGCCCCGGCCGAGCGACCGCAGGTGGATGCCCTCGCGGAGGTCCGCGAGGTAGGCGAGGTGCTCGGCCCAGCAGCGGTCCAGCTGGTACAGGACGATCTGCCGCGCGGCCGCCGCCACCGCGTCCGCACCCGCGATCCCGGTCAGCTCGGCGTGCCGCCCGGCGGCCTCCGCCGCCATCGCCCGGTCGGCGGCGTCGCCGTGCAGGACTGCGTCGCGCTCCGCGAGCAGCTCGCGGCGCTGCAGGCCGATCAGGTGGTTGTAGCGCCAGGTGTTGCGGTGCAGTTCGAGGTCGACGCCCTCGGCGACGCGCTGCGCGTGCCCGACGATCCAGTGGGCGCCCTTGTCCGTGATGAGCCCGTCGTCGTCCGAGGCCGCCTTCGGCCGCTCGTCGGGCGCGTAGCGGGTGACGAGGTCGTCCTGGAGGCTGGTGAGGAACACCGAGCCGCCCGGGTCGCCCTGGCGTCCGGCGCGGCCCCTGAGCTGGTCGTCCAGGCGGCTGCTGTGGTAGCGGCCGGTGCCGATGACCAGGAGGCCCCCCGCCGCCGCGACGCGGTCGTGGTCGCTCCCGCCCGCCTCGGCGGAGGCGGTGCCGGGCGCCGCGGGCGCCCCGCCGGTGCCCCGCGAGGGGCTGCCGCCGAGGCGGATGTCGGTGCCGCGCCCGGCCATCTGGGTGGAGACGGTGATCGCGCCGTACGCCCCGGCCTCGGCGATGATCGCGGCCTCCTCGGCGTCGTTCTTGGCGTTGAGCACGACCGGGTCGAGGCCGGCGCGGCGCAGCCGGCGCGCCAGCCGCTCGGACTCGGCGACGTCGCCGGTGCCGATCAGCACCGGGCGGCCGGCGGCGTGCGCGGCGGCGATCTCCTCGACGAGCGCGACCTCCTTGTCGGCGGCGGTCGCGTACAGGCGGTCGGGCCGGTCCTCGCGGACGCAGGGCGTGTTCGGCGGGATCACCGCGATCTGCAGCGAGTAGAACTCGGTGAGCTGCGGCGCGACGGCCATCGCCGTGCCGGTCATGCCGCACCGGACGGGGTAGCGCCCGATCAGTTCCTGGACGGTGATCGAGTCGAGGATCTCCCCGCTGGGCGACGCCTCCAGGGCCTCCTTCGCCTCGACCGCGGCCTGCAGGCCGTCCGGCCAGCGCTGCAGCAGCGCCACCCGTCCTCGCGACTCGCTGATCAGCTTCACCGCGCCGTCCCGGACGATGTAGTCCACGTCGCGGTGGAGCAGGACCTCGGCGTGCAGGGCCACGTTCACGGCGGTGAGGGTGCGCAGCTGCTCGGGCGCGTAGAGGTCGACGCCCAGGACGCGCTCGACCTCCCGCGTCCCCTCCGCCGTGAGCTGGACGTTGCGGGCCTCCTCGTCGGTGGAGTAGTGCAGGCCGGGACGCAGCCGACGGACGAGGTCGGCGTACCGGGGGTCGGCGGAGTCGAGGTCCGCGGCGCCCGCGAGCACGAGCGGCACCATCGCCTCGTCCACCAGCACCGAGTCGGCCTCGTCGAGCAGCGCGACGGCGGGCTCGGGCTGCACGATGCCGTCCGGGTCGGTGGCCAGCCGGTCCCGCAGCAGGTCGAAGCCGATCTCGCTGACCGGCGCGTACGTCACGTCGGCCCGGTACGCCGCGCGCCGCTCCTCCGGTGTGGACGACTGCCCGACCCAGCCGGTCGTCACGCCGAGCAGCTCGTACAGCGGGCCCATCCATTCGGCGTCGCGGCGCGCGAGGTAGTCGTTGACCGACATCACGTGGACCTGCCGGCCGCGCAGCGCGTACCCGGCCGCGGCGAGGGCGCCGGAGAGGGTCTTGCCCTCGCCGGTGGCCATCTCCGCGACGTGCCCGGACAGCAGCGCGAGCGTCCCGATGAGCTGCACGTCGAACGGGCGCTCGCCCAGCGTCCGGCGGGCGGCCTCCCGCCCGAGGGCGCAGAGTTCCGCGAGGTCCTCCTCCGCGCGCAGGGCGGCAACGGCGGCGGTCAGCTCGCCGTCCGAGAGCCCCCGGACCCGGGACTCGCGCCGGCCGGCCTCCTCGACCAGGGCGCGGAACGGCGCCAGATCGACGCTCCCCGGCTTCTGGACGAGCCGCCGCAGCCGGTCACGCAGCGCCATGGCGCCGCCTCTGTTCATCGGTCACGGGTTCTCCCACGGCGGGTACGGTACTGCGATCCCCTCCATGATCCCAGGGCGCCGCCGCCGGGTCGTCCCGGTGTGCCCTCCCCACTTGGTCTGACCTCGATTTCATTCCTCAGACGGATCTCCCGGCCCCGCGCGTTTGAAAGCATGGGTGCATCACGGGGTTGCGGTGGCAGGGCAAGGCGCCACCGCGGAACGGGGTTTCGCATGACACCTACGGCACGCAAGGCCGCCGCGATCCGGCGCAAGCGCCAGGTCATCAGCCGGACGGTCCTCGACCGGGCGATCAGCGACCCGCGGCGGCTCCCGCCGCGGGCGGTGGCGACGGCCGCCAAGTAAGACACCGCCAAGGAGCACGACGGGAACGCTCCATAGAGCGCCCCCACCGGCTGGGGGCGCTCTTCGCTTCGCTAGGACTCCCCCGACGCCGAGAAGACGTCGTCGCGTGCCCGTTCGAGTGCCGCGTGCAGGGCGCCGCGCAGGACGGGATTGCCCGCCACCTCGGTCACCGCCACGGACGGACGGGTCGGGCTGATACGTCCGACGATCTCTTCGATGCGGGTGGCGAGGGGTTCCCCGCCGGCGCGGCCGAGGCTGCCCGACAGCACGACGAGCCCGGGGTCGAGGACGATGTTGACCGACGTCACGCCGTAGGAGATGCGGCGGGCCAGGTCGTCCAGGAACGCGCCGCCGCAGTCCTCGTCGGCGGCGGCCGCGCGGACGCACTCCACCGCGGTCGGCTCGGTGATGCCGTGCTCGTGGGCGAGGGCGCGGACCCCGTCCGCGCCGACCAGGGCGCCGTAGCCGCCGGCGAGGGTCGGGATCCCCCAGGACGTCGACTCGGTCACGCCCTCGTCGGCCGGGCCGCGCCGGGCGGTGCCGAGCGGCAGCGGCGCCCCGGGGACCGGCAGGTAGCCGATCTCGCCGGCGCCGCCGGAGCGGCCGCGGTGCAGCCGCCCGCCCAGCGTCACCGACATGCCCATGCCGCGGTCGAACCACATGAGGGCGAAGTCGTCGGCGTCGCGCGCGGCGCCGTACGCGCGCTCGGCGACGGCGGCGAGGTTCACGTCGTTCTCTATCGTCACCGGCCGCCGCAGGTCGGTCCGCAGCGCGGCGAGGACGCCCTCGTGCCAGGCGGGCAGGTCGAAGGAGAACTGGACGTCGCCGGACCTCGGGTCGACGACGCCCGGGGTGCCGATGACGAACGCGTTCAGCTTCGACAGCGCGACCTTCGCCGAGCGGCACGCCTTGACGACGGCGCTGTGCACCATCTTCACCGGCTCGTCGGCGCCGTTCGGGTCGACGGTGACCTGGGCGGCGATCTGGCCGGTGATGTCGGCGACGCCGGCGGTGACCCCGTCCGGCCCCACCTCCAGGCCCGCGACATAGGCACTGGACGGGACGACGGCGTACAGGGCGGCGTTCGGCCCGCGTCCGCCCGCCTGCGACCCGACGACCGCGACGAGCCCGCGGTCCTCCAGCCTGGACAGCAACTGGGACGCGGTCACCTTGGACAGCCCGGTGTGCTCGCCGATCTGCGCGCGGGTCAGCGGCCCCTGCTCGACGAGCAGGTCCAGCGCCGCGCGGTCGTTGAGTTCACGCAGCAGCCTCGGCGTTCCCGGGCGGTTGGCGGCCATGCGGTACCCCTCGAAGTCTCAATCCGCTAACGAGCAGTTTTGTTTAGGAAAGTTTCTTGTTAGTTTACGCCCAGGCGCCAACTGGTCCATACCCCGGGCAGGGGGCGCTCGCAGAGCGCCGACTGGCGAGCAGGGCGCCCGCGTGCGATGCGAACGCGAGAGGGGCATGGCTGGGACCCTAAAGGGTCCGGGCCGTGTCCACTCGCACCGCAGGCCACCAGGCCGCGCGAGGCGAAGCCGGAAAGGATCCCCCAGTGAAGTACATCAAGGTTGCGGCCGCCGCGGCCGCGATCGCCCTGGCCGCCACGGCCTGCGGCGGCGAAGACGGCGACGGGGCGGACGCGGGCAAGGACCCCGCGCAGCTCAAGGTCTGGATGATGGGCGAAGGAACCCCGGAGCAGACGCGGTTCCTCGACGCCGTCGAGGCCGACTTCAAGGCCGAGCACCCCGACACCGACGTCCAGATCAAGTACGTGCCGTGGCCGCAGGTCGCCACCACGTTCCAGAAGGCGGCCGCCGGCGGCGAGGGCCCCGACGTGACCGAGATCGGCAACACCGACGTCCAGTCCCACATCGCGCAGGGCAGCCTCGCCGACATCACCGACGAGTTCAAGGGCTGGGCCGACGGCAAGACGCTCAACAAGACGGCCCTCGGCAACGACCAGGCGGACGGCAAGACCTACGCGGTGCCCTGGTACGGCGGCGTGCGGGGCGTCTGGTACCGCACCGACTGGTTCCAGGAACTCGGCATCCAGACGCCCAAGAACTGGGCCGAGCTGACCGCCGCGGCGAAGAAGGTCCAGGACGAGAAGAAGGTCCCGGGCATCGGGGTCCCGAGCGACCAGACCAACGCGCTGCTCAGCTTCATCTGGGGCAACGACGGCGCGGTCGCCGTCCAGGACAACGGGCGGTGGAAGGGCCGGCTCGACCAGCCCCAGGCCGTCGAGGCGGTGAACTTCTACGCCGGCCTCGTCGCCAAGGAGAAGGTCGCCCCCGAGAAGTACATCGGCAAGAACGAGCTGGAGGGCCCGCAGCGCGACTTCGCGCTCGGCAAGCTCGGCATGTACTTCGACGGCAGCTGGGCGCTCAAGGAGATGAAGAAGATCGCCGACAAGGACGCCGGCAAGTGGGGCGTCTTCCCGATCCCGACCAAGGCGGGCGGCAACGCCCCGGTCATGGCCGGCGGGTCCGACCTCGGCGTCTGGGCCGACAGCGAGGCCAAGGCCGCGGCCTTCGACTACATCACGATCCTGAACAACGCCAAGCACGCCAAGGCGTGGGCCGACTACAGCGGCTTCTCGTCCATGCGCTCGGACGTGAAGTTCTCCGACCCGAAGCTCGCGGTCTTCACCGACATCGCCGCCAACACCCAGTTCCCGCCGATCAGCGCCGGCTGGGGCGAGTTCGAGCAGGCCAAGAAGGTGCTGCCGAACACGGTCAAGGCGATCATGCAGGGCGCACCGGCCGAGGCGGAGCTGAAAAAGGCGAACGAGCAGGCCAATACCCTGCTCAACGCGTCGTAGCCCGCCGCCTCGTCACCTCGGCTGATCGGACCGTCCATGCTCGACACCGCTCCCGCGGTGCGGAAGCCGCCCGGCCGGAGAACCTCCGGCCGGGTGCGCCTCCGCCGCAGGCCCCGACTCGGGCCCTACCTGCTGATCGCGCCCACCGTCGTCGTGATCGCCGTCCTGATGTTCTGGCCGATGATCCAGATCGGGATCATGTCGTTCCAGAAGGTCGGCAACCGCCAGCTGCGCGGCGAGCCGGCCGAGCAGGTGGGCACCGGGAACTTCGAGAAGATCCTCGACGACCCGTTCTTCTGGCAGACCCTCAAGCACACCGTGCTGTTCGCCGCCGTCGCGGTGACCCTCACCCTGGTCATCGGGACGCTGGTGGGGCTGCTGCTCAACCGGCTCGGCAAGCGGATGTCGGCCTTCGTGGCGGGCGGCGTGATGATCGCGTGGGCGACCCCGCCGGTCACCGCCGCGATCATCTTCTCCTGGCTGTTCGGCTCGACCGGCGGCCTCGTCAACTGGTCACTGGACCTGCTGCCCGACGCCCTCGTCGGCGGCGGCTGGAACGACCACAACTGGTTCGCGACGCCGCTGTCCACCTACACGGTCCTCACCGTCTGCGTCGTCTGGCAGGCGTGCCCGTTCATCGCCGTGTCGGTCCTGGCGGGCCTGAAGAGCGTGCCGGGCGAGCTGTACGAGGCGGCCCGGGTGGACGGGTCGGGGCCGTGGCGGACGTTCTGGAGCATCACCTACCCGATGCTCAAGCCGATCTTCCTCGTGCTGGTCGTCATGTCGATCATCTGGGACTTCAAGGTCTTCACCCAGCTGTTCATCATGTCCGGGATGGCGAACCGCGACGCGTTCAACCTGTCGCTCTACGCCTACTCCGAGGCGTTCGGCTCGCTGAATCCGAAGCTCGGCATGGGATCGGCGATCGCGCTCGTGCTGACGATGATCCTGCTCGTGGTGACGGCCCTGTACGTGCGGGTCATGGTGCGGCAGGGGGAGACCAGATGAGACGCTCGCGTGTCCGGAAGATCCTGCTGAACGGGACGGGGCTGCTCGTCTTCGTCCTCGCGGTCTTCCCCGTGTTCTGGATGGCCTCGACCGCGTTCAAGCCCAACACCGAGATCTTCAGCACGACCCCGAAGCCGTTTCCCGTCGACCCGACGCTGGAGCACTTCGACCTCGTGCTGAACGGCCGCATCGCGGAGGTCTCCTTCTGGGAGTACTTCCGCAACAGCGCGCTGCTGGCCATCGCGACCGTCCTCGTGTCGGGCCTGCTCGCGCTGATGGCCGCGACCGCCGTGGCCCGCTTCCGCTTCCGCTTCCGCACGACGTTCCTCGTCATGCTGATCGTGGTGCAGATGGTGCCGCTGGAGGCGCTGGTCATCCCGCTGTTCCTGGACCTGAAGACGCTCGACCTGCTCAACAGCCTCGGCGGGCTCACGCTCGTCTACATCGGCTTCGCCGTGCCGTTCGCGATCTGGATGCTGCGCGGGTTCGTCGCCGCGGTGCCGCGCGAGCTGGAGGAGGCCGCCGCGATCGACGGCGCCGGGCCGGTCCGGACGTTCTTCACCGTCATGCTCCCGCTCGTCGCCCCCGGACTGGTGGCGACCAGCATCTTCTCCTTCATCACCGCCTGGAACGAGTTCATCTTCGCCTACACGTTCCTGAACGACCAGGACAAGTACACCCTCCCGATCATGCTGCAGTTCTTCTTCGGCCGCAGCGGCAACGCCTGGGGGCCCATCATGGCAGCGTCCACGCTGCTCACCATTCCCGTCATCGCCTTCTTCCTCCTCGTCCAGCGCCGCATGGTGTCCGGCCTCACCGCCGGGGCGGTGAAGGGGTGACGACCGACGACATCGCGACCACCTCGGACATCGCCCGCCTGGCGCGCGGCACACTGCTCCCGTCGTTCCCCGGCGCGACCGCGCCCCGCTGGCTGCTGGACGAGCTGGAGGCCGGCCTCGCGGGCGTCACGCTGTTCGCCCTCACCGGCAACGTGCCGAGCCCGGAGTCCCTCGCCGCGCTCACCGCGCGGCTGCGCAAGGCCGGCGACCCGTTCGTGGCGATCGACGAGGAGGGCGGCGACGTCACCCGCCTCGGCGGCCACCGGGCGGGCAGCCCCTACCCGGGCAACGCCGCGCTCGGCGCCGTCGACGACCCCGACCTGACCCGGCGGGTCTACCGCTCGCTGGGCGCCGAACTGGCGGAGGTCGGCGTCAACGTCAACTTCGCGCCGTCGGTGGACGTCAACACCGCCGACGACAACCCCGTGATCGGCACCCGCTCGTTCGGCTCCGACCCCGGTCTCGTGGCGCGGCACGCCGCCGCGTCCGTCGCCGGGACGCAGGAGGCGGGCGTCGCGGCGTGCGCGAAGCACTTCCCGGGCCACGGCGCCACCGTGGACGACTCCCATCTGTCGGTCCCGCTCGTCGACGCCGACCTGGACCTGCTGGAGCGCCGCGACCTGGTGCCGTTCCGGGCGGCGATCGAGGCCGGTACCGGCGCGGTGATGACCGGGCACCTGAACCTGCCCGCGATCACCCGCGGGGTGCCCGCCACACTGTCCCCCGAGGCGATCACCGGGCTGCTGCGCGAGCGGCTCGGCTACCGCGGAGTGATCGTCACCGACGCGCTCGACATGGCGGGCGCGAGCGGCGCGATCGGCATCCCGGAGGCGTCGGTGCGGGCGCTCATCGCGGGCGCCGACCTGCTGTGCCTCGGCCCGAACGAGCACGCCGAGACCGTCCGGGCGACGCTCGCCGCCATCGGCGGGGCCGTGCGGGCCGGGCGGCTGTCGCCGGAGCGGCTGCGGGACGCCGCGGAGCGCACCGGCCGGCTCCGGGAGTGGCTCGCCGGGCGCCCGCCCGCCGCGGTGGACCGCGCCGCCGGGCTGGAGGGCGCCCGCCGCGCCGTCCGCGTGCGCGGGTCGCTGCCCGGCTGGAACGGGGCGCCGCTGGTCGTGGAGACGGAGTCGCCGGGGAACATCGCGGTCGGGCCGACCCCGTGGGGCCTGCACCCGTGGGCCCCCGACGCCGTCCGCGCCGCGGCGGCCGGGACGGCCGAGCGGGTGCTCAAGGACGCCGCCGGGCGCGGCCTCGTGGTCGTCCTGCGTGACGCGCACCGGCACGCGGGCCAGCGGGCCCTCACCACGGCGCTGCTGACCGCCCGGCCCGACACGGTGGTGGTGGAGATGGGCCTGCCCGTCTGGCGTCCGGAGTCGGCCGTCTACGTCGCCACCTACGGCGCCGCCGCCGCGAACGCCCAGGCAGCGGCCGAACTGCTGGGCCTCTGCTAGCGGACGCGGACCAAACCCGAGTGGTCCGATCGGCAAGGGATAATGCTCATATGCGATTGTCCGCCCGGGTCGACTACGCGTTGCGCGCCGCCGCCGAGCTGGCGGTCGCCGGGAGCCGCCCGGTGACCGCCGTCCAGCTCGCCGAGGCGCAGCAGATACCGCCCAAATTCCTCGAGAACATCCTCGGCCAGCTGCGCCGGTCCGGTCTCATCCGGAGCCAGCGGGGCCCCGAGGGCGGCTACTGGCTGGCGCGGCCGGCCGGGGAGATCTCCCTCGCCGACATCATCCGCGCCATCGACGGGCCGCTGCTCGGCGTCCGCGGGGAGCGCCCCGAGCACGTCGGGTACCAGGGGCCCGCTCGTTCCCTGCAGGAGGTGTGGATCGCGCTGCGCGCCAGCGAGCGCGCCATCCTCGAGCGGGTCAAGCTCGCGCACATCGCCGCCGGTGAGCTGCCCGAGCCCGTCCGCAAGCTGACCGAGGACCCGGCCGCCTGGGAGAGCCCCTCGCTGATCTGAGCGTCCCGGAGGAGACATGCCGGAGGGCGATGTCGTCTGGCTGACCGCCCGGCGCCTGCGCGAGGCGCTGGCCGGGCGGCGGCTGACGCGGTCGGACTTCCGCGTCCCCCGGTTCGCGACCGCCGACCTGCGCGGGCGGACGGTGCTGGACGCCGTGTCACGGGGCAAGCACCTCCTCGTGCGCGTGGAGGGCGGCCTCACCGTCCACACGCACCTGATGATGGACGGGCGCTGGCGGATCGGCCCCGCCGGCCCCGCGCCCCGCGACCACCGGGTGCGGCTCGTGCTGGCGAACGCGGAGTGGCAGGCCGCCGGCTACTCCCTCGGCCTCGTCGAGGTGCTGCGCACCGCCGAGGAGGACAAGGCCGTCGGCCACCTCGGACCCGACCTGCTGGACCCGGCGT
Source organism: Actinomadura sp. 6K520 (assembly GCF_004349245.1). Classification (GTDB taxonomy): domain Bacteria; phylum Actinomycetota; class Actinomycetes; order Streptosporangiales; family Streptosporangiaceae; genus Spirillospora. Next base: position 97,830 of record NZ_SMLC01000001.1, on the reverse strand, counting down.
GGGGCGCGGAGACGGCCGCCGAGTCGGCCGCCCGGCTCGGCGAGCGGCCCGGCCGGCCCATCGGCGAGGCGCTGCTCGACCAGACACGGCTCGCCGGGATCGGCAATGTCTACAAGGCCGAGATCCTCTTCCTGCGGGGCGTCAATCCGTGGACCCCCGCCGGGGACGTGCCCGACCTGCCAGCCCTGGTGGAGCTCGCTCACCGGCTCCTGGACGCCAACAAGGAGCGGCACGGGCACATCACCACCGGCGACCTGGGGCGCGGCCGTGAGCACTGGGTGTACGGGCGGGCGGGGCGCCCCTGCCGGCGCTGCGGTGCCCGCGTCGAGCGCGCCCAGCAGGGCGCGCAGGCGGGTGAGCGCGTCACGTACTGGTGCCCGCACTGCCAGCCTTGACCGCACGGCCGGCCTTGACCGCCCGGCCGGGGGTCAGGCGGCGGTCACGGTGCCGTCCGCGACGGTCAGCACCACCTGCGGGCCGCCCTCACCGCAGCCCTTGCCGTTCGGGAACGTCGCCTTCGGGGTGACGTCGAGGCGCCGGTCGACGAGCGTCCGGCCACCGGTGTCGCGGAGCGTGAGCGTCACCCGCACGGGCGCCTTCGGGAGGCCCTCCACCATGGCGAACCCGGTCTTGCCTCCGTCGGGCGACGCGGAGGCTCCGCAGACGGCGTCCGGCTCCTCGCCCTCGCAGCCCATCGGGACGCTCGTCGACGACGGCCTCAGCTCGATCTCCGGCTCCCGGCACGTTCCGTCCCAGCACACCCGCAGGGACGCGGACGCGACGCGCGCCGCGCCGGGGGGTTCGACGGCGACGTTCATCCCCGGTGACGAGCCGATCGCCGTGCATTCCGCGCCGGCGCCTTCCGCGCCGCAGGCGGTGAGGGCGAGCAGCGCGGCGCCGAGCGCCCCGAACGCCAGAAGCGAGGACCTCGTGGGCGGAACCCTCCGCGTAACGTCCATCCCCCATGATCGCCACATCCGGGACGCGCCGCGCCAGGAGACACGAAAAGGCCCCGGCCCCGCCGGGTGTTCGGCGGGGCCGGGGCCTTTCGCACGCGGGAGCCGTCAGGCGCGCCGGGCCGGAGCCCGGGCATCTCAGGTCTGCGCCTGGAACATCCAGTGCTGCTTCTCCAACTCGGCCGTGATGCCGATGAGCAGGTCCTGGGTGACCTGGTCCGGCTCGTCGGTCGCGGCGACGCGCTCGCGGAACCGCTCGATCATCTGGGCGAGCAGGTCGGTGATCGCGGCGACGACCTTGTCGTCGTCGAGGTAGCCGGCCTCCAGTTGCGGGACCTTGGTGCGGTCCGCGACCGTGCGGGCCCGGCCGTCGGGGTTCACGCCGATCGCGACGGCGCGCTCGGCCACGTCGTCCTGCCCGGTACGGGCGAGGGTCACGACTTCGTCCAGGTGCTCATGGACGACCTTGAAATTGCGCCCGACGAGGTTCCAGTGCGCCTGCTTGGCCACCAGGGAAAGGTCGATGAGATCGACGAGAGCGCCCTGCAGGGCCTGCCCGACCACCTTCAGTGCCTCATCTGACAGCGGGCTCTTGACCGTCGCCATGGGTGGGCTCCTTCCGCATTGTTCCGCTATCCGTTACAACACGGACCCTCCCCGCGAATGCCATGTCCATGCGTGAGGCCGCGCACACCCGCGGCCTGGTCGAGGCATGAACACGCCAAGAGCCGGTCAGGCGGCGACCATGTCCGGCCGGAGCTCGCCGGTGATCTCCTCGGGCGTCTCCGGAATGCTCTCGGCCGAGATGCGCTCGTGCTCGGGCGCGCCCGCCATGACGGGCTCGTGCTGCAGCTCGGCGAGGGCGAGCTGATCCGCGACGTCCCTCAGGACGTGCGACAGCGGGACGCCCAGGGCCTTGCAGATCGAGGAGAGCAGCTCCGAGGAGGCCTCTTTCTGTCCCCGTTCGACCTCGGACAGGTAGCCGAGTGACACCCGCGCCGCCGCGGACACCTCACGGAGGGTGCGTCCCTGGCGCAGCCGCAGCTGCCGCAGTACGTCACCGAGCAGCTGGCGAAGCAGGACCATCGTCTCGCTCCCTCCCTCAGTTCGGACCATCTGCCGGTTCCACCGTACCCGGCTTGACGGCGAGCATGGCAGACCGTTGATTTCGTGTTCGCTGGAGACGTAACGCTGTAATCACCCCTAATCTTCCCGGTGCGCCTGAGCCTTCCCGCTCTCGGCCGCCACGTCAAGCCCCAGCAAAACCCGTCTCAGCAGGTCAAGAGCGTGCACGACCGTCATCCTCCGGATCACCGGGCGGACCTCGGGCCCGGCCTCCGGCACGGGGAGTTTCGGACTGACCACGATGCGCGAATCCCCGGGTCCGGCCACGCCGATATAGACCGTTCCCACCGGACGGCCGTCCTGCGGCTCCGGACCGGCCACCCCCGTCACCGCGAGACCGTAGGTCGCGCCGAGGGCGTCCCGCACGCCCGCGGCCATCGCGGCGGCCACGTCCGGGTGGACGGCCCCGTGCTCGGCCATCAGGTCGCCCGGCACGCCCAGCGCGCGCTCCTTCAGCTCGGTCGCGTACGTCACCATCCCGCCCGCGAACGTCGCGGACGCACCGGGGGCCTTGGTCAGCTCCGCGCCGATGAGACCGCCGGTCAGCGACTCCGCGGTGGCGACCGTCTCCGAACGCCCGGCGAGCAGCCGGTGGACCACGCGGTAGAGCGTCTCGTCGCCGGCCCCGTACACGGCTTGGCCCAGCAGCACCCGCACGCGCGCCTCGACGCCCTCCAGCCGCGTCGCGGCGTCGTCGCCGGACACCGTGATCCGGACGCTCACCTCGGCGGGGTCGGGCAGGTAGGCGAGTTCGACCCCGTCCGCCTCCTCGACCTCGGCGAGGCGGGTCGCGACCTCCGACTCCCACATCCCGGCGGTGCGCACCACCCGGCGCGCGACCGCGGGCAGCCCGGCGGACCGGGCCAGTTCCGGCAGCACGACCTCGTCCATGATCGTCCGCATCTCGAACGGGACGCCGGGCAGCGCGTAGACGATCCCGCCGGGCAGCTCGACGCGCAGGCCGGGGGCCGAGCCGGCCGAGTTGCCGAGGATCCGCGCGCCCTCGGGGACGTCGGCCATGCGCAGCGCCATGGGCTGCAGCTCGCGGCCGGCCCCGGCGACGCGGTCGCGCAGCCGCCGTTCCAGCGCCGGGTCCCGGACGAGCGCGACGCCCGCCGCCTTGGCGAGGGCGTCCCTGGTCAGGTCGTCGTAGGTGGGGCCGAGCCCGCCGGTGCTGATGACCGCGTCGGCGCGGCCGAGCGCGGAGTTCACCGCCTCGATGATCACATCGAGTTGGTCGCCGACGACCACGCTGCGGGTGACCTCGACACCGTGGTCGGCGAGCCTGCGCCCGAGCCAGGCGGCGTTCCCGTTGACCGTGTCGCCGAGGAGCAACTCGTCCCCGACGGTGACCAGTTCGACCCGCATCGCGCCCCTCTCGGCTCTTCCCGCAGCCACGCCCGGCCCCGGACCGGCGTCCCGAATCTACCGGCGATCACCCCGCGAAGCCGCTCCGGGCGGTCGCCGGACGACGGTCCCGGCCCCGCCCCGGTTGACGGAGAAGAACGACCGGTTGAGGACGGAGACGAGGCGGCCTCGATCGCACCGGTCCAAACCTGACCACCTCCGACTTCCCCGTTCGCTCGCCCGGGAAAAGCGGGGGCCGCGCTTTGTGTCCCACGCCACGACCGCCCCCTCCACTGCGCGCACCGGGGCAGGCGGCCGAAGCACGCATCGGCACCGCGTACCGTCGGCGGCCGGGTCTGCCGATCGGCGGACGCGCAGGTCACGTTGTGAGTCATAACTCATTCGCCCGATTCGTCGGCCTGCCCTTCCGCAAGGGATAATCGACCAGCGCGGCGCCCGCGAACGGGGCTGCGGGGCCACGACCGGGGTGGGCGTGGTCCCGCAGCCCACCTCAAGCGGCCTCAATCCGGACTCAGGCGGACTCCGCACCCCGCTGACGCCACGCCTGGACCACGTAGTCCACGCCGGTGCCCACCGTGACGACCAGCGCGGCGCCCATCGCGGCCCAGCGGAGCCAGTCCAGGGGGCCGGGGAGCAGATACAGGCCGATGGCGATCACCTGGAGCATCGTCTTCAGCTTCCCGCCCTTGCTCGCCGGGATGACGCTCCGCCGGATCAGCAGGAACCGCATCAGCGTGATGCCGATCTCGCGGATCATGATGGCGGCCGTCACCCACCACCACAGCTCCCCCATCAGCGACAGGCTGATCAGCGCCGCCCCGGTGAGCGCCTTGTCGGCGATGGGGTCGGCGATCTTGCCGAAGTCGGTGACCAGGCCGCGGGCCCGCGCGATGTCACCGTCGATCTTGTCGGTGAGGGACGCGACGGCGAACACGGCGAACGCCGCGAGGCGCCAGCCGGTGCCGTCCAGGAACAGCAGCCACACGAACACCGGGACGAGGGCGATCCGGACCAGCGTCAGCGCGTTGGCGATGTTCCAGACACCGGCGGGGGGCGGATCCTGGGAGCCCGTCACCGGGTCGGGAGGGCCGGCGATCATGACACGTCCGCGATCAGGTCCACGCCCTCGCTGCCGGTCACGCGGGCCGCGACGATCTCGCCGAGCGCGAGCCCCGCGCCGCGGACGAGGACCGTCCCGTCCACCTCCGGCGCCTGGTGCGCGGCGCGCCCCTCGACGCCGCCCTCCTCGGTCTTGTCCTCCAGCAGGACGTGCACCTCCGAGCCGACGCGGTCCTCGGCGCGCTGCGCGGTCAACTCCTCGGCGAGGCTCGTCAGCTCCTCGACCCTGGCGGCGACCTCGGCCGGGTCGAGCTTGCCGGCCAGGTCCGCGGCCTCGGTGCCCTCCTCGTCGGAGTAGCCGAACACGCCGACCGCGTCCAGCCGGGCGGCGGCCAGGAACTCCACCAGCTCCGCGAAGTCGTCCTCGGACTCGCCGGGGAACCCGACGATGAAGTTGGACCGCACGCCCGCCTCGGGCGCGAGCCCCCGGATCTGGTCGAGCAGCCCCAGGAACCGCTCCCGGTCGCCGAACCTGCGCATCGAGCGCAGCACCGGGCCGCTCGCGTGCTGGAACGACATGTCGAAGTAGGGGGCGACGCCCGGCGTGCCGCAGATCGCCTCGATGAGCCCCGGCCGCGTCTCGGCGGGCTGCAGGTAGCTGACCCGGACCCGCTCGATGCCGTCCACGGCGGCGAGGCCGGGGAGCAGCTTCTCCAGCGCCCGCAGGTCGCCGAGGTCCTTGCCGTAGGACGTGGAGTTCTCGCTGACGAGGACCAGCTCCCGGACGCCGTGCCCGGCGAGCCAGCGGGCCTCCTCCAGCACCTCCGCCGGGGGCCGCGACACGTACGCGCCGCGGAAGGCGGGGATGGCGCAGAACGTGCAGCGCCGGTCGCAGCCGGACGCCAGCTTCAGCGGCGCGACCGGCCCGCCGCCGAGCCGCCGCCGCAGCACCCGCGGCCCGGACGCCGGCGCCACGCCGTCCGGCAGCTCGTCCCCGTGTCCCGGGACGGCCGCCCGTGCCGCCGACCGCTCGACCGGGCTGATCGGCAGCAGTGTCCGCCGGTCGCGCGGGGTGTGCGCGTCGCGGCGGCGGCCCGCCAGGACGTCGTCGAGCCGCTCGCCGATCCCGGCGTAGTCGTCGAAGCCGATGACCGCGTCGGCCTCCGGCAGCGCCTCCGCCAGCTCCTTGCCGTACCGCTCGGCCATGCAGCCTGCGGCGACCACCTTCGCGCCGGAGTCGTGCGCGGCCAGCAGCGTGTCGACGGAGTCCTTCTTGGCCGCCTCGATGAACCCGCAGGTGTTGACGACCACCACGTCGGCGCCGTCCGCGCCCTCGGCCAGGTCCCACCCCGCGTCCTCCATGCGCGCGGCGAGCTCCTCGGAATCGACCTCGTTGCGGGCGCAGCCGAGCGTGATGAGTGAGACCTTGCGGCGAGTCGACATGACCCTAAGGTAATGGGCGCGGTCCCCCGGACCGACCAGCGACCCGAGATCGCGCCCCGCCGCCCCGTAAAGGTCCGTGGGAAGGGTTGTCTTTGGCCGTGGGAGGGGGTGGTGCCGTGGGGAGGACGGCTCGCGCCGGTCAGGCCGGTTCGGGGTCGTTCCTGTCGAAGCTCAGCCGCTGTACGCCCTCGCCCTGGCCGGGTGAACCGAGTTCCTTGCCGTTGACGGTCAGGTCGACGCTGCCGCCGACGCCGATCACCAGCTGGATCCGCTTCTTCGCCGTCCAGTCCTTGACGTCGCCCTTGCGGAGCATGCCGCTGAACAGCGTCCGGCCCTTGTCGTCCTGGGCGTTCAGCCAGGTCGTGCGCCGGGCCTCGACCTGCACCTCGACCTTGGTGCGCGGTGCCGCCGCGACCGGGCCGCCGTTCTCCGGCGACGCGGACGGCGCGGGCGCGGACGCGGAGGGCGCGGGGGTCCCGGCGACCTGCTGTGCGGTGCGCCGCTCGCCGCCGTCGTGCCCGATCACCTGGACGACGCCGTAGATCACCACGAACGCGAGGGCGAGCGCCATCGCGGCGCTCCAGTTCGGCGCCCGGCGCTCCCGGAACGCGACCGGCTGCTCCGGCTCGAACGCCGAGACCGCCGACACCGGCTGCGGCGCGCCGCCGTGCGTCGCGTCGAACTCGGCGACGAGCGGCTCCGGGTCGATGCCGATGACGCGGGAAACGCTGCGGATGTGCCCGCGGGCGTAGAAGTTGCCGCCGCAGAAGGAGAAGTCGTCGGCCTCCATGCCCCGGATCACGGTCTCCCGGATCCGCGTCTGGAGACTCACCTGTGTCACCGAGAGACCCGCCCGCAGACGCTCCTCCGCCAAGGTCTCACCGATGCTCACGCCGGGCCTCCAGGGCAGTCGTCCGCCGATCTCCTGCGACAGCAGTCTAGGAACGGCCATGCCCGCTGGGCGACGGCCGACACGTTCGAAACAGGGCAAGATTTCGCATCATTCCGCAATGCGGCGGCGTTCCGGCGTGCCCCGGCCCTTCCCGGCCTCTTCGCGAGGCACGGGGTCATCCGCCGCCGCGCAGCTCCGCGAGCACCCCGGGCAGATCGTCCGGCTTGGTCAGCACGTCCCGCGCCTTGGAGCCCTCGCTGGGGCCGACGATGTCGCGGCTCTCCATCAGGTCCATCAGGCGTCCCGCCTTGGCGAACCCGACGCGGAGCTTGCGCTGCAGCATCGACGTCGACCCGAACTGGGTGGACACGACCAGCTCGATGGCCTGGACGAGCAGGTCCATGTCGTCGCCGATCTCCTCGTCGATCTCCTTCTTCGGCGCGCCCCCCGCGGCGACGTCCTCCCGGTAGCTCGCCTCCATCTGCCCCTTGCAGTGCTCGACGATCCCGTGGATCTCCTTCTCCGCCACGTAGGCGTTCTGGATGCGCATGGGCTTGCTCGCGCCCATCGGCAGGAACAGCGCGTCGCCCTGCCCGACGAGCTTCTCCGCGCCGGGCTGGTCGAGGATGACGCGGCTGTCGGACAGCGACGAGGTCGCGAACGCCAGCCGGGACGGCACGTTCGCCTTGATGAGCCCGGTGACGACGTCCACCGAGGGCCGCTGCGTCGCCAGCACCAGGTGGATGCCGGCGGCGCGGGCCAGCTGGGTGATGCGGACGACCGAGTCCTCCACGTCGCGCGGCGCGACCATCATCAGGTCGGCGAGCTCGTCCACGATGACCAGCATGTACGGGTACGGCGTGTAGACGCGCTCGCTGCCGGGCGGCGCGGTCAGCTTGCCCGCCTTCACGGCCTTGTTGAAGTCGTCGATGTGCCGGTACCCCGACGCGGCCAGGTCGTCGTAGCGGCGGTCCATCTCGCCGACGACCCAGTCGAGGGCCTCGGCGGCCTTCTTCGGATTGGTGATGATCGGCGTGATCAGGTGCGGGATGCCCTGGTACATCGTCAGCTCGACCCGCTTGGGGTCCACCAGGATCATCCGGACCTCGTCGGGGGTGGCGCGCATCAGGATCGAGGTGATCAGCCCGTTGATGCACGTCGACTTGCCCGCGCCGGTCGCGCCCGCGATGAGGATGTGCGGCATCTTCGCCAGGTTCGCCACGACCGTGCGCCCCTCGACGTCCTTGCCGAGCCCGACGATCATCGGGTGGTGCTCGTTGGTCGCGGCGGGCGAGCGCAGCACGTCGCCGAGGCTGACGATGTCCTTGTCGGTGTTGGGGATCTCCACGCCGATCGCCGACTTGCCGGGGATCGGGGAGATGATGCGCACGTCGGCGCTCTTGACCGCCAGGGCGATGTTCTTGGTCAGCGCGGTGACCTTCTCCACCTTCACCGCGGGGCCGAGCTCGATCTCGTACCGGGTGATCGTCGGGCCGCGGGTGAACCCGGTGACCTGCGCGTCGATGTCGAACTGCTCCAGCACGCCGGTGAGCGCGTTCACCACCGTGTCGTTGGCCTTGGTGCGCGCCTTGGTGATGGTGCCGGGGCGCAGCGCCGACGGGTCGGGCAGCACGTAGATCTCGCCGGACGACGACAGCGGCAGCTGCTCGGTGCGGCGCGGGCCGGGCGTCGGGTCCGGCACCTCGGGGACCAGCACGTCCCCGCCGGCCCCGTGCTCGCCCACCGGGGACTCGCCCACCGGGTGCTCGTCCACCGGGGGCTCGCCCGCCGGCGGCTCGTCGTCCGCGGGCGGCGGGACGTCCGACTGGAACGGGTCCGGTTCGAACAGCTCGTCGGCGAGGTCGCGCCGCGGGCGGGCGGGCCGCTTCGGCTCCTCCTCCAGCAGCGGCGTGTCGTAGGGCCGGGAGTGCTCGCCGACCTCCAGCTCGTCCGGGGCCTCGTCGTCGGGCTTCTTCTTCCGGCGGCGCTTCTTCGGCGCCTCCGCCTCGTTCCCGTCACCGTCCCCGGTCTCGCGTTGCGGGCGCCCCTGCAGCGTGGCCACGGCCCACAGCTCGGTGACCCGCTCGGGGACCCGGTTGATGGGGGTCGCGGTGACGACGAGCAGCCCGAACCCGGACAGGAGCAGCAGCAGCGGCACGGCCACCCATCCGCTGAGCGCCGCCTCCAGGGGCGCCGACACCAGCCAGCCGACCACGCCGCCCGAATCGCGCACCCCGTCCATGTCCGCCGCGGGCGACGGGACGCCCGCGGCGATGTGCAGGATGCCGAGCACGCCGACGGTGAGGGCGGTCATGCCGATGACGATGCGGCCGGTGTCCTCGTGGTGCTCGGGATGGCGCAGCGTCCGCCACGCCAGCAGGGCCAGCAGCACGGGCAGCGCCATCGCGATGATGCCGAGGCCGCCGCGCGCCACCTTCTCCAGCGCGATCGTGACGACGCCGTCCGGCCGGAACCAGGTGACCGAGGCCAGCACGATGGACGAGCCGAGCAGCGCGAGCCCCAGCCCGTCGCGGCGGTGCTCCGGGTCGAGGTTGCGGGCGCCGTGCCCGTAGGCGCGGAAGATCGAGCCCACCGCGACGGCCGCGAGCAGGTACAGCTTGAACAGCAGCTTGAAGAACCCGAGAACCGCCTGGGAGATCGGGTCGGGCTTCTGCGGGGGGCGTCCCCGGCCCGTGCCGCGGCCCCCACCCTTCCCGGTGCCGGTCGGCCGCTTCCGGGGGGTGGACCGTGCCGCGGGCTTGCGGGCCGCGTTGCCCCCCGCACGCGAGGAGGACCGCTTCGCGCCCCCAGACGTACGTGTGGCCATGGTTACGAGAGTAACCAAGGACCCCGCGAGTTCCCGGGATGGGGAACGGGCGTGTTGGAGCCGGGTACCGGGGACGGGCCGCCCCCGGGCGGCGCCCGGAGCGGCGGCCGCGGGACGCGCGTCCCGCGGCCGGCCCGCCCGGGTCAGACCTCGACGACCACCGGGATGATCATCGGGCGGCGGCGGTAGTTGTCGCTCACCCACTTGCCGGCCGTGCGGCGGATCAGCTGGTGGAGCTGGTGCAGGTCGTTCACGCCGTTGCCGGCGGCGTCCCGCAGCACGTCCTCGATCCGGCCGATGACCTCGTCGAAGTCCTCGTTGAGGATGCCCGCGCCGCGGGCGTGTATCTCGGGCCCGGCGACGACCTTGCCGGACGTCGAGTCGATGCCGACGACGATGGAGACGAAGCCCTCCTCGCCGAGGATGCGCCGGTCCTTCAGCGACGTCTCGGTGACCTCGCCGACCGACAGGCCGTCCACGTACACGTACCCGGCGGGCACGGCGCCGACGATGCGGGCCCGCCCGGCCACGAGGTCGACGACGACGCCGTCCTCCGCGATGACGATCCGCTCGTCCGGGACGCCGGTGAGCGCGGCCAGCTTGGCGTGCGCGCGCAGGTGCCGCCACTCGCCGTGGATCGGCATGAAGTTGGCCGGCTTCGTCACGTTGAGGACGTACAGCAGCTCGCCCGCCGACGCGTGCCCGGACACGTGGACGAGCGCGTTGCCCTTGTGGACGACGCGGGCGCCCCACCGGGTCAGCCCGTTGATGACCCGGTTGACCGCGGTCTCGTTCCCCGGGATCAGCGACGATGCCAGCATCACGGTGTCGCGGTCGGTGATGCGGATGGAGTGGTCGCGGTTCGCCATCCGCGACAGCGCCGACATCGGCTCGCCCTGCGAGCCGGTGCACACCAGCACCAGCCGGTCGCCGGGGATGTCGTCCAGTTCCTTCTGGTCGACCATGATGCCGTCGGGCACGCTGAGGTAGCCGAGCTCGCGGGCGACGCCCATGTTGCGGACCATCGACCGGCCGACGAAGCAGACCTTGCGGCCGTTGGCGACAGCCGCGTCGAGGACCTGCTGGACGCGGTGGATGTGCGAGGCGAAGCAGGCGACGATCAGCCGTTCCTGCGCGGTGCGGAACACCTCGTCGACGACCGGGCCGATGTTGCGCTCGCTGGTGACGAAGCCGGGGACCTCGGAGTTGGTCGAGTCCGACATCAGCAGGTCGATGCCCTCGGCGCCGAGCCGGGCGAAGCCGGGCAGGTCGGTGAGCCGGCCGTCCAGCGGCAGCTGGTCCATCTTGAAGTCGCCGGTGTGCAGCACGAGCCCGGCCGGGGTGCGGACCGCGAGGGCCAGCGCGTCCGGGATCGAGTGGTTGACGGCGAGGAACTCGCAGCCGAACGGCCCGAAGTCGCGCCGCTCGCCCTCCTTGACGACGTCGGTGACCGGTTTGATGCGGTGCTCGGTGAGCTTGGCCTCCAGCAGCGCCAGCGTCAGCTTCGAGCCGATGAGCGGGATGTCGCGCCGCTCGCGCAGCAGGTAGGGCACGGCGCCGATGTGGTCCTCGTGGCCGTGCGTGAGGATGACCGCCTCGATGTCGTCCAGGCGGTCCCTGATGTATTCGAAGTCGGGCAGGATCAGGTCGACACCGGGCTGCTCGGTCTCGGGGAAGAGCACGCCGCAGTCCACGACGAGCAGCCGTCCGGCGTACTCGAACACGGTCATGTTGCGGCCGATCTCCCCGAGCCCGCCGAGCGCGACGATGCGCAGGCCGCCGTCGGGCGGCGCGGGCGGGTCCGACAGGTCCGGGTGAGGATGACTCACCGGGCGACCTCCGGGATGGTTGCCTCCGGCACTTTGACTCCCCCAATCGTGAGGTCTTCACGCAGTCGCGCCGCGAACTCCGGCGAGGCCTCCACCAGCGGCGCGCGGAGCGGGCCGCCTCCGGGAAGGCCGAGCAGGTTCAGCGCTGCCTTGACGGCGATGGCGCCCTGCGTACGGGTCATGATGGCGGTGACCACGGGAAGCAGCCGCCGATGGATCTCCAGCGCGCGCCCGTGGTCGCCGGCGCGGTATGCGTCGATCATCTCATGAAGCTCGGTACCCACGACATGTCCGACGACGCTGACGAACCCCGCCGCCCCGACCGACAGCCAGGGGAGGTTGAGATTGTCGTCGCCGGAGTACCAGACGAGGCCGGTCTCCACCATCACTCTGGACGCGCCGAAAAGGTCGCCCTTGGCGTCCTTGACGGCGACGATCCGCGGGTGCTCGGCGAGCTGCACCAGCGTGTCGTTCTCGATCGGCACCCCCGCGCGCCCGGGGATGTCGTACAGCATGGCGGGCAGCCCCGTCGCGTCGGCCACGGCCGTGAAGTGGCGGACGAGGCCCTCCTGCGGGGGCTTGTTGTAGTACGGCGTCACCACGAGCAGGCCGTGCGCGCCGGCGGCCTCGGCCTGCCGCGCGAGTTGCAGCGTGTGCTCCGTGTGGTTCGTCCCGGCACCGGCGACGATCACGGCGCGGTCGCCGACCGCCTCGATGACCGCGCGCAGCAGCTTGCTCTTCTCGTCGTCGCTCGTCGTCGGCGACTCGCCGGTCGTCCCGTTGACGACCAGGCCATCGTGGCGCCGCTCGTCGACCAGGTGGGTCGCGAGGCGCACGGCGCCGTCGTAGTCGACGCCGCCGTCCGGCAGGAACGGAGTGACCATGGCGGTCAGCATCCGTCCGAACGGAGCGTCAGGTGATGTGCTGGGTGCCATGCACCGAACGGTACCGCTCCGGCCGGACGAGGTGGACCCGCAGGTCCAAGCTGACCCGGAACGGGCGCGGAGCGGGCCGGGACCCGGTGCCCGGGGCGGGCGTGGAAGAAGCCGCCGCCACACGCTCGGGGGTACGCGTGGCGGCGGCTCCCACATCCCACATCGTGGCACGCAAATGCCGCGTTACGGGGTCAGTCCGGCCACTTCCCGGACTCGTTTGGATAACGTGACCCCGCGGTCATCTCGTGCAGCCGGACGCGCAGTTCCTCGACGTCGGGAGTGCGCACGAAGTCGTTGCCGCGGACGGCCCACCAGTGGCCGGATCCGCCCCGCCCGATCCGCCAGCCGGTGAACTCGGCCGACAGCTCGCCGAGCCGGTCGGCGGCATGCCACGCGGTCTGCTGAGTGCCCATCGGCCTCGTCCCCTTCCCTTGCCCTGCGTTCGGCCCGACCCCGACTTTGCCCGGTGCTCTACCCCGGCGGATACGCGGCTACCCAACCCTTTGTACCTACGCGGCTGACCGGTTCGTCACCTCTCCGTGCCGGGTTCGTCAGGCTCCCGTCCCCGACGCCGGGGCGGGCAGCCAGATGTCGCGATAACGTGCCCATTCGTCGGGCCGGGTCGTCCAGCCCGCGTACACGCCGACGCCGTAGGGGCGCTCCGGTGGCCGCTCCAGGTCATCGATCCCCCGCCGGACGCCGCGCAGCGCGACCGGCAGCGTCTCCGCCCACTCCACCAGGGGCCGGTAGGTCGGGACGCCCATGATGACGGTCGTGCGGTCGCCGATGAGCTCCAGCGTCGCGCGGGTGTGCCGGGCGAAGTGCCATCCGGTCAGCGCCTGCGTCGGCAGCGCCACGTCGTAGGTCATGATCGCGACCTGGTCGGCGCGGTCCGCGACCCGGCGCAGGAAGGCCGCGGTCGGCCGGGCCGGGTAGCGGACCGGGCCCGTGCGCGGGATGAGCGCCCGGTAGACGGGCTGGGCCGCGTCCACGAGCGTCAGCTGCTCCAGCGCCACCGACAGCAGCCTCCCCCGCGAGCGGGTGAGCTCGCGGGTGCGGTCCATGAGCGTCAGGAACGCCTCGTCGTCGGGGTAGATGGGTTCGAAGTCGTAGTGGATGCCGTCGAATCCGAGGTCGAGGAACGCCTCGTCGGTCTTGAGCACCCGCTCGCGGACGGCCGGGTCGTCCAGGTCGATGACCCCCTCGCCGTCCACCACCCGTATCTGCCCCAGGTACGCCTGGGCGCGGACGCCCGGCGCGTACTCGCGCATCGCCTCAATGAGGTCGCGGGCGTAGCGGTACTTGGCGGGGGGCACCGTTCCGTCGGCCTCGAACGGGCCCGTGTGGAAGTACACGTCGGTGATCCGGTTCTGTGCCAGCAGGTCCGCGAACGCGCGGTACTCCGCGTCCGTGTGCGGCTCCCCGACCCACTGGTGCCGCGCCCACAGCGCGTTCGCCTCGGTGCCCCGCGCCTCGGGCTCCTGCTGCCACCACACCCAGGCCCCGGCGAACACGAGGGCGGCGAGCCCCAGCGCGTAGGCCGTGGCCCAGCCCGCCCACCGGAGAACCCGGCCCAGTACAGCACGCCCCTTTTGCCTCATCGCGCAATGATCTCGGATCATCGGGGCGGTCTGGGACTCTCCGGCGGAGCTCGGCGCACCCGCGTCCGCTGGGTGAGGACCACGCAGACCAGGACGGCAACGGCGGCGAGCGCGGTGGCCAGATCGATCCGCTCGAAGAGGAAGATCCCCGACCACAGCAGCGTCAGCACCGGCTGGGCCAGCTGCACCTGGCTCGCGCGGGCGATCCCCGCCCGGGCCAGCCCCTCGTACCAGGCGAAGAAGCCGAGGTAGGCGGAGAACGCGGCGACGTACCCGAAGCCGAGCGCGGCGCGTCCCGTCCAGTCGGGGCCGGTCGTCGCCAGCAGCCATGCGGTCACGGGGACGGTGACGGGCGCGCAGAGCACGAGTGCCCAGGAGATGACGCGCCAGCCGGGCATGACCCGGGCCAGCCGCCCGCCCTCGGTGTAGCCGATCGCGGCGGCGCCCAGGGCGCCGAACAGCAGCAGGTCGGCGGCGGTGAGCCGCCCGGCGCCGCGCAGCAGGCCGAAGCCGGTGACGCACGCCGCCCCCGCCGCGCAGGCGAGCCAGAACGCGCCGGACGGCCGCTCGCCCGCCCGCAGGACGCCGCACATGGCGGTGGCGGCGGGCAGCAGCCCGACCACGACGGCCGAGTGCGAGGCCGAGGCGCCGTGGTCGAGCGCGAGCGTGCTCAGCACGGGGAACCCGAAGATCACGCCGGCGCCGGCGACCGCGAGCTGCGCCCACTGGCCGCCCCGCGGCGGCCGGGCTCCGGCCGCGAGCAGCGCGAGGCCCGCGAGAACGCTCGCGGCGGCCGCGCGGCCGATGCCGACGAGGTACGGGTCGAGGCCCTCCAGCGCGAAGACCGTGCCGGGGAGGGTGAAGGAGAAGACCAGGACGCCGAGGAAGGCGAGCCAGAGGCCGGGCCCGAGGACGGTGTCCGCCACCGGTATCGGCGTGCGGACAGTAGCGCTATCCTTAGCTCTCATGAAAAACGATAGCAGTGTGACGGTGCTCGCCGACGCACTGCGGGCCGAGCTCCGCCGGCTGAGCCCGGGCGAGCGCCTGCCGCCCAGCAGGGCGCTCGTCGAGCGGCACCGGGTCAGCCCGGTGACGGTGTCGCGCGCACTGGGCCTGCTCGCCGCGGAGGGCCTGATCGTCACCCGTCCCGGCAGCGGCGCGTTCGCCGCCGACCGCCCCGCGGCCGCCTCCGAACCGGCCGATCTCGGCTGGCAGGCGGTGGCGCTCGGCGACCGCTCGGTGGACTCGGCCGGAGTCTCCTGGCTCCTCACCCCCGCTCCGGAAGGGGTGGTCGCGCTCAGCGGCGGCTACCTGGCCCCGGCGCTCCAGCCGGTCCGCGCGCTGGCCACGGCGGCGGCGCGGGCGGCCCGGCGCCCGGACGCCTGGGAGGTGCCGGACCCCGGCGGGATCCCCGGGCTGCGCGCCTGGTTCGCCCGGACGGTCGGCGGCGCCGTCTCCCCCGCCGAGGTGCTCATCACCGGCGGGGGGCAGCAGTCGCTGGCGACCGTCCTGCGCGCGCTGCTGCCGCCGGGGGCGCCGCTGCTCGTCGAGTCGCCGACCTACCTCGGTGTCCTCGCCGTCGCGCGGGCGAGCGGGCTGCACCCCGTCCCGGTCCCGGTGGACGCGGACGGCGTGCGTCCCGGCCTGCTCGCCGAGGCGTTCGCGATGAGCGGCGCGCGGGCGTTCTACTGCCAGCCCGCCTTCCACAATCCGACCGGCGCCGTGCTGGGCGCCGACCGGCGCGCGAAGGTCCTCGACGTGGCCCGCGCGGCGGGCGCGTTCGTGATCGAGGACGATTACGCGCGGCACCTCGGCGTCACCGCGCCCCCTCCGCCGCCGCTGGCCGCCGCGGACGCCGAGGGCCGCGTCGTGCACATCGCGTCGCTGACCAAGGCCACCGGGCCCAGCCTGCGGGTCGCGGCGGTCATCGCCCGCGGCCCGGTCGCCGAGCGGATCCGCGCCGCGCAGCTCGTCGGGGAGTTCTTCCCCGCCAAGCCGCTGCAGGAGACGCTGCTGGAGCTCGTGAGCTCGCCCGGCTGGCCGCGGCACCTCCGGTCCGTCCGCGCCGCGCTCCGGGCGCGCCGGGACGCGACCCTGGCCGCGCTGGCCCGCGACCTGCCGGACCTCCGCGTGAACCGCCCGTCCGGCGGTCTCCACCTGTGGCTGAGACTGCCGGACGGCACGGACGACACCGCGCTGGCGGAGGCGGCCCTGCGGGCCGGGGTGCTGGTCAGCGCGGGACGCCCCTTCTTCCCCGCCGAGGCGTCCGCCCCGCATCTGCGGATCAGCTACGGGACGGCGGCCTCGGAGGCCGAGCTGGTGGAGGGCGTCCGCCGACTCGCGGGCGTCCTGCGCTCATAAGGCGCCGCACACACGGTTCCCGGGCCTCACGACTCCCTGCAGAAGCAGAACTCGTTGCCCTCCGGGTCGCGCCAGACGCGGAACGACGCGGCGGGGTCGCCCAGCGGGTGCGTGGCCGGAGTCGCGCCGAGGGCGGCGGCGCGCTCCCCCGCGGCCTGGACGTCGGGCACCTCCAGGTCCAGATGGAGGCGGTTCTTCTTCGTCTTGCGCTCGGGGACGCGCTGGAACGACAGGATCGGCCCGTTCTCGCCGAGCGGCTCGAGGTCGAGCCAGTCGTCGCTCACCTCCGTCGTCTTCATGCCGAGCAGCCCGCCCCAGAACGCCGCCATGGCCGCCAGGTCGGAACAGTCGATGACGAGGTTGGTCACCTTCGGGACCGCGCCGCTCATCGCGCACCGCCCATCTGCCGGACGTCCCGCGCCGGACGCGCTGCGGCGCGCGCGCAGTGGAGCTCGGGCCGGCGGGACCGGCGCACCGGACGCAGTCCGCCGAACCGGTCGCGGAGCAGCGCGCGCCTGCGGGCGGCCCTTTCGGCGGACCGGGCGTGGGCGATGAGCCGCGCTTCGACGATGTCGGCCGTGAGCCGGGCGTACTCGCGCCCGGCCCACTCGTGCCGCTGCGCCAGCGCCGCCATGTACGGCAGCTCGTTCATGGTCTGTCTCCATTCCTTGACACCACCTAAACGGTAACGACGGTGTCGAGGAATTGCAACCAGTCAAAGCCGAACACTGGTGTTGCAGGTTGGTAGACTGCGCGTGTACAGGCAGGAGGGGCGATGACCGGCACCCACGACGACCCCGCGCTGCTGCTCAGGGACTTCGTCAACACCTACGACGTCGAGCCCGGCAGGGAGGATCTCCCGACGCCCGAGCGGCTCGCCGGGTGGCTGGCCGGGTACCGGCTCGTCCCCGAGGGCACCGCGGCCACCGCGGCCGACCTGGCGACCGCGATCGTGCTGCGCGACGGGCTGCGCGAGGCCATGGCCGCCCACCACGCCCGGCGCGACGCCGACCTCCCGGAGGAACTGGAGGACGCCCTGGCCACGCTGCCCCTGCGGCTCACGCTCACGGGCCCGCGGCCGGGGCTCGTCCCGCTCGACCCGCCCGCGACCGCCGCGGCCGGCCTGGCCCGCCTCGCCGCCGCGATCACCGATGCCGCCGCCGCCGGAACCTGGCCGCGGCTCAAGGTCTGCCAGGAGTCCACCTGCCGCTGGGCGTTCCTGGACACCTCCAAGAACCGGTCCCGCGCCTGGTGCTCCATGAGCACCTGCGGGAACCGCACCAAGACCCGCGCCTACCGGGCGCGCCGCCGTCCACCGGCCGGATGACGCGCGCCGCTCGCTAGGGTGGACGGTGAACTTCCGCAGGAGAGGACGGGCGACGCCATGGCCGATGCCGGAGTGCGGCCCGCGCGGCGGGCGGACGCCGCCGCCGTCGCCGACATCCAGGTGCGCGCCTGGCGGCAGGGCTACCGCGACCTGCTCCCGGAGGGCGTCCTCGACCGGGTCACCGGGCCCGAAGCGGCCGAGGCGTGGCGCGACCGGTGGGCGGAGGCGGCGACCGCTCCGCCGAGCCCCCGGCACCGGCTCCTGGTCGCGGTGGCGTCCGACCTCGTCGTCGGGTTCGCCGCCCACGGCCCCGCCGAGGACCCCGATCTCGACCCCGGCGACACGGCCGAGCTGATCACTTTGCTGGTCGACCCGATGCACGCCCGCGCCGGGCACGGCAGCCGGCTGCTCGCCGCGACCGCCGACCTGCTGCGCGAGGACGGCTTCGGCGTCCTGATCACCTGGGCGTTCGAGGACGACGAGGTGACGCGGACGTTCCTCGCCTCCGCCGGATGGGCGCCGGACGGCGCGTCCAGGACCCTCGACATGGGGGAACCCGTGCGGCAGATCCGGCTGCACACCGACATCGGCGTGCGGGAGGACGAGTTCGGCAGGGGCCGGTGAAGGGCATGGGCGACCCGGCCATATCTTTGAAGCCGTGCCCGAGTCCACCTCCCTGACGCCGCCGCGCGCCCCTGCGGCGTCACCCGCCGCGGGCCGCCGCCGCTGGATGGGCATGGTCGTCATCAGCCTCGGCGTCTCGCTCATCGTCGTGGACGCCACGATCGTGGGCGTGCTGCTGCCCAGGATCATCACCGACCTGCGGCTCACGACCACGGACGCCGAGTGGGTCACGTCGGTGTACGCGCTGGTGTTCGCGGCGCTGCTGATCCCGTTCGGGCGGGCCGGCGACCTGTTCGGGCGCCGCCGGATGTTCGTGATCGGCATGGCGGTGTTCACCGTGGCGAGCGTCGCCGCCGCGCGCGCCGGCGACGGCTCGGCGCTGATCGGCGCGCGGGCGCTGCAGGGCGTCGGCGCCTCGATGATCCTGCCGGCGACGCTGTCGACGGTGAACTCGGTGTTCACCGGCCGGGAGCGCGCCGTCGCCTTCGGGATCTGGGGATCGGTGATCAGCGGGATGGCCGCGCTCGGGCCGCTGGCCGGCGGGGCCCTCGCCACCGCCGGCGGCTGGCGCTGGGCGTTCGGGGTCAACCTGCCGCTCGGCGTCGCGCTGATCGCCGCGGCGCTCGCGCTGATGCCGGAGACGCGGGCGGCCCGCGCCGGGAACGCGCGGCGCGAGATCGACTGGCCCGGCGGCGTGCTGTCGGCGCTCGGGCTCGGCGCGCTCGTGTGCGGGATCATCGAGGGCCAGACGTACGGCTGGTGGACCGCGACGCGGCCGTTCACGGCGGCGGGGTTCCCATGGCCGGAGGGCGGGCTGTCGCCGGTCCCCGTCGTCCTCGCCCTCGCGGCCGGGCTGCTCGCGGCGCTGATCGTCGTGGAGCGCTCCCGGGCCGCCGCGGGACGCGCGGTGATGCTCGACCTGGAGCTGTTCCGGATCCCCAACTTCCGCCGCGGGAACATCGCGTCGGCCCTCATCAACGTCGGAGAGCTCGGGCTGCTGTTCGTCCTGCCGCTGTTCCTGCTGGGCGTGCACGGCACGAGCCCGTTGCAGATCAGCGTGGCGATACTGCCGCTTGCGGCAGGCGCCTTCATGGCAGGCGGGTTCGCGGGCAGGCTCGCCAACAGGCACGGCCCGCACCGGATCGTGCAGGCCGGCATGGTGCTGGAGGTCGCCGCCGTCCTCGCGCTCGCCCTCACGGTCTCCGCGACCACCGGCGGGCTCGGGCTCGCGCCGTGGATGCTGCTGTACGGGCTAGGTCTCGGCCTGACCTCGGCCCAGCTGACGAACGTGTCGCTCGCGGACGTCCCGCCGGAGCAGTCGGGGCAGGCGTCCGGCACGCAGTCCACGGCACGGCAGGTCGGCGCGGCCCTCGGCATCGCCGCCATCGGGACGGTGTTCGCGACCAGCCTCGGGCACACGATGACCGACCGGCTGTCCGGCTCCGCCCTCCCGCCGGAACGCCGGGCGGCCATCGCGCACGACCTGCGGGAGAGCGCCGGGACCTCCGGGCGCGACCTGCACGCCGCCCCCGGGATGGCCGCCGAGGCCCGCGCCGCGGACGAGAGCCTCGCCGCCGCCACCCGGCACGCCTCGCTCACCACGGCGGCGATCCTCGCGCTCGGACTCGCCATGTCGCTGCGGCTGCGCCCCGGTGGTGATCATCGGGGAGAATCGAAGCGCTAGTCCCCCTGTCGTCCCACGAGAACAAGCGGTAACTGTGGCCACGCTCTCCCAATGGGTCGCCGGATCCCGGCCCCGCACCCTGCCCGCGTCCCTCGTCCCCGTCGTCGTCGGTACCGGCGTCGCCGCCGGGGAGGGCCAGGCCGTCTGGTGGCGCGCGCTGCTGGCGGCGTTCGTCGCCCTCGTGCTGCAGATCGGGGTGAACTACTCCAACGACTACAGCGACGGCGTCCGCGGCACCGACGAGGACCGCGTCGGCCCGCTCCGCCTCGTCGGGTCGAAGGCGGCGCCGCCGAAGCAGGTCCTCGCCGCCGCGCTCGGCAGCTTCCTCGCGGCCGCCGTCGCCGGCCTCGTGCTCGCCGCCGTGACGACCTGGTGGCTGCTGCTGGTCGGCGCGCTGGCGATCCTCGCGGCCTGGTTCTACACGGGCGGCAGCACCCCGTACGGCTACCGGGCGCTCGGCGAGGTGTCGGTGTTCGTATTCTTCGGCCTCGTCGCCGTCGTCGGGACGGTGTACGTGCAGGTCGAGGCGCTGCCGTGGGAGGCGTGGGCGGCGGCCGTGCCGATCGGGCTGCTGGCCTGCGGGCTGCTCGTCGCCAACAACCTGCGCGACATCCCCACCGACCGCGAGTCGGGCAAGCGGACCCTCGCCGTCCTCCTCGGCGACCCCTGGACCCGGATCCTGTACGCGGCGTGCACCGCGCTGCCGTTCATGTTCGTCCTGGCGCTGGCGGCGCCGCGCCCGTGGGTGCTGATCACCCTGCTCGCGGCGCCGCTCTCCCTGCCGCCCACGCAGAAGGTGCTGGGCGGCGCGACCGGCCCCGACCTGGTCCCGGTCCTGGGCGAGACCGGACGCCTCCAGATCGCCTACGGCGTCCTGCTCGCCATCGGCCTGGCGCTCTGACGCCGGGGATCGGGCACCGGGAACGGGCCGCGCCGCCGGCGGACTACCCCCAGTCGATCTCGGGGAGGCCGGCGTCGACCAGGGCCTTGTTGACGGCGCTGAACGGGCGCGTCCCGAAGAACTTCCTGGCGCTGAGCGGGCTGGGGTGCGCCGACTCGATCACCGTGTGGTGCGCCCCCGTGATCAGCCGCGCCTTCTTGCGCGCGTAGGCGCCCCAGAGCACGAACACCACCCGGTCGGACTTGTCGTTCAGCGCGCGGATCGCGGCGTCGGTGAAGTCCTCCCAGCCCTTGCCGGCGTGCGATCCCGCCTCCCCGCCGCGGACGGTCAGCACCGCGTTCAGCAGCAGCACGCCCTGGGCGGCCCACCGGGTCAGGTCACCGGACTTCGCGACCGGCACGTCCAGGTCGGTGGCCAGTTCCTTGTAGATGTTGCGCAGCGACGGAGGCAGCCGCACCCCGTCGCGCACGCTGAAGCTGAGCCCGTGCGCCTGGCCGGGGCCGTGGTAGGGGTCCTGCCCGAGGATCAGGACGCGGGCGTCGTCGAACGAGCAGTGCCGGAACGCGCTGAACAGGTCCTCGCGCGGCGGGTAGACGGTCTGCGCCTCGTACTCCCCCGCGACGAACGCGCCCAGCGCGGCGGTGGCGAGCGGGTCGAGCAGCGGGTCGAGCCGCCGCCGCCAGTCACCGGGCAGCATCTCCAGCAGGTCGAGGGACATCGTCGGGCCTCCGCGGACGTGATCTCCAGTTGCCGGAAACACTAGTGCGGGCCACTGACACGCCAGGCCGAATCCCGCGACCCCGGGGGCGCCGACCCTAGGATGAGGCCGTATGCCCGATTCCCCCCGTCGGCGGCGTCTCCGCGCGTCCACCGCGCTTCTCGCCTTCCTCCTTCCCGTGCTCGGCGCGGGCTGCGGCGGCTCCTCCGGGCCGGCGACGCTCACCGTCCTGGCGACCTCGTCGCTGAAGGAGGTGTTCGGCGAGATGGGGGCGGCCTACCGGCACGCGCATCCCGGGGTCGGGCTGAAGTTCGAGTTCGGCGCCATGCCCGAGATGGCCGACCGGCTGTCCGGCCATGACCCGGGCGACGTCCTCGTGACCGCGGACATGGCGAGCATGGAAGAAGCCGGCGAGTACCTGGTGGGACGCCGCCGCATCGTCGCCCACAACTCGCTCACCATCGCCGTCGCCCCCGGCAACCCCTACCGCATCCGCGGCCTGCCCGACCTCGCCAGGCCGAGGCTGCGGGTGGTGGTCGGCGCCGAGACCGTCCCGGTGGGCCGCTACACGCGCCAGGTCCTCACGAAGGCGGGCCTGACCGTCCGGTCCGGATCGCAGGTGATCAGCGCGCGGGCCGCCCTCGACCGGGTGCGGGCCGGCGAGGCGGACGCGGGGATCGTCTACATCACCGACCTGCGCTCGGCGGGCGTCGCCGTGAGCAGCGTCCCGATCCCGGCGGACCTGAACATCACCGCGGCCTTCGCCGC
Source organism: Actinomadura sp. 6K520 (assembly GCF_004349245.1). Classification (GTDB taxonomy): domain Bacteria; phylum Actinomycetota; class Actinomycetes; order Streptosporangiales; family Streptosporangiaceae; genus Spirillospora. Next base: position 75,412 of record NZ_SMLC01000001.1, on the reverse strand, counting down.
CGCGACCGTCCGGGACACCGACCACGAGGACGAGGCGGACGCGTTCGTGGCGTGGCTGACCACCCCGCCCGCCCAGACCGTGTTCCACAAACACGGCTTCGCCCTCCCGCCCGCCTCGCGGTGACCACCCGGCGAGATCACGGGATCCGGGCACGCTGACTACACACGGTATCTAAACTGACGGGAGCCGAGCGTGATGGAGGAACCACCCAAAGTGAGCACACTCGCTACTATTCACCACCACCGCGAGCTCCCCGACACCCCCTACAACCTCTGGATGCGGGACGAACTCGCCCGAGCCCTTCGGGCTGGAGATCCCCACGGACGAATGGGAGCCGTGGCAGAGAAGCTGATGATCAGCCGACGCCGCCGGCGGTCTGCGACCGGCTGAGGCGGGGGAGGCCGATCGGGTTGGGGAAGGGCATCTCGTTCGCCAGCGCCATCGCCGCCGGGACGAGCGCCTCGTGGAGCGCCTCGGGTGCGTCCAGGACCCCGTACGGGGGTGCGGCGAGTTCGTCGGTCAGCCGTTCGATCCGCGCTCTCAAGGCCTTCCCCTCCTCGGTGGCCTCCCCGTCCGCCAGCAGGCCGCGCTCGGCCAGTGCGCCGGCCGCCGCGTTCCACTCCTCCGGTGACCAGCCGCGGCTCTCCCGCAGCCACTCCCCCGAGACCGTTCCGACGGCGGACGCCAGGACGTTCGCCTCCAGGCCGCTGAGCCCTTCCGCGACGAGGAGGGCGATGTGCCCGTCGCCGCGGTGCTCCCGCAGCGCCGTCGCCGCCTGCCAGAGTGCCTCCACGGGGTCGTCCGGGACGGGCATCTCCCGGTTGGCGGTGAACAGCGCGCGCCCTCCGCCGTCCGCCGCCAGCACGACCTCGTGCAGCCGCGGCGCCGCCGTGGCCGCCACGTCCTCGATCCCGGGGAAGGCCCTGCGCATCGCCCGCGCCGCCGCCGCACCCCGCACCGCCAGAATGCGCTCCGGCGACGCGAATCCCCACGCGTCCGGGACGGCCCGCCGCACCCGCGCCGGATGGAATCCGAAGAACGTCGCCTCGATCGTCCCGGCGGACACGGCCCCGAGCGGCGCGCCCCGGCTGCCGAAGTAGCCCATCCAGTAGCCCTTGAGGCCGGCCTCCCTGTTCGCCGTCCGGCACTCCTCCGAGAAGTACGTCACCGCGTGCAGCGGTTCGATGACCTTCCACATGTCCCGCGCGAGCTTGGCATCCATCCGCCGAACGCTAAGCCCACCGCGACCCGCGCACAAGGTCGTCACATGGCGGGGATCGCGGCGGGGCGTGGCATGGCCTTGAGGGCCTCCAGGACCCGCGCAGGCGGGGCCGCGTGGACGGTGGGGCAGATCGGGTCACCGGGGTAGGCGAGGCGGTTCTCGGACGCGGAGAAGTGGACGTCGATGCCGGGTTTGTTGCCCCGCGGGTCGAGGTAGACCCAGCGGTCGTCGACCAGGGCGGCGGTGAGACCGTGCAGGACTCCCGAGGAATGCTGGTAGCACAGGCCCGCCTGGATTCCGCCCGCGCGCAGGAGGGCGACGTAGGCGTGGGACTTGGCATAGCAGAGGCCGGTGCGCTGGTCGAGGACGTCGGAGGCGCGCCAGGGGACGCGGGGGTCACCGGCGTCCATGGAGTGCGCGACCCGGTCCCGGACGTGGTCGAACGCCGCGTGCGCGTAGGCGATGTCGTCGCCGGTGCGCAGTTCCGAGGCGATCGACTGGACGAGCGGGTGCTCGATGTCGATCGCCTCGGACGCGGCGAGGTAGTCCCAGGGTTCGCCGGTGAAGTCCATCAGAGGCCGAGGAGGGTCTCGATGCCGAGGGTGAGGCGGTCGAGCTCCGGGACCTTGCGGACGGCGAGGAGGACCCCCGGCATGAACGACTCGCGGTCCATCGCGTCGTGCCGGATGGTGAAGATCTCGCCGTGGCCGCCGAGGACGACCTCCTGGTGGGCGACGGCGCCGGAGAGCCGGACGGCGTGCACGCGGACGCCGTCGACGTCGGCGCCCCGGGCGCCCGCGACCTCGGAGGTGGTGGCGTCGGGGGGCGGGGGCGTGCCCGCCTCGGCGCGGGCGGCGGCGACCAGTTCGGCGGTGCGGTAGGCGGTGCCGGACGGGGCGTCGACCTTGTCCGGGTGGTGCGTCTCGACGATCTCGACGGAGTCGAAGAACGGGGCCGCCTTCTGCGCGAAGTGCATCATCAGGACCGCGCCGATGCCGAAGTTCGGGGCGATCAGGACGTTGCCGGCCGAGTCGTCGGTCAGCCAGGACCGGACGGTGTCGAGGCGGGGCGGGTCGAAGCCGCTGGTGCCGACGACGGCGTGCAGGCCGTGCTCGACGCACCATCTGAGGTTGTCCATGACGACGCCGGGGTGGGTGAAGTCGACGACGACCTCGGCGGCGGTCAGCGCGTCGAGCGCGTCGCCCTCGTCGACGGCGGCGACGAGCTCCATGTCGCCGGCCCCCTGCACCGCGCGGCAGACCTCGGCGCCCATGCGGCCCCGTGCCCCCAGCACCCCGACCTTGATCACGTGTTCCTCCCGGTTGGCGTCCCGCCCGAGCCTATCGTCAGAAGCGCTTTCCCAGCTCGCGCGCTTCGGCGTGCGCGGTGCGGCGCCCGGTCTCGGCGTCGGCGGTCGCGAGGTTCGGGCGGAACGCGATCGTGCTGAGGTCGGTGATCCCCGCCCAGCGCAGCCAGCCCTCCAGGAACGGCGCCTGGTGGTCAGTGCCGAACGCGGGCGGGCGGCCGGCGCCGTACACCGCGCTGGTATAGACGACGGCCGCCTTCTTCCCGCTCAGAAGACCCGTGTACCCGGCATCGGGGTCGAAGGAGAAGACCCAGCCGGGCTGGGACACGACATCGATGAACTGCTTCAGGATGTACGGGACGCCGGTGTTCCACATCGGGACGCTGAACAGGTAGCGGTCGTAGGAGTCGAAGCGTTCGAAGACCCCGCGGGCGGCGCGCCAGGCGGCGGCCTGTTCCCCGGCGGGGTCCCCACCGGCGAAGACGGTCATCTTGGCGCCGGCTCCCGCGGGGCCGAACGCGGGCAGGGTCCCGTCCCACAGGTCGAAGTGGTCGACGACGTCGCCGTGGGTCTCGCGGTAGGCGTCCGCGAACGTCCCGGCGATCGCCAGCGACTCGGATGCGCCGCCCCGGGGCGAGGCGGAGATGTGCAGCAGGCGTGACATGAGGATCCCCTCGGAGAAGGCATGCGGACCACAGTCCGATTACTTCTCCAGAGGTTAACGGACCCTAGTCCGCTTGGCAATCAGTCGTCGTCCGAGACGAACAGGTTGAGCAGCCAGCCGACGACGCCGACGATGATCGCGCCCCAGAACGCGGGCCAGAACCAGTCGACGTGGAAGGGGAGGTCCAGTTCGCCGGCGAGCCAGCTCGTCAGCATGAGCAGCCCCGCGTTCACCAGCAGGGCGAACAGGCCGAGGGTCAGGACGTAGAACGCGCACCCCAGGACCTTGATGACCGGTTTGAGCACGGCGTTGACGACGCCGAAGATCGCGGCGACCGCGAGCAGCGTCAGCACCCGCTCCGCCGTGCCACCGGTGGTCAGTTCGACGCCGTCCACGACGATCTCGGCCACCCACAGGGCGACCGCGGAGATGACAAGCCTGATGAGGATCTTCATCCCCCGGAACCTACCCGCCCGTAGCGCCCCCCGTACACGGCTACCCGACCACCCCGTGCCGGAGACCATCCCCTACCGGGCCGATCACGGTGAGTGCCCGGGGGGCGGTGAGGACCTCGCCGGCCACGGCGCGGACGTCGTCCAGGGTGACGGCCTCGATGCGGGCGAGCACCTCGTCCACGGGCAGCAGGGACTCGTACACCAGCTCGCTCTTGCCGATGCGGCTCATGCGGGAACCCGTGTCCTCAAGGCCGAGGACCATGGCGCCGCGCAGCTGCCCCTTGCCGCGGTCGAGCTCCTCTTCGGTGAGGGACTCCGCGGCGGCCTTGGCGACCTCGTCGCGGCAGATCGACAGGACCTCCTCGGCCTTGGCGGGCTGGCAGCCCGCGTAGACGCCGAAGATGCCGGAGTCGGCGTACTGGGCCGTGTAGCTGTAGACGGAGTAGGCGAGGCCGCGCTTCTCGCGGATCTCCTGGAACAGGCGGGACGACATGCCGCCGCCCAGCGCGGCGTTCAGCACCCCGAGCGCGAACCGGCGGTCGTCGGTGCGGGACACGCCGGCGCCGCCGAGGATGATGTGCACCTGCTCGGTGTCCTTGTCGATCACCACGGTGCGCGGGTCGACGGGGGCGGGCGCGCCGTCCAGCCGGGGCGCGGTGGGCACGGCGTCCCCGGTCAGGTGCCCCTCGAACGCGCGGGACACCAGCCGGACGACCTCGTCGTGGTCGATGTTGCCCGCCACCGACACCACCAGGTTGGCCGGGACGTAGTGCTCCCGGTAGTAGCCGTGGACCCGGTCCCGGGACAGCGCGTTGATCGACTCCTCGGTGCCGAGGATGGGGCGCCCGAGCGGGGTGTCGCCGTACAGCGCGGTCGCGAACTCGTCGTGGATGAGGTCGCCGGGGTCGTCGTCGCGCATGTGGATCTCTTCGAGGATCACGCCGCGCTCGGCCTCCACGTCCTCGGGGCGGTTGACCGATGCCGCCACCATGTCGGAGACGACGTCCACGGCGAGCGGGAGGTCGGAGTCCAGGACCCGCGCGTAGTAGCAGGTGTACTCCTTGGCGGTGAACGCGTTGAGGTCGCCGCCGACCGTGTCGATCGCCGCGGAGATCTCCAGCGCCGACCGCCGCCGGGTGCCCTTGAACAGGACGTGCTCCAGGTAGTGGCTCGCGCCGGCGTCGGCGGGCGCCTCGTCGCGGGAACCGACCGCCGACCAGATGCCGAACGCGGCGGACCGCACCGTCGGCATCGTCTCGGTGATGACGCGCAGCCCCCCGGGCAGGACGGTGCGGCGCACCGTGCCGGCGCCCTCGCCGTGGATCGTGATGGTGGTGCCGGGCTCCTGCGCCCGCGCGGGCAGGGTCACGTGTCGCTCACATTCCGTCGATGGAGAACGATCCGGCCGGGCACCCCGCGGGTGCCCGGCCGGTCGGTAACACGGTCAGGAGTTGCGCTGGCCGGTGTCGTCACCGCCGCGACGGGTGCGGCGGCGCCGCGGGCGGCGCTCCCCGTCGTCGCGGCGCTCCTGGCGCTCGCCGGACTCGTCGTCGGCGGACGCCGAGGGTGCGGCGGAGGCCGAGGGCGCGGAGGGCGCGGCACCGCCGTCGCCCGCGCCGCCGTTCTCGGCCTCCTTCTCGACGACCTCGACCGGCACCAGCGACAGCTTGCCGCGCTGGTCGATCTCGGTGACCTCGACCTGGATCTTCTCGCCGACGCCCATCACGTCCTCGACGTTCTCGATCCGGGCGCCGCCGTGCAGCTTGCGGATCTGCGAGACGTGCAGCAGGCCGTCCTTGCCGGGCAGCAGCGACACGAACGCGCCGAACGTCGTGGTCTTGACGACGGTGCCGAGGAACCGCTCGCCGACCTCCGGCATGTGCGGGTTGGCGATCGAGTTGATCGCCTGCCGCGCGGCCTCGGCGGACGGGCCGTCGGTGGCCCCGACGTAGATCGTGCCGTCGTCCTCGATCGTGATGTCGGCGCCGGTGTCGTCCTGGATCGAGTTGATCATCTTGCCCTTGGGCCCGATGACCTCACCGATCTTGTCGACCGGGACCTTGATCGTGATGATCCGCGGCGCGTTCGGGCTCATCTCGGCGGGCGCCTCGATGGCCTCCTGCATGACGTCCAGGATCGCCAGCCGGGCACCCTTGGCCTGCCGCAGCGCGGCGCCCAGCACCGAGGCGGGGATGCCGTCGAGCTTGGTGTCGAGCTGCAGCGCGGTGATCAGGTCGCGGGTGCCGGCGACCTTGAAGTCCATGTCGCCGAACGCGTCCTCGGCGCCGAGGATGTCGGTGAGGGTGACGTACTCGCCGCCCTCGTGGATCAGCCCCATCGCGATGCCCGCCACCATCTGCTTGAGCGGGACGCCCGCGTCCAGCAGCGACATGGTGGACGCGCACACCGACCCCATCGAGGTGGAGCCGTTGGACCCGAGGGCCTCCGACACCTGCCGGATCGCGTACGGGAACTCCTCGCGGGTGGGCAGCACCGGGAGCAGCGCGCGCTCGGCGAGCGCGCCGTGCCCGATCTCGCGGCGCTTCGGCGAACCGACCCGGCCCGTCTCCCCGGTGGAGTACGGCGGGAAGTTGTAGTTGTGCATGTAGCGCTTGGTGCGCTCCGGGTTCAGCGTGTCGATCATCTGCTCCATGCGGAGCATGTTCAGCGTGGTCACGCCCATGATCTGGGTCTCGCCGCGCTCGAAGATCGCCGAGCCGTGCACCCGCGGGACGACGTGCGCCTCGGCGGTCAGCTGGCGGATGTCCTTCGGCCCGCGGCCGTCGATGCGCAGCCCGTCGCGGACGACCCGCTCGCGGACCAGCTTCTTGGTGACGGCGCGGTAGGCGGCGGAGATCTCCTTCTCGCGCCCCTCGAACGTCTCGGCGAGCTTCTCCGCGGCGGCGGCCTTGATCTCGTCCAGCCGGGCCTCGCGCTCCTGCTTGCCGGCGATCGTCAGCGCCTGCGCGAGGTCCGCGCTGACGGCGTCGGTGACGGCGGCGAGCACGTCGTCCTGGTACTCCAGGAAGATCGGGTACTCGGCGGTCTCCTTGGCGGCGACGGCCGCGAGGTCGCTCTGCGCCTTGCACAGGACCTTGATGAACGGCTTGGCCGCCTCCAGGCCATCCGCGATGGTCTCCTCGGTCGGCGCGGTCGCGCCCTCGCCGACGAGCTTGAGCGTCTCGCGGGTGGACTCCGCCTCGACCATCATGATCGCGACGTCGCCGTCCGCGAGCACCCGGCCGGCCACCACCATGTCGAAGGTGGCGCGCTCCAGCTCGGGGTGGGTGGGGAAGCCGACCCACTGGCCCTCGATCAGCGCGACGCGGACCCCGCCGATCGGGCCGGAGAACGGCAGCCCGGCCAGCTGCGTGGACAGCGAGGCGGCGTTGATCGCCACGACGTCGTACAGGTGGTCGGGGTGCAGCGCCATGATCGTCTCGACGACCTGGATCTCGTTGCGCAGGCCCTTGGTGAACGACGGGCGCAGCGGCCGGTCGATCAGCCGGCAGGTGAGGATCGCGTCCTCGGACGGGCGGCCCTCGCGGCGGAAGAACGAGCCGGGAATGCGGCCGGCCGCGTACATCCGCTCCTCGACGTCGACGGTCAAGGGGAAGAAGTCCAGGTTCTCCTTGGGCTTCTTGGACGCGGTCGTCGCCGACAGCACCATCGTCTCGTCGTCGAGGTAGGCGACGGCGGAGCCGGCGGCCTGGCGGGCCAGCCGGCCCGCCTCGAAACGGATGGTGCGGGTGCCGAACGTGCCGTTGTCGATCACGGCTTCGGTGGTCTGTGCACCGTCGATGCGCACGGCTTCTGTCACGGGAAACCTCCTCAGGGTTCCATGTCGGTCCTCGCGGCCGTTTCCCGTTGGTCTCGTACGCTGCCGGTCTTCGATCGAAGCACCCGGATCGGGATTCCGCCGATGCGGCGGAACGGATCCGGAAGCCACTACCGAGGACCGGCCCGCACCAGCGGTGTCCGCGAGGCTTGTCTGCAGTTTTGCGGCCCGCCCGCGGCTTCGCGGCCCCGGGCGGCCGGTATGCCGGGGGCCCGGACGGCCGGGCCCCGGCATAAACGGAGGGAGTGGCCCGGCGGGCCACTCCCTCACCCGACTAGCGGCGCAGGCCGAGGCGTTCGATCAGCTGCCGGTAGCGGTTGATGTCCTTGTTCGCGAGGTACTTCAGGAGGCGGCGACGACGGCCGACCAGCAGCAGGAGGCCGCGGCGGCTGTGGTGGTCGTGCTTGTGCTCCTTGAGGTGCTCGGTCAGATCGGTGATGCGGCGCGTAAGCAGCGCGACCTGGACCTCCGGGGATCCGGTGTCACCCTCAGTGGTCGCGTACTCGGCGATGATCTGGTTCTTCGTGGCGGTGTCGAGCGACACGTGGCTCCTTCGATGAAATCGTCACCCGCAGATCCGGGCCCGATGGGCGTGCGGGTCCGCATGGTGCGTGTTAAGAGAGTGGCGGGCCGCATGAGGGTGCAGCCAGCCGCGCCGGGGCCCTTCCCGGCGACTATTCACCGTACCATGTTGGCTGCAAGACCGGCCCAAGGTGCTCGCCTGGCGGCTCGCACCTTGACCGGTCTTGTGCGGGCGCGAATCGCTTCGCGATCTTCCCGGTGGGGCTCGCCTTCGGCTTCGCCCCACCGGTCAGGTAGCGCGCCCGCGTGACGGCCGAGGTTCCTTGGGCTAGGACGTGATCTCGCGGATCTTGTCCACGTCCCGGTGCATCTGGTCGACCAGGGCCTCGACCGAGTCGAACTTCAGGGTGTCGCGGGTGCGTGCGGTGAAGTCCACGGCCATGTGCTCGCCGTAGAGGTCCAGGTCGTCGCGGTCCAGTGCGTACGCCTCGACGGTGCGCTCCACGCCCTCGAACGTCGGGTTGGTGCCGATGGAGATCGCGGCCGGCCAGCGGAAGTCCGGGTAGCGGCCGGAGTCGCAGACCAGCCAGCCGGCGTAGACGCCGTCCGCGGGGATCGCGGTCTGCGGCGGGGTCTCCAGGTTGGCGGTGGGAAAGCCCAGCGCGCGGCCCCGCTGGTGACCGCGCACGACGACGCCCTCGACGCGGTGCGGGCGGCCGAGCGCCCGCGCGGCCGCCTCGACGTCGCCCGCTTCGAGCCGCCCTCGGATGTAGGTGGAGGAGATCGTGTCGTCGTTGGCCACCAGCGGCATGCCCTCGGCGGTGAAGTCGTACTTGTCGCCGAGTTCCCGCAGCAGCGCGACGTCCCCCTTGGCCTTGTGCCCGAAGCGGAAGTCCTCGCCGACGATCACGTGGGCCGCGTGGAGCCGGTCCACCAGGACCGACTGGACGAAGTCGTCCGGGGCCATCTTCGAGAGTTCGAGCGTGAACGGCACGACCACGACGGCGTCGGCGCCGAGGCCCTCCAGCAGTTCGATGCGGCGCCTGGTGCCGGCGAGCAGCGGCGGATGCGTGCCGGGGCGGACGACCTCGTCGGGATGCGGGTCGAAGGTGATGACCACCGAGCGCAGCCCGCGGCGGCGCGCCTCCTCCACGGCGGTGCCCACGATCCGCTGGTGTCCGCGGTGCACCCCGTCGAACACCCCGATCGTGATCACTGAACGGCCCCAGTCTGCGGGAACCTCGTCGAGGCCATTCCAGCGCCGCACCATTCTCTCCCTGCGTAGGACGTGCCTGCCCGGTCCTTGCTGTCGTCCTAAGGGTGCCATGCGAGGGCGGGCACCGTCGCATCCAGGGGTCCCCGGCGTCAGCCCGACTGGTAGACGACCAGTGACACCGCGATGTACTGCAGGACGTAGGCCGCGAGCGTGCAGGCGTGGAAGACCTCGTGGAACCCGAACCAGTTCGGCGAGGGGTTGGGGCGGCGCAGCCCGTACACCACTCCCCCGACGCTGTAGCAGATTCCGCCGGTCGCGACCATGAGGCAGGCGACGACGCCCGCGCCCGACAGGAACTGCGGCAGGAAGAGCACCGCCACCCAGCCAAGCCCGATGTAGAGCGTCACGTAGAGCGCGCGGGGAGCGTCGACCCAGAGCGTCCGGAAGAGGACGCCCGCGACGGCGCCCGTCCAGACGATGGACAGGACGGTTACGCGCACGCCGCCGTCCAGCGCGAGGACCGCGAACGGCGTGTAGGTCCCGGCGATGATCAGGTAGATGTTGGCGTGGTCGAAGCGGCGCAGGATCTCGATGATCCGGTGCGAGGTCTGCCGGTGGTAGGTGCCCGAGATTCCGAACAGCATCGCCGATGTCGCCACGTACACCGCCGACGCGAGCCGCGCCTGGACGCTCGGGCCCAGCGCGACGAGCACGAGCCCGGCGACCAGCACCGCGGGGAACGCGCCGATGTGCAGCCAGCCGCGCAGTCGCGGGCGGGTCGGGGACGCCACCGGGGGATGATGATCGTTCAGAGTGGTCACGGACACCTCCTACCCAACCAACCTACGGTTACGTAGGTTACTTGACCGTAGGTTCAGTCGTCAGCGTTTTCGTCCCGTGACGCGCACCACGGTGGCTCGGCGCGGAGGTCAGGACGCGAAGACGGCGAGCGGCTTGGCGACGCCGCCCTTCTCCTCGACCAGGGCCAGCAGCGAGCCGTCGGGTGCGAAGACGCCCACCGGGCCCGGGCCGAGCCCCGCGGCCGGGAGCCGCCCGCCGTGCGCGACCTTGCGGGCGTCGTCGGCCGAGACGTCCCGGCGCGGGAACACCGCCGCGACGGCCTCCGCCATCGGAAGGACCTCCAGCTTCTCGCCGAGCCGGTCGAGCGTCCGCGCCATGCCGAGATCGTAGGGCCCGACGCGGGTACGGCGCAGCGCCGTGAGATGCCCCCCGCAGCCGAGGGCCGCGCCGAGATCCCGCGCCAGCGCGCGGATATAGGTGCCGGACGAGCAGCCGATGGACGCGTCCACGTCGATCACGTCGCCGTCGCGGCGGATCGCGGTGACCGTGAAGTCGTGCACGGTGACCGGCCGGTCGGCGAGGGCGACCTCCTCGCCCTTGCGGGCCATCTTGTAGGCCCGCTCCCCGTTCACCTTGATCGCGCTGACCTGGGGCGGAACCTGCCGGATGGGGCCGGTCAGCGCCGCGATCCCCGCGTGCAGGGCCTCGTCGGCGACCCCCGCGGCGGACGCGGTCGCGGTGACCTCGCCCTCGGCGTCGTCGGTGTTGGTCGACTCCCCCAGCCGGATCGTGGCGTCGTAGCCCTTCTCGGTCAGCGCCAGATGCCCCAGCAGGCGGGTCGCCTTGCCGATGCCGAGGACGAGGACGCCGGTCGCCATCGGGTCCAGCGTCCCCGCGTGCCCGACGCGCCGGGTCTTCGCCAGCCGCCGCATCCGGCCGACCACGTCGTGCGAGGTCCAGCCGGCGGGCTTGTCCACGATGACGAGCCCCGATTTGCCCGAGTTGTCCACACGCGCTCCGAAAGGTCAGTCGGCATGGTCTCCGGGGACGCGCAGCGCGGCGCGCAACCGGTCGATGATGCAGGCGGGCTCGCCGCCCATGGTGAACGCGGCGGCGGTGCGGTGCCCGCCACCGCCGAGTTCCACGCAGGCGCGGCCGACGTCGACCGAGCCCTTGGAGCGGGTGGAGACGTACCAGTCGCCGCGGTCGTCCTCCTTGCACACGACGGCGACCTCGGCCTCGTCGGTGCGCCTGAGCTGGTCGATGACCCCTTCGAGCTGGTCGTAGGGGACGTCGCGGGCGTCCCGGTCGGAGCGCGCGATCGTCGTCCAGACCAGGCCGCGGCCGCCCGCGGCGTCGCGTTCCAGCCGGGCCCGCGCCAGCGCGCCCGCGAGGACCTGCAGGTAGCCGAACGGCGCCCGGTCCCACAGCTCCCGGCTCACCGCCTCCGGCCGGACGCCCGCGGTCAGCAGCCGTCCCGCCAGGTCGTGGACCTCGGGCGTCGTGCACGGGTACTTGAACGAGCCGGTGTCGCTGGCGAGCCCCGCGTACAGGCCCTGCGCGATGTCACGGTCGAGCGGGACGCCGAGCCGGCGGATCAGCTCCTCGACCAGCACCGCGGTGGCGGCGGCGTCCGGGTCGACCAGCCGCACCCCGCCGAAATCGGTGTTGGACGCGTGGTGGTCGACGACGATGAGGGCGCCCGCGCGGGCCGCGGGCTCGGCGAGCGAGCCGAGCCGCGCCTGCCCGGCCGCGTCCAGCGAGATCATCAGGTCCGGGGCCGCGGGCATCCGGGCGGGCTCGACCAGCAGCTCCTGGCCGGGCAGGAACCGCAGGATCGCCGGGACCGCGAACGGCTCGCCGAAGGACGCCAGGCAGTCCTTGCCCAGCGCGCGCAGGGCCTGCGCCAGTGCGAGCATGGAGCCGAGCGCGTCGCCGTCCGGCGCCACGTGGCAGGCGAGGCACACCTCCCCGGCCCCGCGGATCAGCTCGACCGCCCGGTCCCATTCCAGGTCGGCGGCCTGCGCCGCCGGCCCGGCGATCGCCCCGGCCGCCGGGTCGGCCGCGGCCGAGTCCACCGGCGCGGCGCGGCCGTGCGGCCCCCGGAACTCGGACGGCACAGCGGGTTCGGTCGGCACGGGAGGCTCGAACGGCACCGCGGGCTCCGGTGGCAGGGCGGGGACGGGCTGCCCGCCGCCGCTCCCACCGCTCAGCCCGCCGCTGAGCCCACCGCTGAGCCCGCCGCCACCGCCGCGCGGGACGATGTCGTGGCCGCTCGCGGAATGGCCGTCAGCGTCGTGCAGGAGCCACTCCGCGGGCCGGCCGGCGCCCGGTGACTCCGCGCGCCGCTCCGTCCCGCTCACGACGACGGGCGTCCGGGACGGCCGTCCTCACCGTCCTCCGCGATGTCGTGGCCGTCGAAGTCATCGTCGTCGTCCGCGTCCCCGGCGTCCTCTTCGTCGAGGTCGTCATCGAACTCCTCGTCGTCGGAGCCGGGCTCCCGGTAGGGGTTGGCCTCACCGGCCGGGGACGCGCCCTGCGCGGCCTTCGCCACCTCGGCGTCCCTGGCGCGGGCCTTGGCCAGCAGGTCGTCGATGTGGGCGGCGTTCTCCATCAGGGAGTCCATGACGAAGGTGATGCTGGGCGTGTGCCGGACACCGGTCTGCCTGCCCACCTCGGACCTGATGACGCCCTTGGCGCTCTCCAGCGCGGCGGCCGTCTCCGCGCGCTCGCCGTCGGACCCGTACACCGTGTAGTACACGGTCGCGTCGCGCAGGTCGTTGGTGATGCGGGTGTCCGTCACGGTCACGAAGCCGAGCCGCGGATCCTTGATCCGCCTCTCCAGCATCTCGGCCACGATCTGCTGGATGCGGTCGGCGAGCTTGCGCGCCCGAGCTGCGTCCACCATGATCGCACTCCCTTTCTATGGTTACGTGAGGACCGAACGGCTTCAGCCGGCCTGCGGCCATCGCGGGGGGCGCCCCCGCCGCTCAGTCCTCATCACGGAACAGCCGCTGCCGCGCGGACAGCAGCTCGATCTCCGGCCGCCCGGCGACCAGCCGTTCGCACCGGTCGAGCACCTGGGTGCAGTTGGCCGCGGTGCCGGACACCACCGCCACCCCGATCTCCGCCCTGCGGTACAGGTCGTTGCCGCCGGTCTCGGCGACGGCCACCGCCGGGAAGTGCTTCTGCACCTCGGCGATGATGGGCCGGAGGACGGACCGCTTCTGCTTCAGCGATTGGACGTCCCCCAGCAGCAGGTCGAGCGTCAGCGCACCCACGTACACCTGGTCGATCACCTCGGAATCATCGAAGATGAAACGACGGCGGTCACCCGCCGTGTTCCCGGCCGCGGTGCCGCGCGCCGGGCCGTGCGTGCGGCCGGCGGCGGACCGGACCGGATATGCCGGACGCCAGGCTAGAAGATCCGCCTGGCGCCGTGTCACCTGATTAAACGATCATTTTGTCGCGGCCGGGCGGACACGGCCGTCCGCGTCGGTGCTCAGGTGCGGGGCTTCTCCCGCATCTCGAAGCACTCGATGACATCGCCGAGCTTGATGTCGTTGTACCCCACGCCGATACCGCACTCGAAGCCCTCGCGGACCTCGGTGGCGTCCTCCTTGAAGCGGCGCAGCGACGACACCGTGAGGTTGTCGGCGACCACGACGCCGTCGCGGACGAGCCGCGCCTTGGCGTTGCGCTGGATGATCCCCGAGGTGACCATCGACCCGGCGACGTTGCCGATCCGCGGGACCTTGAAGATCTCCCGGACCTCGGCGGTACCGAGCTGGGCCTCCTCGAACTCCGGCTTGAGCATGCCCTTGAGGGCCGCCTCGATCTCCTCGATCGCCTGGTAGATGATCGAGTAGTACCGGATGTCGACGCCCTCGCGGTCGGCCAGTTCCTGCGCGTTGCGCTCGGGCCGCACGTTGAAGCCGAGGATGACCGCGCCCTCCTCGGACGCCAGCGACAGGTTGACGTCGTCCTGCGTGATCGCGCCGACACCGCGGCGGATGATCCGCAGGCTGACCTCGTCGCCCACGTCGATCTTGAGGAGCGAGTCCTCCAGCGCCTCGACCGAACCGGACACGTCGCCCTTGAGGATGAGCAGGAGCTCCTCCCGCTTGCCCTCCTGGAAGTCCTTGAAGAGTTCCTCGAGGGAGCTGCTCTTGCGGCTCTTGAGCAGCTCGGCGTTGCGCTTGCGCGCCACCCGCTTGTCGGCGATCTGCCGGGCGACCCGGTCGTCGTCGACGACCAGGAAGTTGTCCCCGGCACCGGGCACGGCCGCGAGGCCGAGCACCATCACCGGACGGGACGGGCCCGCCTCCGTGACGTTGTTGCCGTTCTCGTCGAGCATCGCCCGGACGCGGCCGTTGGCCACCCCGCAGACGATCGAGTCGCCGACCCGCAGCGTGCCGCGCTGCACCAGCACGGTCGCCACGGCGCCCCGGCCCTTGTCCAGGTGGGCCTCGATGGCCGAGCCCTGGGCGGGCATGTCGGGGTTGGCCTTCAGGTCGAGCTCGGCGTCGGCGGTCAGGATGATCGCCTCCAGCAGCCCGTCGATGTTCTGGCGCTGCTTGGCCGACACGTCCACGAAGATGGTCGAGCCGCCGAACTCCTCGGCGACCAGGCCGTACTCGGTCAGCTGGGCCCGCACCTTGTTCGGGTCCGCACCCTCGACGTCGACCTTGTTGACCGCGACGACGATCGGGACCCCCGCCGCGGTGGCGTGGTCGATCGCCTCGGTGGTCTGCGGCTTGACGCCGTCGTCCGCGGCGACCACCAGCACCACCAGGTCGGTGGTGTCGGCACCGCGGGCACGCATGGCGGTGAACGCCTCGTGACCCGGGGTGTCGATGAAGGTGATCTTGCGCTCCTCGCCGTCGACCTCGGTCTCGACCTGGTAGGCGCCGATGTGCTGGGTGATGCCGCCGGCCTCGCCCGCCTGCACGTTGGCGTGCCGGACGGCGTCCAGCAGCTTGGTCTTACCGTGGTCGACGTGGCCCATGACGGTGACCACCGGCGGCCGGGGCAGCAGGTGCTCCTCGCCGCCCTCGTCCTCGCCGTACTCGATGTCGAACGACTCGAGCAGCTCGCGGTCCTCGTCCTCGGGGCTGACGACCTGGACGTCGAAGTCCAGCTCGATCCCGAGGGCCTCCAGGTCGGCGGGGTCGACCGACTGGGTCGCGGTGACCATCTTGCCGAGGTGCATCATGATCGCGACGAGCGACGCCGGGTTGGCGCCGACCTTCTCGGCGAAGTCGGTCAGGGACGCGCCCTGCGGCAGCCGGATCGTCTTGCCGTTGCCGCGCGGAGCCGAGACACCGCCGACGGCGGGCGCCTGCATGTTCTCGAACTCTTGACGACGCGCCCGCTTCGACTTGCGTCCGCGTGCGGGACGCCCGCCGGGACGGCCGAACGCGCCCTGCGTACCGCCGCGGCCGCGGCCGCCGCCACCGGGACGGGGACCGAAGCCACCGCCGGGACGACCGCCGGCACCCGTGCGGGGACCGCCGAAGCCGCCGCCGGGACGGCCGCCGCCACCGGGACCGCGGCCACCGCCGCCGCCACCGGGACCGCGGCCACCGCCGCCGGGACCGCGGCCGCCACCGCCGCCGCCACCGGGACCGCCGCGACCGGGCGCGGCCGGCCGCGAGGACGGCATGTTCATCGGGCTCGGACGCGGACCGCCCGGCCGGGGCGGCATGCTGCCCGGGCTCGGACGCGGGCCACCGGCACCGGGACCGCCGCCGGGACGCGGGCCACCGGGACGCGGGCCGCCGGCGCGGTCGCCACCGGGGCGGTCACCCCGGTCGGGACGCTCGGCGCCCGGACGCGGACCGGGGCGCGGGCCCGGCTTGGGCGCCTGGCCCATGCCGCTGGCGTTGGAGCTGAACGGGTTGTTGCCCGGACGCGGGCCACCGGGGCCACGGCCACCGCCCCCCTGACGGGGACCGGGACGCGGGCCCGGCTTGGGCGCGCGGGGACCCGGCTTCGGGCCACCGGGCGCGCGGCCACCGGGACCGGCGGTACCGGTTCCGGCACCGTCGGCGGCGGAACCGCCCGCGCCGGCCGGACCGGACGGACCGGCCGCGGGCGGGGCGCTCGGGCCCTGCGCCGCGGGGGCGTCCACCTGCGTGCCCGGCGCCGGCGGGACCGGCGGGCGCGGGCCCGGCTTCGGGGCGCCGCCCTGGCCGCCGGGGCCGCCGGGGCCGGGCCGCGGCGCGGCCGGACGCGGCGCCGCGGGCCGCGGGGCCTGCGGGCGGGCGTTCTGGGAATCGGATGCGCCGCCGCCGGACGGTCCCGGACGCGGCGCGGCGGGCCGTGGAGCCGAAGGCTTCTTCGGCGCGGCCCGCTTGTCCCCCTGCTTCGGGGGAGAAGAAGAATTTGAGAAGGCTTCTGTCAGCCTGCGAACGACCGGCGCCTCAATCGTGGAGGACGCCGACCGTACGAACTCGCCCATTTCCTGGAGCTTGGCCATCACGACCTTGCTCTCTACACCGAACTCCTTGGCGAGTTCGTAAACCCGGACCTTCGCCACTGCACTCCCTACTCGGTCCGGGGGTGCGGCCTCCGGACCGTCGCTAACTTGCCGTACTCATCGCGGCGTGCTCATCGAGCGCTCATAGCAATCTCGACCTGCTTCCGACTAGACGTCGCTTACCATTTGGCCATCCTGCTGCCGCGCGGCGTGTGCCGCAAGCCGCGCTCGCAGCGCACCGGCGTCGAGCGGGCCCGGGACGCGGAACGCCCTCGGGAACGCCCGACGCCGCTCTGCGAGCTCGAGGCATCCCAGGTCGGGGTGCAGATGCGCACCCCTTCCCGGCAGCCGCCCAAGGGGATCGGGGACGATGACGCCCTCGACCACCACCAGGCGCAGCAAGCCGGATTTGACCGTGCGAGCCCGGCAGCCAACACACGTGCGTATAGAGGCCGCCCGGCCACGTTTCATGAGTCTACCGCGCCGACGCGTCGGCGGGGCCGGTCGCATGCGCCTCCGGGGCAGAAGATCCAGAATCGCCGGTCTCGCCGGACTTCGCGGCGGCCTGCTCGGGCTCGGTGTCGGACCGGATGTCGATCCGCCAGCCGGTCAGCCGGGCGGCGAGACGGGCGTTCTGCCCCTCCTTGCCGATGGCGAGGGACAACTGGTAGTCGGGCACGACCACCCGGGCGACCCGGGCGTCGGCGTCGACCACCTCGACAGTGGAAACCCGCGCGGGCGACAGGGCATTCCCGACGAACTCCGCGGGGTCCTCGGACCAGTCCACGATGTCGATCTTCTCGCCGTGCAACTCGGCCATCACGTTGCGGACCCGGCTGCCGAGCGGGCCGATGCACGCGCCCTTGGCGTTCACGCCCGCCTTGCGCGAGCGCACCGCGATCTTGGTGCGGTGGCCGGCCTCGCGGGCGATCGCCGCGATCTCCACCGTCCCGTCGGCGATCTCCGGGACCTCCAGCGCGAACAGCTTGCGGACGAGGTTCGGGTGCGTCCGCGACAGCTGCACCGACGGGCCGCGGTGCCCCTTGCGGACCTGCACCACGTAGGCGCGCAGCCGGTCCCCGTGGTCGTAGTGCTCGCCGGGGACCTGCTCCTGCGGCGGCAGGACGGCCTCGATCTTGCCGAGATCGACCAGCACGTTCCGCGGGTCCTTGCCCTGCTGGATGATGCCGCTGACGATGTCGCCCTCGCGGCCGGCGTACTCGCCGAACGTCAGCTCGTCCTCGGCGTCCCGCAGCCGCTGCAGGATGACCTGCTTGGCGGTGGTCGCCGCGATGCGCCCGAACCCGGTCGGGGTGTCGTCGTACTCGCGGAGGGCGTTGCCCTCCTCGTCGGTCTCGGTCGCCCAGACCGTCACATGCCCGCTCTGCCGGTCCAGCTCGACGCGCGCCTTCGCCGCCGCGCCCTCCGTCCGGTGGTAGGCGATCAGCAGGGCGTCCTCGATGGCCTTGACGGCCACCTCCAGCGAGATGTCCTTCTCGCTTTCCAGGCCCCGAAGGGCGGTCATGTCGATGTCCACGAGTTTCCCCCCTCTAGTCCGGCTCAGCCGGAGAACGCGTTCCCTCAGCCCCAAGTGGCGAGTCCTTCTGGGGGGAAGGCCCCGCAGACCCCCCGGAAAGGGGTTTGAACTCCACCTGCACGCGGCCGCGCCCCAGCTCGCCGAGGCGGAACCGGCGCCGCACGGTCTCCGTCCCGGGGGTCCTTCCCTTCTGGCGGGACTTCCCCCCGGACCCGCCGGAGGGGGTTCCGGACCCGGTGGACCCGCCGCCGTCCTTCGCCCCGGCTCCCTTGCCGCGGCGCTTCTGGACGACGTCGATCTCGACGCTCTCGTCGTCGGCCGCCACCACGCGGCCCTCGATCTGGCCTCCCTCGGCCAAGGGGGCGACGACCAGCCGGCCGGCGGCACGGCGCCAGTGCCGCGGCTCGGTGAGGGGGCGGTCGACGCCGGGGGAGGTCACCTCGAGCACGTACGGCGAGGTCCCCATGACGTCGGACTCGTCGAGCAGGGCGGAGGCCGTCTCGCTCAGCCGGGCGATGTCGTCGAGGCCGACCCCGCCGTCCCCGTCCACAACGATCTTGACGAGGCGGCGCCGCCCGGCGGGCCGCACGTCGACCTCCTCCAGGTCGAAGCCCGCCTTCCGCACCGCCGGCGCGAGCAGCCGGGTCAGCTCGGGGACGGCGGCGCCGCGCGCCGGGCGCCGGGCGCCGTGCTCGCGCGGACCCCGGTCGTGCCGGGCCTGCCGCCCCTCCTGCTCGCGCCCCCCTTGAGCGCGGCCACCGCTGGACTCGACGCTCATGGGACCCTCCCTCTGTTGTCCGCCTGCGGTCGCGGGCGTCGCCGCTCATCCGTTGACACCTCAAGCCTATCGACAGCCGGAGACCGCGGCGGTTTTTCGGACGCGTCACCGGCGCGGCGGATATGGAATGCTTGAGCTGGCCTGATGGGCGCGTCCGGGACCGGGACCGCAGCGGGCCGCCACCACCACACCGTCGGGTGAGGAGACTCCCTTGCCAGAGGCCGTGCCGCGCTTGCCGGGAGCCGCGTCCCGCCGCGCGCTGCTGGGCCGGGGCGCCGTGCTGGGCGGCGCCGCGCTCCTCCTGCCGTGGGCGGCGGGCTGCGCCGCCGAGACCCACCCGCACAAGGACGTGCCGACGCTGGCCGGCGCGATCGCGTCCGAGCAGAACCTGATCGCCACCTACGAGGCGGCCAAGGCGGCGGACGCCTCGCTCGCCGCGCGGCTGGACCGCGTCCTCGCCCATCACCGCGAGCATCTCGCCGTTCTGCAGCGCCACTACGTCCCCGGTTCCGGCGACCGGGCCGACGAGGGCGGCGGCATCCCGGCGCCGAGCGCCCTCCCGCTCCCGGACGGGGGCGGGGTCCTGGAGGCGCTGCGCGACGCGGAGGACCGGGCGGCGCAGGCGCGGGGGGCCGACGCGGCGAAGGCGGCCCCGGGGCTGGCCCAGCTGCTGGCCAGCATCGGCGCCTGCGAGGCGGGTCACGCCATGCTCGCGTCGGGTGAGCCGCCGCCCGTCCGGTCGAATTCCGGTACCGAGGCGGTCCGGACGGCGCTCGGGGCCGAGCACGCGGCCGTCTACGGGTACGGGGTGCTCGGCGCCCACCTGCGCGGATCGCTCAGGACGACGGCGAAGACCGTCTGGAACGACCACCGCGCCCGGCGGGACACGCTCGTCTCGATCCTGTCCGTGGAGCCCGGCGAAGCGGTCGCCGGGGCGGCCGCCTACCGGCTGCCCGTCAAGGTCACCTCCGCCCGCAGCGCCGCCCGGCTCGCGGCGGCGCTGGAGGACGATCTCGTGCCCGCCTACGTCGCCCTCGCCGGCGCCTCCTCCCCCGATCTGCGGGCCTACGCCGCGGACGGCGCGCGGCGGGCCCGGGCGCGGTCCGCCGCCTGGCGTACGAAGGCGGGCATCCCGGCGCGGGCGGACGCGTTCCCCGGGCTGCCCCCGTCGGCGCGGTCACCGCGTCCCGTCCCCGGTGAGTGATCTTCCGCACCCCGGGAAGGAAGCGTCCGATCAGTGACGTTTGTCCCTGCGGAGGGATCACTCGGGGGAGGAGTCCAGATCAGCATGAGCACCAGTCCACAGGGAAGCGCTCTCGACGAACTGCGGGCCGCCTACCAGGAACAGCTGACCAGGCTCGCGGCCGAGCGCGACGCGGCGCGCCGCCAGGCGCGCAGGGCCCAGGCGCAGGCCGATGTGGCCCGCGCCGACCTCGCCAGCCTTCGGAGCAGCGTCCAGCAACTGCTGGACGCCGCCGCCCGCCACCTGCCCGGCCTGGCCCCCGGGGAAGCGCCCGCAACCGGGCCTCACGAGGCGTGGGAGGCGCGGGAGCTGCCGCCGGGACGGCGTGCCCTGCCCGCCGCCGCGGACGCCGCCGAGGATGGGGCGCGGCCGGCCAGAGCGGCCTGAGCCGGGGAGGAACGGCCCGCACAAGGGCCGTGCGAGACCGCCGGGACGCGGTTCCGGCGGTCTCCGTTCGCGCCGCGGCCGGCGCCGGCGACGGCGCGAACGCGAGCCCGCCGCTGCTGTTAATGTCGAGCGGATGACCGCGTACGGCCTTCTCGTCTCCCCCTCCCACAACCGGGTCTATGCACAGGCCGCCGCCGGCCTGGTGAAAGCCGAACTGGCGGTGTTCAGTGAACGGGCGCTCGGCGGGCGCGTCCAGGACATCTCGGAGACGGAGATCGGCGGCGTCCCGTATGTGACGTTCTCCGCTGACGCTCTGACGGAACAGGACGTCCGGCTTCTGTCGAACCTGTCGTCGCTCTACGCGCTGTTCCAGATGGAGGGCGACCTGCTGCGGCCGGTCGCGCTCAAGCCCCTCGACGTGTTCGGCAGTGACCTGCTCACCATCCAGAAGTACTCGGGCAAGACCAACGAGTACTTCACCAAGCTCCTGCTGAACGTCACCGCCATGGCGGCCGACTCCCCCATGGACCTGGTCACCGGCCGTCCCAGCGTGCTCGATCCCATGTGCGGCCGTGGCACCACCCTCAACCAGGCCATGATGTACGGCCTGGACGCCGCGGGGATGGACATCGACGGCAAGGACTTCGATGCCTACGCGGCCTTCATCAAGACGTGGCTGAAGAACAACCGGGTCAAGCACCGCGCGGAGATCAGCAACGTGCGGCGGGAGAAGTCCGTTGTCGCACGCCGCCTGCACGTCACGCTGGGCGCGTCCAAAGAGCGCTACAAGGGCGGCGAGACGATGGAGATCACCGTCGTGCACGCCGACTCCCTGGAGGCCGGACGGTTCTTCCGCCCGGCCTCCTTCGACCTGATCGTCACCGATGCCCCGTACGGCGTGCAGCACGGCAGCCGCCCCAAGGGCGGGCGGCCGTCCGGCAAGGGCAGGCCGCAGCTGTCGCGGAGCCCGGTCGAACTGCTGGCGGCGGCCGTGCCGGAATGGGCCCGGCTGCTCCGTCCGGGCGGCGCCATCGGCATCTCCTGGAACACCTTCGTGGGGCGCCGTGAGGACATCGCGGAGATCCTCGCCTCCAGCGGTCTCCGGGTCCAGGACTCCGAGGCCCACCGCGCCTTCCGGCACCGCGTGGACCAGGCCATCTCGCGAGACCTGATCACCGCCCAGAAGCCCCCCGGCTAGATCCAGCGTTCGATGTGGGGAAGCAGCTCGTCCAGGCCGTGGATCACCGCGTCGGGCGGGGCGAGGCCGGGGCGTTCGAACGCGTGGGTGGTCTGGTGCCGGATCTGGACGGCGCGGAGACCGGCCGATTTGGCGCCGTGGATGTCGTCGTAGGGCCGGTCTCCGACGAAGACGCAGGAGGCGGGGTCGGTGGCACCGACGGCGTCCATGGCGGCGCGGAACGCGCCGGCGTGCGGCTTGGTCCAGGGGATCTCGCTGGAGTAGACGGCACCGTCGAGCATGTCCAGGACGTCGTCGCGGGCGAAGACGCGCTCATGCCATTCCCGGGACCAGATGGTGTTGGACAGGACGCCGATCCGGATGCCCTGCTCGCGGAGGGTGGTGAACAGGCCCGGGACGGCGGGGTCGGTGTGCGTGTGCGGCGTCCACGTCTCGAAGTGCGTCGCCAGCAGCTCCTCGGTGGGCTGGATGCCGGCCATCTCGAACGCCTCGGCGAGCGTGGCGCTGCGGTGCTCGTCGGTACCGCGGCGCCAGAGTTCCAGTTCCGCGTCGGCGAGCGCCGTCGCGGCCTTCTCGACGTCGTCCGTGGGTAGGTGGGCTGAGCAGATCGCGCGCCACATGTCGGCCAGTTCGAGGTCGTGCCACGGGGTCAGCGTGCCGCCCCAGTCGAAGATCACTGCTTGTACGCCCATGCCCGGATGGTAACCATCGAGGCGCCCTGGACGATCAACCTTTTGCGCGGTGGATCGTCCCGGAGGGCGCGACCGGGGCCGCCCGAGCCCGTCCAAAGCCTGCCCTCAGCCCGCCGTCCAGGAGCCGCCCCCATGCGCAGACCCTTGCTCGCCGCCCTCCTGTCCGTCGCGTTGTCCGCCGGTATGGCGGGGGTCGCCGTCCCGGCGGAGGCAGACCCGATCCCGGACGGCCCCGGCCGCGGTTTCGTCCCGGCCTACGTCGGCGGGCCCGCCACGCCGAAGCCGCTGGAGGGACGTCCCGTTCCGGCCAACCCGCACCAGGGGCCCGCGGGGTTGTCGTCCATGCACGCCGACAGTTACGCGTCCGACACGTACCCGTTCCTTGGGCCGCTCGGCCGCGACCCCGAAGTGCTCAACGAGGCGAAGGGCGACGGCCTGCCCGGACTGTGCTCGACGGTGACCTTCGCCCGCGGGACCGGACTGATCGTGGCGCAGTGCACGCGCGGGCAGAACTTCATGCTGCGGCTGATCGACCCCAGGACGCTGAAGGACCTCGCCACCTACGAGCTGCCGCCCCGACCGTCCACGGTCCAGGCGGTCTTCTCGCTGAGCCTGGACAAGGTGCTCACCGATACGTCGGGCGGGGCCTACTACTACCTGGACGCGCAAGACCGCGCCGTCCTCGCGGACTCGGCGTTCCATCTGCGGCGGTTCGCCCACGAGAAGGGCCCGGACGGCAGGTGGCGCTTCACGGTGACCGATGACTGGGATCTCAGCGGGTACCTCCCGCACGACTGCGCCACCTGGACGAATCCGTGGCCCGCGGGCGAGTGCGACCCCGTCACCGCCGTCGGCCCGGACTGGGGCGGCCTCATCTGGTGGATCACGCGGAACGGACGGATCGGCACCCTCGACCCCGATTCCGGCACCGTCCGGATGACGCGGCTCCAGGGCGAGAGCATCCAGAACTCGTTCGCGGCGTCCGAAGACGGTCTGTCGATCGTGTCCGACCATGCGCTCTACCAGATGCGCGCGGATCGGGACGGCACGCCCGAGGTCATCTGGCGCGAGCCCTACGACAGGGGAAGCGGACGCAAGCCCGGCCAGATCGACCAGGGCTCGGGGACGACGCCCACGTTCTTCGGCGACGGGTACGTGGCCATCACCGACAACGCCGACGACCGCATGCACGTGATCGTCCGCCGCAGGGCCGACGGCCGGCTGGTGTGCCAGGTCCCCGTGTTCGGCAGCGGAGCGAGCGCGACGGACAACTCGCTCGTCGGGTACGGCGGCAGCCTCCTCGTGGAGAACAACTACGGCTACCGCAACTTCTTGGAGCTTCCGCCGGGCGGCTCGTCCGTCGGCGGGGTCAGCCGCGTGGACGTGCGGCCGGGCGGGAACGGCTGCGAGACCGTATGGACGAGCAAGGAGCGTTCGCTCTCCACCGTCCCCAAGGTGTCGGTCCCCGCCGGGCTCCTCTACCTGTACACGAAGGAGCCGCGGAAGGACTTCATCGACGCCTGGTACCTGACGGCGGTGGACGTCCACACCGGCCGGACCGTCTACAAGGTGCTGACGGGCCCCGGCAAGTGGTTCGACAACAACTGGGCGCCCATCACCCTCGGCCCGGACGGAACCGCGTACGTGGGGGTCCTCGGCGGGCTCGTCGCCGTCCGCGACCGCGAGTAGGCCGCCC
Source organism: Actinomadura sp. 6K520 (assembly GCF_004349245.1). Classification (GTDB taxonomy): domain Bacteria; phylum Actinomycetota; class Actinomycetes; order Streptosporangiales; family Streptosporangiaceae; genus Spirillospora. The sequence continues at coordinate 51,375 of NZ_SMLC01000001.1, read as the reverse complement.
CTCAGCGGGGATACCGGTCCGATCAGCGGAACCGAGACGGACGAGCGAGACGGACGAGGAGGAGGCATGCGGGCACGCGAGCCCGGTGAGAGCCGCGACTTCCGCGAGGACGTCGACGAGATGGGCGACAACGACCAGGACCTGGAGATCGGGCTGACCGAGGAGTACGTGACCGACCCGCCCGAGGGCCTGCGCATCGAGGAACCGGAGGAGAGCAGGGACGGTCTGAGCATCTCCGAGCACGAACGGCAACTGGCCGACGAGGGCGCGGCCCAGCGGCCCCGCCCGGACACCCCCGCCGAGTCAGACGCGGTCAACCCCACCCGCAGACCCTGACCCGCAAAGGCGGCGCAGGTGGCCCGCAACGACGCCGACCGACACGCGAGCGCCTTATCTGACCGGCGAGGCGACGCCGAAGGCGAGCCTCGCCGGGAAGATCGCGAAGCGATGGGCGCTCGCACAGGCCAGGTCACGTAGCGAGCGCCGGCGAGCGAAGTGAGCCTGGCCTGCCTAAAGCACGGCCTCCGGGGCCCGTAGCCGGGTGAGGACCTGGACCGGGTCGGACAGGACCTCCGCGAACGCGAACTCGGCGGCGCCGACGAGGGTCGTGTCGTCGCCGAGGGCGGCGGTGCGGAGCTTGACCCTCTCGCGGGGCGCCGCGAGCGCGCCGGTCGCCATGACGCTGCGGATCTGCGCGGCGGCGCCGAGGTAGATGTCGCGGAGCGTCCCGCCGAAGACGACCATGCCGGGGTTGAAGACGTTGACGAGGTTGGCGACGCCGAGGCCGAGCCAGCTGCCGACCCGCTGCAGCGCCTCCCGGGCGACGATGTCGCCGGCGTCGGCGGCGGCGACGACGGAGCGGACCGCGTCGCGGCCCGGCTGGTCGGGGGACTCCTCGCGGCCGGCGTGGGCGAGCAGCGTCCGCTCCCCCACCTCGGCCTCCAGGCAGCCCTTCGACCCGCAGGCGCAGCGCCGCCCGCCCGGGTTGATGATCATGTGGCCGATCTCGCCGCCGAAGCCCTCGTCGCCGCCGAGCAGCCGCCCGTGCGCGATGATGCCGCCGCCGACGCCGACGTCGCCGTGCAGGTAGATGAGGTTGTCGCAGCCGACCCCCGCGCCCCGTTCGTGTTCGGCGAGGGCACCGAGGTTGGCGTCGTTGCAGACCGACACGGGGATGCCGAGGCCGAGCCGGCGGGACAGGGCGTCGCCGAGCCGCAGTTCCCCGACGTCGAGGTTGGGGCCGAACATGATCGTGTCGTCGGAGCGGCGGACGGTGCCGGGGAAGCCGAGCGTGGCGCCGACGCAGACGGCGTCGCGCTCGGCCTTGCGGACGAGGGCGCGTGCCCCGGCGACCAGCACGCCGAGCAGTTCCGCGGGGTCGGAGCCGCGGGCCCGCACACCCTCGCGGCGGTCCAGGACGACGCCGCCGAGCCCGACGCGCGCGACGACGAGCCGGTCGACGCCGACCTCGAACGCCAGCACGTAGACCCGGGTCGACTCGGGCCGGACGACCAGGGACGGGCGCCCGGCGCGGCGTCCGGGGCCGCGCGGCAGCTCCTCGCGGACGAGCCCGGCGGCGGTGAGGTCGGCGGTCAGCGCCATGATCGTGCTGCGGTTGAGGCCGAGGGACTCGGCGAGCGTGGCGCGCGACGCCGGGCCGCGCAGGTGCACGAAGCGCAGGAGTGTCCCGAGGTTGTGCCGCCGGATGTCCTCTTGTGACGGGCCGCCCTTCATCATCGGCGCAGCCCCAGCTCTCCGCTGGCACCCGAGGTGATCAGCTCGACGACCTGCCGGTGGGTGATGTCGGAGGTCCGCACCTGGGCGACCATCCGGCCGAGGTACATCGCGGCGATCCGGTCGGAGACCGCGAATACGTCGTTCATGTTGTGCGAGATCAGCACGACGGCCAGGCCCTTGTCCGCGAGCCGCCGGACGACCTCCAGCACCTGCTGGGTCTGGGCCATGCCGAGCGCGGCGGCGGGCTCGTCCAGGACGACGACCTTGCTGTCCCACAGGACGGCGCGGGCGATCGCGACGGTCTGCCGCTGCCCGCCCGAAAGCGTCGCGACCCGCTGCCGGACCGAGCCCATCGTGCGGACGGCGAGACCGGACAGCGTCGTGCGCGCCATCTCCTCCATCGCGGTCTCGTCCAGCGTGAGGCCGCGGCGCTGCTCCCGGCCGAGGAAGAGGTTCTGGACGATGTCCAGGTTCTCGCAGAGCGCGAGGTCCTGGTGGACGATCTCGATCCCGAGGCGGGTGGCCTCCCGGGGGCCGCCGACCCGCACCGGGCGGCCCTCGAAGCGGTACTCCCCCGCGTCGAACGGGTGGATGCCGCCGATGCACTTGACCAGTGTCGTCTTGCCGGCGCCGTTGTCGCCGACCAGTGCGGTGACCTCGCCGGGGTAGGCGGAGAACGCGACGTCGTGCAGGACCTTGACGGAACCGAAACTCTTTTCGATTCCGCGCAGGTCCAAGGCTGGTGTCACTGACATGCCGAGGGGCTCCCACCGTGCCGCACCGCCGCCGCGCGGCAGGCGGTCGTGGCCAGCGAGAATATCAGCAGCGCTCTTCGCCCGGAAACCGCCGGACGGCCCGCGGGGGCCGTCCGGCAGGGCCTGGGAGCCGATGGTGCGTGCCACCGGCTCCCAGGACTCCCCGGCCGTGTTCACGGGATCACCGCTCCCACGGCCACCGTGCGCACGTCGTCACCGTCCTACGTTGGATCGCCGTCGTCTGGCCAGCGCGTCCATGCTGGCGGCGAGCAGCAGCACCACACCGGTGATGAGGAAGCTGAGGTACGCCTTGGTGCCGAGCAGGCCGAGCCCGTTCTCGATGGTGGCGATCACGAGCCCGCCGAACACCGCGTCGCGGGCCTTGCCGCGCCCGCCGAACAGGCTCGTCCCGCCGATGACGGCGGCGCCGACCGCGTACAGCAGCGTGTTGCCGGCCCCCGCGCTCACCGCGACCGAGTTGAGCCGGGACGCGGCCAGGATGCCGCTGACCGCGGCGAGCCCGGAACAGATCATGAAGACCGAGATCCGGATGCGGATCACGTTGATGCCGGCCCGGCGGGCGGCCTCGGCGTTGCCGCCGACGGCGTAGATGTGCCGGCCGAAGGAGGTGCGGCTCAGGAGGAACGTGCACACGATCAGCAGGGTGCCGACCAGCGGCACGCCCCACGGGATGCCGGCCAGTTCGATCAGCGGGCTGGCGGCGCGGTCCAGGCTGAGCACGTACGTGGCGCCGAGCAGCACGGCCGCGACGACCGCGCACTGGATGAGCACGAGCTCGATCGGCTTGGAGTGCAGGTTGCGGGCGTGCTGGCGGCGCCAGCGCAGCAGCTGCGTGGCCGCGTAGCCGGCGGAGCAGGCCACGGCGAGCGCCCAGCCGAGCCATACCGGCATGTTCTTGGTGGCGAGCGCCACGATGACGTCGTCGCGGACGGGGACGGTCCCGCCCTCGCCGATCAGCCACAGCGTGATGCCCTGCAGCCCGAGGAAGAACGCCAGCGAGACGACGAACGAGGGGATGCGCAGGACCGCGACCAGCCAGCCGATCGCGGTGCCGATGATGATGCCGGCCGCGACGGCGCTGATCACCGCGACGTACCAGGGCTGCCCGCTCTCGACGAGGAGCTTGGCCATCAGCGCCGCGCAGAGACCGCTCGCCACACCGGCCGACAGGTCGATCTCCCCCACCAGCAGCACGAACACCAGGCCCATGGCGAGGATCGTGATGGGCAGCGCCTGCGTGGAGAGGTTCGCGATGTTCCCCGTGCTGAGGAACGTCTCGGGCTTCAGGATGGTGAACAGGACGAACAGCGAGGCCAGGCCGATGATGGCGGGGAGCGCGCCCAGCTCACCCGCCTTGAGCCGGTACCAGTAGTCCAGCAACGCCGACTTCACGTCGTGTTCGCGCCGGTCCGTTGCGAAATCCGAGTCCGCCAGCTTCACGGCGGCCTCCTTGCCTTCGGGGATGTCGGTGGACACCTGGTCCCCCTTCAGATGCTCTCGGCGGCGGTCTGCGGCGCGAGGCCGAGATCGCCGGAACGGCCGGCGGTGATGAGTTCCACGACCTGGCCGTGGGTGACCTCGGTACGGGCGACGTCCGCCGCGACCCTGCCGAGGTAGAGCGCGGTGATGCGGTCGGCGACCTCGAACACGTCGTTCATGTTGTGCGAGATGAGCACGACGGCGTGCCCGGTGTCGGCGAGCCGCCGGACGAGATCGAGCACCTGGCGGGTCTGCGCGACGCCGAGCGCGGCGGTGGGCTCGTCCAGGATCACGACCTTGGACTCCCACAGCGCGGCCTTGGCGATCGCGACGGTCTGCCGCTGCCCGCCGGACAGGCTCGCGACCTGCTGGCGGACGGACTTGACGGTGCGGACCGACAGCCGGGCGAGCGTCTCGCGCGCCGCCTCCTCCATCGACGGCTCGTCCAGGACGAGGCCCTTGCGCCGCTCGCGGCCGAGGAACATGTTCTGCACGATGTCGAGGTTGTCGGCGAGGGCGAGGTCCTGGTACACGACCTCGATGCCGAGTTCGGACGCGGCGCGCGGCCCGTCGATCGTCACCTGGCGGCCCTCGAACTCGATCTGCCCCGAGTCGAAGGGGTGGATGCCGGCGATGCACTTGATGAGGGTGGACTTGCCGGCGCCGTTGTCGCCGACGAGCGCCATCACTTCGCCCAGCCGCACCGTGAAGTCCACGTTGTGCAGCACATGGACGGCGCCGAAGCTCTTGTTGAGCCCGGTCAGGCGGAGGACGGGGTCTCCGTTTACAGCCACGTGGTTCCTTCCAGGGTTCACGTCGTGCCCGTGGCGGGCCCCCGGCGTCCCGGGTTTCCGGGTACCCGGGGCGCCCCTCAGCGGTGCGGGGGCCCGCCACGAGGTCAGCGGGGGGCGGCTACTGGATGCCCGCGTCCTTGCACTTCGCCGCGTAGGCCCCCTTGCAGAGGTCCTCGACCTTGACGAACCCGTCGTCCACGACCTTCTTCATGTTCTCCTCGTCGACGCCGATCGGGGTCAGCAGCACCGACGGCACGTCACGCTTGCCCTCCGGGTCGTTGGTGGTGCCGTTGGTCTCGCCCTTCTCGCCCTTGATCAGGGACACGGCCAGCTTGGCCGCCGCGTCGGCCTCCTGCTTGACCGGCTTGTAGACCGTCATGCACTGGGTGCCGTCGAGGATGTTCTGCAGCCCCTGGACGGTCGCGTCCTGGCCGGTGACGGGGACCTTGCCGGCCTGCTTGTTCTTCTTGAGGATCGAGATGACCGAGTTGCCGAGGTTGTCGTTGGCGGCGAGCACGCCGTCGATCTTGCCCTGCTGCTCGGTCCACATCTGCTCGAAGATCGTGGCGCCCTTCTCGGCGCTCCAGTCCGGAACGGGCTGCTCGGCGACCTTCGTGTAGTTGGCGTTCTTGTCGAGGATGTTGTGCGAGCCCTGGGCGAACAGGGTCGCGTTGTTGTCGGTCGGCGCACCGTTCAGGTACACGATGTTGGACTTCTCTTCGCCCAGGCACTTCGCCAGGCCCTTGCCCATCTCCTCGCCGACCTTCACGTTGTCGAACGACACGTAGTAGTCGGCGACGCCACCGAGCGTGAGCCGGTCGTAGTCGATGGTCTTGACGCCCTGCGACTGCGCCTTGCGCTGGACCGCGGCCGCCGAGTTGGAGTCGAGTCCGGTCAGGAGCAGGACGGTGGCGCCGCTGGTGAGCATCTGGTCGGCGATCGTCTGGAACCGCTGGGCCGAGCCCTCCGCGTTCTGGATGTCGCTCTCGACACCGGCCGCCTTGAACGCCTGCTCCAGGTACGGCCGGTCGAAGCTCTCCCAGCGGTCCGAGGAGGCGGTGTCGGGCAGGATCACACCGACCTTGCCCTTGACCTCGCCGGAGCCGCCGGCGTCGTCGGAACCGTCGTCGCCGCAGGCGGTGAGGGTGAGCGCCCCGGCCGTCATGACGGCCATCAGGCTGAGGATCCCCTTGCGCATATGCCCGGGTCCTTTCTGGGGTGGGCCGCCGTGGCGCGGCCGAGGGGGTCGCAGGCCGGTGAGCGAGATCACATGTCCACCGGCGTGAATGTTGTGCCCCGCAACTTATGTCGGCCTTGTCCGGTGCGCCAGACCTGTCGCCGGACCAATTTGTTGTCGGGCGTAACAATCACGTAACGCGAGATCAACACGGGCGTGACGCGGGGGTGCGCTGACGGGGGGATGAGACGCGGCGGGCAAAGCCGTCCCACCACGGGGGCGCGGTATGTTCGACGGCTCAACATTCCCCTGAGCCCGGGGGCGGCCGTTCCGGGGCGGCTCGCGGGCGCGCCAGGACCATGCCGGGGCGGCAGGAGACCACCCCGGCCGGCGGACGGGCCGTTTCGGTCGGTACTCGGCGCGGCGGCCTCAGTTGACGGCGGCCGCGCTTGACGGCGGCCTCAGTTGACGGCGGCCTCAGTTGACGGCGGCCTCAGTTGACGGCGGCCTCAGTTGACGGCGGCCTCAGTTGACGGCGGCCTCAGTTGACGGCGGCCTCAGTTGACGGCGGCCTCAGTTGACGGCGAGGACCAGCGCGACCCGGTCGGCCGCGGTGGCGACGTCGTCGGCGGCCGCGATCCGCTCCGCCCACGACCACCAGTACCACCAGCCGTCCGCGCCCTGCTCCGCCAGGATGTTCTCGGTGAGGGCGGACGCGTCCGGATTCAGCACGTGCAGGCTCGGCGACTGGCCGCGGGGCAGGGTGAGACGCACCCGGAAGCCACGCTTGACCAGCTCGTCGCCCAGTTCTTCCAGATATTCGATCCGCGTCTTCGACGGCGCGGCGGTTCCCGTATCGTCAGGCGTCATCCTCAGTTCCTCACGGACTCCGCGCGGCCCGACGAGACCTCAGCCTCCCGCTTCGCCCGCCCGTGCGCAAGTACTTCGGGCTGGTCAGCAGGGTGTCGGCGGTGCCCGGCCGGTGGGCCGGCCGGCGGACGGCCGGGGTGGGCCGCCGCGTTTCGGAGCGCCAGGGCACCTTATCCGGGATATCTTGCGCGTAGCACATGAACCGGAATGTGGGGGGACGATGACGGTTGGCGCGGGGGCGGACCCGGGAGCCACTCCGGTCACCGGTTCCGAAACGGGCGGCGGGGCGGGCGGCCCCGGAGCCGGCGGGGCCGGAGCCGGACCGGCGCCGGACCAGACCGTGCAGGAACCGCCCGTGCAGGACACGCCCGTGCGGGAGTCGCCCGTGCAGAAGGCGGCGCGGAAGGCTGCGCAGAGCTCGTCCACGTGGCACCGCTTCCACTACGCGGTCGGCGTCTTCCTGATCGCGTACGGCGGGACCGGCATGCTCAGCGCGGTGCTGATGTGGGGCGACCGGCAGGACGAGGTCGAGGGCTACTTCGGGGCCCTGCCCGCGACGGCCGTCCTGGTCCTGGTCAAGGTGATCGAGCTGGTGCTCGTCGCCTCGGCCGCCGCCGCGCTGGTGCTGCGCCGGGACATCCTGCTCGTGCCGCCGATGGTCGGCTGGATGGCCGGGTTCGCGATGTTCGCCGTACTGGACGTCTTCACGGCCAGGTGGGGCGGCCTGGTCGAGCACCTGCTGTACCTGGCGGCCTTCGTCGTCCTGCTGTTCCTGTCCTACGGGCTGAGCGCGAAGGCGCAGCTCGCGGGGGCGGCCGGGGACGACGGGGACGGCTCGCCCGGCGGCGGGCGGCAGCTCACCCGGACGCAGGAGTTCGCGCTCCAGGCGATCAACCGGGCCGCCGCCCTCACCGGGCCGCGGCCGCGCCCCGGCCGACCCGCCTGATCTTGGCAGATCTTGCCCTTGGTGGGTCACCGGCCCGGTGTCACTTTGTGGCTCATGAGAGCCCGAAAACTGGTGTGGCCGCTGGCGCTGGTCACGTCCCTGGCGCTGCCGGCGTCGCTCGCGGCCCCGGCCGCCGCGCAGTCCCCCGCCGCACCTCCGGCGAGCTGCGATCCGACGCGGACCGAACCGGTCTACCGGGGCAAGGTCCCCTCCCCCGAGCAGGTCCTCGGCTTCGAACTCGGCGAGCGGCCGGTCAGCGCGGCCGAGTCCGACAGGTACCTGGAGACGGTCGCCGCGAAGAGCGAGCGGGTCGTGTCCGGGACGCTGGCCACCTCCGCGCAGGGACGCCCGCTCAGGTACGCGATCGCGGGCCGCCCCGGGCTGGTGACCAAGGCGGGGCTGGCGAAGGTGCGCACGGAGGCCGGCCTGCTGCGCGAGCCCCGCACGCCCGACGCGCTGGCCGAGCGGATCACCAGGCACGGCGTCCCGATCCTGTGGGTCAGCGGCAACGTCCACGGCAACGAGCCGAGCGGCACGGACGCGGCGCTCCGGGTGCTGCGCGGCCTCGGCGACCGGACCGACTGCGCCGCGAAGGCGATCCTCGACAACGCGCTCGTGGTGATCCTGCCGACGCAGAACCCGGACGGCCGCGAGGCGGGGACGCGCCAGAACGCCTACGGCTTCGACATGAACCGCGACTGGTTCGCGCGCACCCAGCCGGAGACCGACGGCAAGCTGGCGATGCTCACCCGGTTCCCGCCGGCGCTGTACATCGACGCGCACGAGATGGGCGGGACGTCGTACTTCTTCCCGCCGAACGCCGACCCGATCTACCACGAGACGCCCGAGCAGGCGATCGGCTGGATCAACGACCTGTACGGCGCGTCGATGGCCGCCGAGTTCACACGGCGCGGCATCGACTTCTTCAACCGCGACGTCTACGACCTCTTCTACCAGGGGTACGGCGACTCGGTGCCGACCAGCGGGTTCCACGCCGCCGGGATGACGTTCGAGAAGGGCAACTCCAGCCCGTACCCGGAGAAGGTGGAGGAGCAGTACCTCACCCAGTGGGTGACGCTGTCGGCCGCGGCCGCCAACCGGCGGCGCGTCCTCACCGAGTGGCGCCAGATGACGGTGGACGCCCACCGGCAGGGCGTGGCCGGGAAGCTGGAGCCCAACCAGATCTACAATCCGCCGAACCAGATCGACCGGCAGGTGCCCGACCGCAAGGTGCGGCACTACTTCCTGCAGGAGGGCGACCCGGCCAAGCGCGACGAGGTCCGCACGGTCGTGCGCAGGCTCCAGCGGATGGGCGTCCGCGTCGAGAGGCTCGTCCGGCCGCTGACCGTCCCGGACTTCAGGCCGTACGGGGAGGCCGAGGGCAAGGAGACCCTCCCCGCCGGGACGTACTGGATCTCGATGGCCCAGGGGCAGAAGCACTGGATCCAGGCCATGCTGAACGAGGACTCCTACACCCCGTTCCCGTACTTCTACGACGTGACGGCGTGGAGCCTGCCGCTGCTGGCGAACGTGCGGGGCGGGTCGTCCGGCGCCGTCCTGCGCCCGCGGGCCGTCCCGGTGGGGACCGTCCCGGCGCCGCGTCCGGGCCACGAGGGGAAGGCGCCGCGGCTCGGCGTCCTCCAGCTCTCCGCGACGTCGTCGGCGGCGCGCGAGTCGGCCGGCTGGCTGCGGCACCGCCTCGACCGCGACTGGAAGCTGCCGTACACGATGCTGACCCCGGCGGACGTGGCGGCGGGCGGGCTCGCGGGCATCGAGGTCCTGGTCACCCCGGACGGCCCGGCGTCGTCCGCCTACGACGCGCTCGGCGACGCCGGGCGGGCCGCGCTCCAGGAGTGGACGCGCGGCGGCGGCCGCTACATCGGCTGGCAGGGCGGCACGCAGCTCGCGGCGCGGCTCGGCCTGACGACGGCGACGCTGTCGGAACCGACCTCCGACATCCCCGGCACGCTGTTCCGCGTGAAGGTGGACGAGGACGGCCCGCTCGCCGAGGACGTCGGCGGGACGGTCTGGAACTTCACGGCCTACGACCTGGTCATGCGGGCGTCCAGCGGCGTCGCCGCGGCGTACCCGGAGGCGGATTCGCCCGAGTGGTTCGTGTCCGGGTTCGAGCGGGGCGCGGCGGAGCTGGGCGGCACGGCCGCGGTCGTGGACCAGCCCGCGGGCGAGGGACGCTCGGTGCTGTTCGCCGCGGAGCCGAACTTCCGAGCGTTCACCGACGGCACGGCGAAGCTGCTCTACAACGCGATCCTGGGCCCGGCCCCGGAGCGTGCGGCGGCTCCGCGGGCGGCCGCGGCGGCCGAGGCGGCGCGGCGGGCGGCGGCCCTCCCGTCGCACGAGTCGCCGATCCGGGTCTCGGTGCGGGCGTCCGACGCGGCCGCGGCGGCGTCGGTCCTGCGGTCGGTCGGCGCGACGTGGGACGAGGGCCGCGACGGCGGCGTCGTCCACTACGTGGTCGACAACCCGCGCGGCCTGCCGACCGACCACCACCCGTTCGCGGGCAGGCTGCCCTCGCTGATCGCCGAGGCGGGGATCGACCCTGTCGCCGTCACGCTGCCCTGACCGCCTCCGATGACCGTGCGGCGTGCCGGACAACGGCGTCCGGCACGCCGCGCCGCGTTCAGGTCCCGCCCCGGGGGCTCCCGGCTACTCGCGCACGAGCCAGGCGGCGGCCGTCATCGTGCCGGGCGGGACCTCGGTGAAGCCGCCGTCGCGGACCACGACCGCCGCCTGCTTCACGCAGCTCCGCCACGGCACGTCCCTGACCAGGTGAACCGCCGCCCCGCCCCGCACCCAGTCGGCCACGTGCCCGCGGCGGCCCTTGCGCAGCAGGAGCTGGGCCGCGTGCCCGCACTGGGCGGCGGCCTTGCCGGTCGTGATCGTCACGTCCGGGTTGAGGGCGATCGCGGCGTACGGGGGCGCGGGCGGCGGGCCGGGCTCGTCCGCGTCGGCCAGGTCGAGGCCCGCGACCTGGAGCTTCGCCAGCTCCGGCGGGACGTCCGGCACCGGGCCGGGCGGGAAAGCCCGCACCTGCGCGCCCGCGTGCTCGACCGTCACGCCGGGCAGCGCCGCCGCCTCCGGCCAGCGGACGCCGCGGGCCCGCCGCGTCACCTTGCGGATGCGGCGCGACTCCCACTCGCGGACCGCGTCGTGCCACGCGCCGCCGGGCTCGGCCGCACGCGGATCGGTGAGCAGCATGACGACCGCGGCCGCCGCCGCCTCGCAGACCGCGCCGTGATTGGGCGGATCGGCCTTCTCGGCGCGTACCACCAACTGCATCGCCCACGGCGGGTCGTCGAGGGGGTCCACGAAAGGCGCATGGTCAGGTCGCACGTGTGGAGTATTCCAAACCCGATCCGGCTTCCCCGACACGGATGTGGGTACTGCAACTCTTACCGTCCCCCGGACGTCGTTCCCTATACGGGCTGGACGGTCCCCGCCGGAGAGGGCGGGGGGACACGGCGGAGAAGTCGGGTCGGAGGTCACCGGTGACCAGTGGCGCGTGGAACGATTCCATACCGGGGATCGGAACGTTTTTCGTCGGCATCGACGTGGCACCGGGCCGTTACCGGTGCGACGACGGCAAGGGCGGCTGGTGGGTGCGCTTCACCGGACCCGGCGGGGGCGACCCCGTGGGCTCGTGGCCGCTGCCCCCGGGCCCCACCGAGATCGAGATCGCGCAGACGGACTTCGCGTTCGAGACGCACGTGTCCACCTACTGGCGGCGGATCGCGCCGCCCCGCGCCCCCGAGGACGGCTCGCCCGCCGAGCCGCGCCCCGTCGCCGACCCCGCCCTGCGCGCCGAACTCGACACGATCGTCGCGCGCCGCCGCCCGCTGCTGTGGCTGGCGCCGCTGACGGTGCTCGGCCTCGGCCTGCTCGGCTCGCCGCTGCTCGGCTCGCTGTGGCTGATCGGCCTCGGCATGCTCGCGGTGCTGGTCGCGCTCGGCACCCCCTCGGTCTCCCTCGACCTGCGGCGCGCCCGGGAGCTGGAACGGCGCCGCGACCGCTACCTCACCCCGCAGGACTTCGACGACGAGGGCCGCGCGATGCTCGGGCGCGTGCAGGCCGCGATCGACGCCGTCCGCGACTCCGAGGTCAACCGGGAGGGGCTGCTGGACGCCGTCGACAACGCCGTCACGCTGCCGCGGCAGGAGTGGGAGATCGCGCAGGTGCTGGCGCGGCAGTCGAAGCTGCGCGCCGAGCAGGAGGAGCTGGCGGCCGGCGGCACGCTGCTCCCCGAGGTCGAGGCCGCGCTGGCCCCGCTGCGCGACAAGCTCGGCATCTCCGTCGAGGCGGTGACGCGGCGCGTGGAGGCGCTCGAACGCTACGCGGAGCGGGCCAGGTCGGCGGACGAGGTGCTGCGCGCCCAGCGGCACCTGGAGTCCATCGCGGAGAAGGCCCGCCAGTACGACGAGCTGATCGCCGACACCGTCCGCGACGATCTGGCGCTGCCCGCGATCGAGCGGCTGACCGAGCAGAGCGACGAGCTCGTCCGGACGCTGCGCGAGCGGCTGGCGAAGGCGGCCGAGGCGGGCGGCGAGCTCCCTCCCCCCTCCTAGCGAGGGCCGGTCAGAACAGCTCGTCCAGGTGGTGGCGCAGGATGTCCATGGCCGATTCGGGGCTCCGGTGTCCCACCAGCACGCTCGTCCCGAGCCCGTGCGCGAGCGCGAGCAGCCGCGCCGCCTCGGTCTCCGGGTCTCCGGCGACGCCCGCGCCGGCGAGGACCCGCGTGAGCCGCCGCTCCAGCCGGTCGGGCCCCGCCACGAACGGCTGGGCCGCCAGCGACGGATCGGTCAGCGCCAGGACGGCATAGGACGTCCAGACCTGGTGGAACACGCGGCTCTCGGAATCGGTGGGCAGCGCCTCGGCGACCAGCGCCTCGACGACCTCCCGCGGCGACGGGTCCCGCAGCCCCGCCAGCCGCGCCGCCCACCGCTCGTGGCTCTGCCGTTCGAGCCGGTCCAGCGCCGCCTTCATCAGCTGCGCCTTGCTCTCGAAGTAGTACTGGACGAGCCGCAGCGACACCCCGGCCTCCCCGGCCACCGCCCGCAGGGTGACGGCGTGCAGCCCGTCCCGCCCGGCCACCCGGACGAGCCCGTCGATGATCTGCGCGCGGCGCGCGTCGTGGTCGGCGGTCCTCGGCACGCTCCATCCCTCCCGGTGTGTGATACACACGTATCATATTGATACAGCCGTATCACAATGGAGGATGGATGACACCGCGCCGGCGGCTGGTGCTCGCCCTGGCATGCACCGCGCAGTTCATGGTCGTCCTGGACGTCTCCGTGGTGAACGTCGCCCTGCCGTCCGTCCAGGCGGACCTGGGCATCGCCCCGGTCGACCTGCAGTGGATCGTGAACGCCTACGCGCTGACCTTCGGCGGGCTCCTCCTGCTCGGCGGCCGCCTCGCCGACCTCTGCGGCCTGCGCCGCACCGTCCTCGGCGGCCTGGCCCTCTTCACCCTCGCCAGCCTGGCGGGCGGACTCGCCGCGGACCCCTGGACCCTCATCGCGGCCCGCGCCTTCCAGGGCCTCGGCGCCGCCGTCCTCGCCCCGGCCACCCTGACCATTCTCACCACCACGTTCGAGGAGGACCTGCGCCCGCGCGTCCTGGCCGCCTGGACGGCCGTGGGGCTGGCCGGAGGAACCGCCGGCAACCTCATCGGCGGCGTCCTCACCGACGCCCTGTCATGGCGCTGGATCCTGCTCATCAACGTCCCGGTCGGCGCGCTGGCCCTCCTGCCCACCCGCCTGCTGCCGGACAGCAGGCATCCACGCGGGCGCCTGGACGTCCCCGGAGCCGTCCTGGCCACCGCAGGCGTCGCCTCCCTCACTTACGGCATCACACGCGACTGGAACGTCCCGGCCCTCGCTTTCGGCGCCGCCGCCCTGGTGGCCTTCACCGTCCTGCAATCCCGGTCACAGACACCCCTGCTCCCCTTGCACCTCTTCCGCATCCGCACAGTGGCCGTAGGGAATGTGACGATGCTGCTCGCCGGTGCCTGCCTCAACCCGATGTGGTACTTCCTGACGCTGTCCATGCAGAACGTCCTGCACTACAGCCCCCTGCAAACGGGCTTGGGCTTCCTCCCCCACACACTCCTCACCCTGGCGGTCGCCCTGCACGTCACGCCCCGCCTGATGGAACGCACCGACGACCGCACCTTGATCACCATCGGCGCCCTGACAGCCGCCGCGGGCTTCCTCTGGCAGAGCCGCCTGGCCCCCGGCGACGGCTACCTCACCGGCATCCTCGGCCCGGCGATCCTCGTCTCCGCCGGCGCCGGCCTCCTCAACACCCCGCTCACCAAGGCCGTTACCTCGAACGTCCCCGCCCACGACGCCGGCGCCGCCTCCGGCCTGATGAACACCACCAAACAAACCGGCGCCGCCCTGGGCCTGGCCGTACTGGTCACCCTGACGGCCCCCCTCACGCCCCAGACGACCACATACGGCCACGCCTTCACCACGATCGCCGCCCTCCTCCTGGTCGCGGCCACCACCGCCCGCACCCTCCCCGCCCCGGACCGCCGGGATCGTGGTCTCGCCGTCCGGATGCGCGCCGAGGAGTGACCCGATGGAGGCGCGCAGGCGGTGGCGGCCCGGCGCGGGCGGGGGCCGTCAGCCGACGAGGGCGCGGACCTGGGCCGGGGAGGTGAAGAGCTCGGCGCGCATGCCGGTGTCGCGGGCGGCGAGGACGTTGCGCTCGTTGTCGTCGAAGAAGACGACGTCGGAGGGCCGGACGCCGAGGCGCTCGGCGCAGATCTCGTAGGCGCGGGGGTCGGGCTTGGCCACGCCGATGCGGCAGGAGTAGGTGAGCGCGTCGAAGCGGCCGAGCACGGCGCCGTGGCGGGCCTCGAAGCGGGGCACCAGGTCGCTGATGATGTTGGACAGGAGCCCGAGGGTGCGGCCCTCGTCGGCGAGTTCGTGGACGAGGGCGACCATGGTGTCGTCCACCTCGGTCCAGGACTCCAGGTCGGCCTCGATGAGGGCCGGGACGTCCGGGAAGGTGGTGCCGAGGAGTCCGGCCACGTCGGCCCAGTAGGCGGCGCTCCGCTGGCCGGCGTCGTAGGAGGGGCGGCACGACCAGTAGGCGTCCCAGAACGAGGGGCCCGGATCGCCGGCGATCTTCTCGATCCGCCGCACCGCCTCGGGGGACTGGGTACGGGCGATCACTCCGTACAGGTCGAAAACGATCACGTCGGGCATGGCCCGAGCCTATGCGGGACGCGCGGCGACCGAAATGCAGCAAGCGCTTGTTAACAGCAAGTAACCTTGGTGCGGGCGACGAGCAAGCGGTTGGGCGACACGGCATAATGAGAGGGTGACGACCACGAGCGCCGACTCCGGACGATCCAGAACCCGCGCCGGCGGTGCCCGCCGCCGCGGCAAGGGCTCCGCCGCGCTGGCGTCGGAACGGCGCGAGCACCTGGTCAGGCTGGCCGCGGAACTGTTCGCCGAGAAGGGCTTCCAGGCCACCACGGTCCGCAACATCGCCGACGAGGCCGGCATCCTCTCGGGCAGCCTCTACCACCACTTCGACTCGAAAGAGTCGATCGTCGACGAGATCCTCGCCAGCTTCTTCAACGAGATCATGGCGTCGTACCAGGCGGTGCTCGACCGGGGCGAAAGCCCGCGCGACACCATCGCCGGGCTCGTCCGCGTCGCGTTCGGGAGCCTGGAGCCGCACCGGGCCGCGATCACGGTGATGCAGAACGACTGGAACTACCTCAAGGGTATGGACCGCTTCTCCTACCTGAACAAGTCCGAGGACGAGGTCGAGAAGATGTGGGTCGACACCTTGAGCGCGGGCCAGAAGGAGGGGTTGTTCCGCGACGACCTCGACCCGAAGCTCACCTACCGGATGATCCGCGACACCATCTGGGTGGCGGTCCGCTGGTTCAAGCCGGGCGGCAGGCTGGACGCCCAGGGCCTCGCCGACCACTACCTCAAGGTGATGTTCGACGGCATCAACCTCCACTAGGCGGCCCGGGTCCCCGCGGCCGGGTCCGTCGGCGGCCGGGACCGTGCATGGTCACGGCACTCGCTTCGCAAAGATCACGCACCTCGCCACCGGGCGTCGCCATCCCCGGGGACCCGTCTTTACGGACATGCCGGGGCAATTCGGTTCGGCGAATACCTCCGTTCGGGCACAACCGGCGCGGAATCCCACTGTGCACGTGCCCTAACCCCCATAGTGTGCTTAGTCACTATTTGCCGAGTAGGGGTGACGCTTTGGCCCGTGGGGACGCTGTTACCGAGGAGATCTACGGGGGGAGGGCGACGTGACGGCTCACGGGGGCGCCGGCCGCGACGAGCCCACACCGGAGGCGATGCGCGCCGCGACGGCGCGCGGGCTGCAGGAGCAGTTCCCCGGGGTGCGCGTCTGGTTCGGTGAGGCCACCGGATCCTGGTGGGCCATGGTGCCGCTGCGCGGCGGTCCGCGGCTGCTGGAGGCGCCGTCTCCGCAGCGGCTCCGCGACGAGATCATGAGCGTGCGCAGCCGGGGATGACCGGCCGCCCACCGGGAACGGGGCGCGATCCGTCCCCGGAGGGCGTCCCAGCGACGCTAACCGAAACCCGTTCTACGCACAAGCGCTTGCTCGGTTACGTCTCCCTTTCGGCAGAACCCGCCTACGCCTCGTACTGGATGGACGCCCGCTCCGCGACGATCGGCGCGATGTACTGCTCGACCACCGCACGATGGGCCGGGTGGTCGCGGTAGGCGAGGTAGGCGTCGCGCCCGGCGAAGTCCGCGACCACGACGAAGTCGTACGCGCCGGGATTCACGCCGGCGTCCACGCCGATGCTGTACTCCCGTATCTCGCCGATGAGGCCGGGCAGTTCACCCAGCCTGGCCGCGACCTCTTCCTGCTGGCCCGTCGTCGTCCCCTCGGCCCACTTGAACATCACCACGTGCCGGAAACCACTCATGGCGGCACGCTATCGCCGCGAGCGTCAGATACCGGCGACCTCGGCCGCCGTGATCGCGCCGAGTTCCCAGCACGACTCCAGATCGGCCTTGGCGGGCTCGCCGGTGACGACCACCGGCGGCTGGACGGCCTTCCACTTCAGCCCGGTGGTGATCGACTCCAGCGCGCGCAACGCGCCGGTCGCGTCGTTGTTGCCGTGCAGGAAGGCCCCGAACGGGCGCCGGACGGTCTCCTCCAGGCACGGGTAGTAGATCAGGTCGAAGAAGTGCTTGAGGGCGCCGGACAGGTAGCCGAGGTTCACCGGCGAGCCCAGGAGGTAGCCGTCCGCCTCCAGGACGTCCACGGCGGAGGCCGCCAGCGCCGCCCGCGCCACCACCTCCACGCCTTCGACCTCGTCGGTGGACGCACCGGCGCGCACCGCCTCGAACATCGCTTGGACGGACGGCGAGGGGGTGTGGTGGACGAGCAGCAGCCTCTTCATCACCACGAGCCTAACCGCGCCCGCCCCTTGCCGTCCGTAGCGGCGAGTGACCGCATGTAGCGGTCGGTGACATCGAAACGCCGCCGCCGGGTAGGGCTCCTTGAAGGTTTCTGGTCGGGGATGGTGGTGCAGGTGTCCTTCGTGCGAACGGGCGAGGCGTCACGGACGGCGGCGTCCGGCGTGCCGGACCGGCCCGTGTGGCCCATCGCGCTCGCCACTCTGCTCGTCGCCGCCCTGGTCGCGATGCCCACGCCGGCGCACGCTCCGCCCTGGCTCGGCGGGCCCGCACGCCTCGTCACGGGCGGCGCGCCGCTCGCCCCCGCCCACGCCGCGGCCCTCGGCCTGGCCCTCGCGATCGTCGCCCGCGGTGTCCTGCTGCGGCGCCGCGCCGCCTGGTGCGGGCTGGTCCTGCTGGCCGTCCTGGGCCTGCTGTCCGCGCTCACCGGCGACGGCGAGCCGTGGCGGGTGCCGCTGCTCGCGGCCGTCCTGGGCGGGCTGTGGCTGGAGCGCGGCCGCTTCCCGGTCCCCGTGCACCCCGAGCGCGTCCGCGCGGCCGTGCGGACCGGGGCGCTCCTGGTCGCCGTCGCGGTCTCCGGCTCGCTGCTGTTCGGCGGCGTGTCGGCCAGGTCGGTCGGCCAGGTCGCGGGCGGGCTCGGCTCGACCGGCGCGCCCATGGACGGCGCGTCCTGGCTGCCGGACGTCCTCGGCCTCGCGGGCGCCGCCGGGCTCCTCGTCCTGGTGGTCATCCTCCTGGCGCCCGCCCCGGCGCCGCCGCCCGCCGACGAGGCCGACCGCCGCCACGTCGCGGGACTCGTCGCCCACCCCGGCTCGGACACCATCGCCCCGTTCGCGCTGCGGCGCGACAAGGCGTACGCGTTCAGCCCGGACGGGCGGGCCGCGGTCGGCTACCGCGTCCTGTTCGGCGTCGCGGTGGCGGGCGGCGACCCGGTCGGCGACCCGGCCTCGCACGCGGACGCGATCGGGTCGTTCCTCGCCCGGTGCCGGACCGCCGGCTGGCGGCCCGCCGTCCTCGGGGCGAGCGGCGGGGCGCTCCCCGCGTGGGGGCTCGCCCGCTCGATCGGCTACGGCGACGAGGTACTGGTCCGGCCCGGCGCGTTCAGCATGTCCGGACGCCGGATGCGCAACGTCCGCCAGGCGGTCCAGCGCACCGTGAACGCCGGGGTGACCACCCGGATCGTCCTGGAACGGGACCTCGACGCCGGCCTGCGCGAGCGGCTCCTGGACGTCGCGTCCCGCTCGCTCGGCGGGGCGGCCGAGCGCGGCTTCGCCATGAACCTCGACGAGCTCCTCACCGGACGCCACCCGGGGGCGATCGTCGCGGTCGCCTACGACGAGGACATGGAGCCGATCGCCTTCCAGCGGTACGTCACCGCCGGCGAGGGCGTCAGCCTGGACGCGATGCGGCGCGTCCCGGGCGGGCCGAACGGCGTCAACGAGCGCCTCATCGCCGAAATGGTCGAGTACGCGGCCGACCGGGGCCACGGCGTCGTCTCGCTGAACTTCGTCCCGTTCCGCGCACTGCTGGACACCCGGGAACGCACCACCCTGGAGCAGGCCGCGTACCGCGCGCTGCACCTGCTCGACCCATGGATCGCGGCCGAGTCCCTCTTCCTCTTCGACCGGAAGTTCGGCCCGTCCTACAAGCCTCGCCACGTCGCCTTCCGTTCCTGGCTCGATGTCGCCTGGCTGGCCGCCGCCCTCTTCACGCTGGAGTTCGGGCGGGTCCGTCCCGTCCAGCGGGCCGCGAGCCCGGTGACCGAACCCGCCCACGACCTGAGCCGCCCGTGACCGGGCTCGGCGGGACTTCCTAGAACGTGATTCGATGGAGCTTCCCGTCGAGAGGAAGCGCGCATGACCACGGTGCAGGGGCACTGCGACCCGGCGTTCGCCCGTGTCCGCGAGGTGTTCGAGGAGAACTTCGCCGAGGGGCGCGAGCTGGGCGCGGCCGTCGCCGTCTACGCGGGCGGCCGCAAGGTCGTGGACCTGTGGGGCGGCATCGCCGACCGGCGCACCGGGCGCGAGTGGCTGCCGGACACCCCCTGCTTCGGGTTCTCCTGCACCAAGGCGGTGACGGCCGCCGCGGCGCTGCTGCTCGCCGAGCGCGGCCTGTACCAGTTGGACGGCCCGGTGACGGCCTGGTGGCCGGAGTTCGGCGCCGCGGGCAAGGAGGCCACGACCGCCGAGCACCTGCTGACCCACCAGGCCGGCCTGCCCGCGTTCGCCCGCCCGGTGTCGGCGGAGGAGGCGGCCGACCCCGCGGCCCTCGCGGCCGAACTGGCCGCGCAGGAGCCGGAGTGGACGCCCGGTGAGACGCACGGCTACCACGCGCTGACCTACGGCTGGCTCGCCGGTGAGATCGTCCGGCGCCACTCGGGCAGGACGGTCGGCGGATTCGTCAGGGACGAGTTCGCCGGCGGGCTGGACCTGTGGGTCGGCGCCCCCGACGACGTGATCGAGCGCGCCGCGAAGCTGTCGGCGGGACGCCGGGTCCAGGGCGGCGGCCCCGCCCGCGCGGGGGAGGGCGGCGGCGCCGACTCCCCCAGGACCATGGCCAGCGACCTCCTCAACCGCCTGGCCGCCGCGTACACCGACCCGCAGAGCACCATGAACCGGTCGACAGGCAACCCGCATCCGGGCAAGGGCGGCTACAACAACCCGGTCGTGCTGCGCGCGGGATGGCCGTCCGCCGGGATGCTCGCCACCGCGCCCGCGCTCGCCGCCTTCTACCGCGACCTCGTCACGGGCCGGATCCTGCGCCCGGAGACCCTGCGGGAGGCGATCCGCCCGAGGGTCGCCGGGCCGGACCGGACGATGCTCATCGACAGCTCGTTCGGCCTCGGCTTCATGCGTCCCGCCCAGACGTTCTTCACCCCGAAGGCCAGCCGGGACTCTGCGTTCGGGCACACCGGCGCGGGCGGCTCGATCGGGCTCGGCGACCCCGAGGCCGGCCTCGCGTTCGCCTACCTGCCGAACCTGATGAGCGACATGGCGGCCGGCGACCTGCGCGCCTACCGGCTGGTGGACGCCGCGTACGCGTCGGTGTCCTGAGTCCGCGGTAGCGTGCCGCCCCATGGAGGTACGCGACCTGCACGCCTGGCCGTCCACCCCGCGCGAGGCCGAGGCCGTCCAGGACCGGCTGCGCCCGATGCTCGAACTGGGCGAGCCGGGCCCGGCGAGGCCGCGCACCGTCGCGGGCCTGGACGTCGCGTACGCGGGCGGCGGGGGTGGCGCCGGGACGCGCCTGGCCGCCGCCGTCGCCGTGCTGGACGGGACGAGCCTGGAGGTGATCGAGGAGTCGGTCGCCGTCGGCACCGCCGCGTTCCCCTACGTGCCCGGCCTGTTCGCGTTCCGCGAGCTGCCCACGCTCCTGGACGCGCTGCGCGGGCTGAGGACCGTCCCGGAGCTGCTCGTCTGCGACGGCTTCGGGGTCGCGCACCCGCGCCGGTTCGGGCTGGCGTGCCATGTGGGCGTGCTGACCGGGCTGCCCGCGATCGGCGTGGGCAAGACGGCCTTCGTCGGCGCGCACGAGGAGCCGGGACGGCGGCGCGGCGACGCGAGCCCCCTGCTGGACGGCGGCGAGGTCGTGGGGCGGGTGCTGCGGACGCGCGACGGCGTCAAACCGGTGTACGTCTCCGTCGGGCACCGCACCGACCTCGATACAGCGTGCCGGAACGTCCTCGATCTCACGCCCGAATACCGCCTTCCGGAGACCACCCGCAGGGCCGACCGGCTGGCGCGCGACGCCCTCGCCGGGTAGCGCGCGATACCGGAAGATGGCACTCTCGTGCACAAGGATGCGGAGACACCCCTGGTCATCCGCGACACCGCTGGACGGTGCCCATGGACACCCGGCCGATGCGGGCCGACGCCCGCCGCAACTACGAGCGACTGGTCGCCACGGCCCGCACGGCCTTCATGGAGCACGGGACGGACGCCTCCCTCGACGACATCGCGAGGCGCGCGGGCGTCGGCTCGGGGACGCTGTACCGCCACTTCCCCACCCGGGACACCCTCCTGCACGCCGTCCTGCACGACCGGATCGAGGGGCTTCTCGCGCACGCCGACGAGCTGCTGTCCGAACCGGAGCAGGACCCGGAGAGCGAGGCGCGCGGCGCGGACGCCGCGCTGGGCCGCTGGCTGCGCGCCTACCTCGCGGGCGCGATGACGCCGCGCGGCACCTCCACGGTGATCATCCAGGCCATGTCGGCGGAGTGGGCCGGGACCGGGCTGGGCGCGGCGGCGGCCTCGATCCGCGACGCCCTCGGGCTGCTGCTGGCGCGGGCGCAGCGGGCGGGCTCGATCCGCGCGGAGATCGATCCCGGCGACCTGCTGCGGCTCACCAACGCGATCGGCGTCGCGTCGGAACGCACGCGGGATCCCGCGGCGTACGCCGACCGGATGCTCACGCTGCTCTTCGACGGCCTGCGGGCACGCTGACCCCGCCCGCCGACCCCGCTTGTTGCCTTGACCAAGCGTTCGCTAGGTTTACGACGATGGTCACCGGCGACGAGGAGCGTTGATGGGGCAGCTTGACGGCAAGGTGGCGCTGATCACCGGCGGTGCGCGCGGCATGGGCAAGTCCCATGTCCGCCGCTTCCTGGACGAGGGCGCCAAGGTCGTGTTCGGCGACGTCCTGGAGAAGGAGGGCGCCGAACTGGCCGCCGAACTCGGCGACGACGCGCGGTTCGTCCGGATGGACGTGACGCGCGAGGAGGACTGGAAGAACGCGGTCGACACCGCCACGGAGACCTTCGGCGCGCTGCACGTCCTGGTCAACAACGCCGGCATCATCAGGCACAAGACGATCGAGGACATGACCCTCGACGAGTTCCGCCGCATCCTCGACGTCAACCTGATCGGCCAGTGGCTCGGCGTGAAGTCCGTGACCGCCGCCATGCGCGAGGCGGGCGGCGGCTCCATCATCAACGTCTCGTCCACCGAGGGCTTCATCGGGGCCCACGGGCTGGCCGCCTACAGCGCCAGCAAGTTCGGCGTCCGCGGCCTCACCAAGGCGGCCGCCCGGGAGCTCGGCCGGTACGAGATCCGCGTGAACAGCATCCATCCCGGCGGCGTCCTGACTCCCCTCTCCCTCCAGGACGACGTCGTCTCGGCCACCGCCGACAGCGCCGACGCCTTCCTGAAGGCCCTGCCCCTCGGCCGCATGGGCAAGTCCAAAGAGGTGTCGGGCCTCGTCGTCTACCTCGCCTCGGACGACTCCTCCTACTGCACGGGCAGCGAGGTCCTGGTCGACGGCGGCATGCTCACCGGCGCCGGGTACTGAGGTCCTGACACGGAACACGACGGGCCGCCGGCAACGGTTCGGACCCCCGGCGCCGGCGACCCGTCGCGCGGCTACGGACGCCGCTCGACCCACCCCTCGACGGCCTCCAGCTGAGCGGCGAGCGAAATGAGCGTCCCCTCGTCGGAGTCGTGCCCGAGGAGCTGGGCCCCGATCGGCAGCCCGGCCTTCGTGAAACCCGCGGGCACGTTCACGCCGGGCCATCCGAGGACGTTCCACGTCCACGCGTAGGGGCAGGCGGCGGCCACACCGGACTGCGTCTTCTGGTATCCGGCCCCGTCGAACGCCCCGATGCGCAACGGCGGCCGCGCCGTGGTCGGGGTCAGCACCACATCGGCCACCTGGAATATGCGGCCGACCTTCCTGCGCAGGTGGGGGTCCATTCTCTTGGCCAGCGGAAGCAGCCGCTTCCCGGCCACCCGCCCGATCCGCGCCTCGACCTCCGTCCGCCGCTCGGGCCGCGGGTCGGGCATCGCGTCGAGCATGTCGGCCACCGCCGACGTGCCGCGCGGAATGAGCCCGAGCCCCACGAGCCCGTAGTCGGGATCAGCGGGAAAGACCTTGTGGCCCAGGGCGGTGAGCCGCCTGGCGAGCCGCTCGACGGCGCCGCGGATCTCCGGGTCGAGTTTCCCGCTCACCCCGAAGGCCGTCCGGAACGAGACGGCGATGCGCAGCCGTCCGGGCTCCCGCTTCGCGAACTCCGCGAAAGGCGTGACCGGCGGATCGATCTGATACACGTCCTCGGGATGGCTGCCGGTCAGCACGTCCAGCAGCAAGGCGGCGTCTCCCACACTTCTGGCGAGTGGCCCCCACACGGTGATCCCATTGAACGGATCGGTATTCGGATACCCGGAAACACGTCCCCGCTGAGGTTTGATGCCCACCAATCCGCTCCAGGCCGCCGGAATGCGGATCGACCCGGCCCCGTCGGACCCGACCGCCCCGGCGACCATTCCCGCCGCCACGGCGGCCGCCGACCCGCCCGACGACCCGCCCGGGGTGTAATGGGGGTTCCACGGGTTCCTGGCGATCCCGAACTCGGGCGATTCACTGAAGGGCCACAACCCGAGCTCGCAGGTCGTGGTCTTGCCCACGACGATGGCTCCCGCGGCCCTCAGCCTGCGCACGACCTCCGCGTCCCGGGCCGCGGGGCGGTGGTCTCCGGCCACGGCGAACGGGGTCGTCTCCCCCGCCACGTCCGTGTCGTCCTTGACCGCGACGGGGACCCCCAGCAACGGCAGCCGCTCCCCGTCCGCCAGCCGCTTGTCGGCCTCCAGCGCCTCCTGCGCCGCCGCGTCCCAGCGCACCACCCGGAACGCCCCGAGCGACTCCTGCCGCCGGATGCTCTCCAGGGTGTCCTCGACGAGCTCGCGGGCGGACACCTCCCCCTTCGCCAGCGCCTCCGCCTGCCCCGCCAGCCCGCCCAGCACCACGCCGCCTCCCAGGGTATCGTTCGTTCGAACGAACGATACAGAACGAGTCGATCTTAGGGAAGACTGTGCAGCGATGAGCGCCCGCGACCAGATCCTCCAGGCCACCCTCCGCCTCATCGGCGAGCAGGGCATCGGCGCCGTGACCAACCGGGCCGTCGCACGCGCGGCAGGCGTCTCCCTCGGCTCCCTCACCTACCACTTCCCGAGCCAGGAGGACCTGCTCCGGGAGGCCCTGCAGACGTTCGTGGACGAGGAGATCTCCCGGATAACCGCCTACGTCACCGCCCTCGCCACCTCGGGCATGGCCCCCGTCGAGGCGGCCGACGCGGTCGAGAAGGCCGTCGTCGACTTCGCGTACGGCCCCGAGCAGATAGCCAACCTCGAACTCCACCTGCACGCCGCCCGCGACCCGGGCCTCCGCGAGACCTCGGCCCGCTCCGTCGACGCCTACGACCGCCTGGCCGCCGCCGTCCTCGCCGCCCTGGGCATCCCGGACGCCGAACGCCACGCCCCGTCGATCGTCGCCATGCTCTACGGCCTCGCCGTCCGCCGCCTCGCCACCGGCGACACCACCGCCACCGGCACCGCCGACGCCTTCCGCCTGCTCCTCCTGGGCGCACTCCCCCGGACCTGAAAAGGCTTCTGGCCCGCACGGCCCCAGAGCGGGGTTACGGGGCCGTGCGGGCCAGAAACCTGTCTCAATCAGGAACCTCAGTCGGAACCTCAGCCGACGTTCGCTCTGCTCTCCGCCTGTGCACCTCCGCCGTGTCTTCGATCTGACACCCGTAACGCTATGGCCCCCCACCCCCCAACAGAACGCCCTTAAGCCTCACTTAGGGAACCACTGAGCAAGGCTTATTCAGAGGCCGTCCGAAGCCGTCCGGGGAAGTCGCGTCGAGAGCCGTTCACCTGCAAGAACTGGGGAAGGAGCCCAGGGGAACAGTCCGGCACAGTCGACCCGAGTCGGTTAACTCCGACCTACGTTGGCTCCCGGCTCTGGCTCCCCTGGCTCCCTCCCTCTCAGCAGGGAGGAGGGGTCTCCATGGCCCTCGAAATCACCGAAACAGCAATGACCGCGACCGTAAACGGCGAGGTCATCGCCACCGGCACACGCGTAGGGAACGCCTGGCACGTCACCACGTGGCCGCGCCCACTCGACCGGAACTCCGCCATCACGGCGCTGTCGCTCGCCGAACGCGTCATCACCCACGGCGAGGACGACCCATGCGTGACCGAGTGGCGGAGGGAACTGGCTCGTGACTGACCGCCTCATCAGGATCACGACCGCTCTCGCCGTGGTGGCGGTAGCCGCCGTGGCAGCCGTCATCTCATACCGCCACGCCTACGAACTCGTCCACGCCCACGGCGAGACCGGCCCCACGGCCCGCCTCGTCCCGTTCACAGTGGACGGCCTCATCTGGGCCGCCTCCATGGTGATCCTGGACGCAAGCCGCCGTAAGCAACCCGCACCACCGTTGGCCAAGTGGAGCCTTGCCGTGGGCATCGTGGCGACGGTGGGCGCCAACGTGGCGCACGGCGCATCCCACGGGGTCATAGGCGCGATGGTCAGCGCTTGGCCCGCGCTCGCCTTGGTGGGGTCGTTCGAACTCCTGATGACCCTCACCCGCAACGCGGCACGCTGCTCTGACCTCCCTAAGGGCGAGGCATCCACCGAAGCGGCACAACCCGCACCACCGCGCACCGAAGTGGAGCGGACGCCGGAGCAAGCCGTCTTGGATGAGTACAGGGCGAGCTTGAACGGTCCGGGTCGTCCGCTGTCTCAGCGCTACCTCGCCGAGAAACACGGCATCGACCGGCGCAAGATCAAACAGATCATCACCAGTACGGAACAGTCCGTAGCGTGAACCACAAAGCCCCCAGCCATGGCCCCATCCCATGGCTGGGTGCTCTCGTATGCCCACGGCTAGGCGAGCGAGCCTCATTCGCAATCGTGCAAGGCTCTCACGTAAGTACCCCATACCGCCACTCTCCACAGGCGCTGAAAGTCAGAGGATGAGCGGACGGGGAGTCACAATTGATCCGTGCGACATCAATAGCACACAACGTCCGGCGAAGCTGTACACTTTACCGAAGTCACCCCCAACGTCCCATAAAGGAATTCCGAATGAATCTAGATGACAATGTAAACGTGAGCGTAAGGCTTTCCTGGCGACCGCTGGGGGATGTCAAAATAAACGATGAAGGAAGTCTTATCTTCCCCTCAATGCACTCCCTCCTAAACAAAGGCGGCATATATCGAATCACAGGGAGGCGTCCTATCGACTCCAAGGGGACCCACGACCGCCCAGCCCGCTGGTGGTTCTATATTGGCCAGACAGGGAATATCCAAGCGCGCATGTACAAGTACCGCAATCCAGGCCCGGACCAGAAAACGAATATACGAATCAACAATGCTCTACGCTTCGAATTGGAACGGGGCACGGAAGTCTACCTGCACGTTTCATTCGATATGGAGCTCAGAGTTGGCCGACAGTGGATGGATCTCGACACTGACAGCACAACACAGAGGACATTGGCCGAAACTGCGGCTCTTTATCAGGCCTACAGAACAGCAGATCCACTTGATGTAGACATGCTCAATAAAGGTCTAGACGATTCAGTTGATCGTGAATTTAAGGACGCGCCATGGCCATACTGACACTCTCGCCACCTCGCGACATCCATGAAAATTCATTGTCCGAAACTTAGGACAATGTAAACGCGGTTGACCACACGCGCTCGAAGCTCTCTACATACGTGCTCGCCATGTCCCCGTCCTCCATCCGTCGCAAGTGCAGGACTGGCGCGTGTGACGCCGCGATGCCGTAGGCATGCGGGTTGATCAGTAGGTCGCCATCGGCGCGGTAGATCGAGTTGTAGAGGACGGTGTCATGCAGCCTGATCTCAGCGCCGTCCACGTCCCGTAGGGCGCTGTAGTGGACGAGGGCGTTGCGAATCTTCGCGGCCATGGATTCGCCTACGCCCTCGTCACTGCCGCGCTCAGCGACGCAGGTTCCGTCCGGGTCGCCGAGCAGGATGCGCACGCAGACGCCGTCACGCGCCCTCTCGGTGAGCGCGCGCATGATGCCCATGTCCTCGGCGAGGAAGAGCCCGGCGTAGGCCAGGATGCCGATCTCGTCCCGCGCGCCTTGGAAGAGCTGGTGCCAAACCGGACGAGGGACGGCCCACCGGTGCGGATAGGTCGCAAGGATGTCGATCACCGATGGCTCTGCCTGAACGTTCACCATTGCGAGTTGCGGCCACAAGTCCGCCTGGTCGCGCCCTACCAGTGACGCGACCTTCGTCCGGTTGCGCGGGTAGGGCACGCGTCCGGCGACCCATCGGTGGACGGTCTTGGGGTCGACGCCCAACCGGGCCGCAACGCCGGCTTCGGTTAGACGCGCATCGGCAAGGGCACGCCGCAACAAGTCGTTCACCGGGCCTCCCGCGGATTCAAGTGAGAAGGACGCACAACCGACGGTAACAGAAGACGTCCCAAGACGTCCCTAGATGCCGATGGAGAGGTCCCACCCCGGCCGGAAGGCTCAAGACGCACGGCGAAGACACCACATCGCCCCAAGACCCGCACGCAAGCCAAGGAGCCACCATGTCCACCGAATGGCCCAACCAGGCCGCCCCGAACCCGTACGAGACCGACCCACGCGCGGCAGACGAGGCGCTCGCCAAGTTGCGCCGGGACTTCACCGGTCACCGGATCTGGCGCGCCGTGCGTTGGGACGGACGCCTCGGGGACTGGGTGGCCAGCTTGCACGACCCGCTAGCCGGTGTGGACCTCACGGTGATCCGATCGAGCCCCACCGCGCTACGCGAGGCGCTCGTCAACGAGGCGGAGCGCGCCCGGGTCGCGCGTGTGGAGAGCCGGTGATGGCGCGGTACCGATTCCTGCAGCCGTCACCGAAGGAGGCCGCGAAGGAGAGCGCGGCCTCACAGGGTGGGGCGGAGGTGGCGCGGTCGGTGTGGCTTCCCCCGTATGCACCGCCCGCGCTCCCTCTGCCCACCTACAGCGGCCCATGGCGCGCACGCTGGCACCTCAGCCTCCTCGCCCTCGTGATGCGCCGAGACGGCTGGAAGACCGAACTCCGCACTACCGGGCCGCGCCGACTCCTTCGCATCTACGCCAAGTGCACTCCGACCATCGGCGAGAGTGTGTCCGTGGCGTGGGGCGATGGCGCCTGGTGGTACCAATCCAGCACCGGCCTGTGGCTCACGCCCTGCCGAAAGATCGAACTCGCCGCTGACAAGCTGGCCATCCTGCTCACACCTTGGGTCGCAACGGCATTCGACCCGCTCAGGGACGAGTACCTCTGACATGACCCGCCGCACGGCATGGGGCACCTACACGCGTATTACCGCTGCGCTACGCCAACGCATCACCGATGGCACCTACGCCCCCGGCTCCCGCCTACCGAGCGAGGCCGCCCTCTGCGCCGAGTTCGGCGTTGCCCGAAACACCGTGCGGCGGGCCCTGTCCACCTTGCAGGACGAGGCCCTCATCACCGTCCGTCCCGGAGTTGGCCGATGCATCCAGGACGACGCCCCCCAACCGCGCACTCGTTCCGAGCACATCGCCGCGCACCTGCGCCACCAGATCGAGACCGGACGCTTCCGACCGGGCGACCGGCTACCGAGTGAGGCCCAACTGTCCCGACGCTACGGCGTATCCCGCTCCACAGCCCGCACAGCTCTCAAGGCCCTTGAAGCCGCTGGCTTGGTCACCTGCGTCCACGGCAAAGGACGCTACGCCCGCCAAGACGTCCCCAGATGAGCCATACACGCCCGTGGACGTCCACCCACGCCGCCGTAGCGTCGAACCCATGAACAAGAACACCGCAGCATGGGCACGCGACCTCGCACGCAAGCACCTAGAGACTTCGCTCCCCCGCCGCTGGGCACACACCCAAGGCGTAGCCTGCCAAGCCCGGACCCTCGCCCCCATCCTCGGCGACCATGCCGACCTACTAGAAGCCGCCGCATGGCTCCACGACATCGGCTACGCCCCCGACCTCATCCAAACCGGCTTCCACCCCCTAGACGGGGCCCGTCACCTCCGCGACACACACCGCGCCGCCGAGCACCTATGCCGCCTCGTAGCCCACCATTCATGCGCCCTGATTGAGGCGCGTGAACGGGGACTCGCTCATCACCTCATAAGCGAATTCGGGGCCATGGCCCCGAATCTAGACGCTGCTTTGATCTATTGTGACATGACGACGAGTCCGACCGGCGCCTACCTTTCTGTTGACCAGCGCCTTTCCGAGATCAAAACTCGCTACGGCTCCGATCATACAGTCACGCGCGCCATCATCAAATCCACCCCATGCCTAACCAGCGCCACAGAGAAAATCCATCAACAACTTATCGAACTGAACCGACGGTTCTCAACATGATTCACAAGTTGAAGTGCACGGCAATTTTGCGATATAGATCACTGATTTCTTTGGGGCGGGGGTGGTTTGCAGCAAAGAATGACCCACGCCTAGGCTTGCTTTTACCACTTTGAGTACTGGCCCTTTCATACAAATCACTGTCGAGACGCTCTAGGTATGCTTCGAACTCTCCTTGCTTACCTCCATCATCGCCAAAGCTTTCAGCAAGAGTGAAGGCCCCTGCCTGTTGCCAGTACTCGCGCCAATCGGCAAAGTCTTCGCCATCAGGTTCACTAGGCGGTGCGTGGCCGTTTTGCCTTAGTTGCTGAGCAAGTTTGCTGCCCCTTCGCAGCGCTGGACCATCAGCAATAATCGCCCACGGAACACCAAAGGAATCCAGGAATTCTACGTACACGCCGAAACGGCTATCACCATCAACACTGACGATTGGAATGTTGGCCGCTTCGGGGTCAACTAAACCTAGATCCAGAGTATTGTGCCACCATTGAGGAAGCGCCCCTGTCTCGGTTGTCCCTTCGCACAATATGACCCGCGCAGCAAACAACAACGCTCGGACATGTGTCGGTTCCAGTAGTTGGATCCAGCGTGAATAATCCGCCGTTGTCAACGAAGAAGCGCGCTTGATCTCAGGACCGTCAACTTCTGGCTTCAGGCGAACAATTCCGTTAATATCTTCCGGTACGGAGCAAGGAACCATATCAGGGCTGTGAGTGATGACCAGGCATTGACTAATCGCGCGAAGCGCTGACATAAGGCGCCTCTGCATCGTGGGCTCCAGATTTACTGCCGGCTCATCAAAGACAAGTACGCGTCCATCAGAGTCAGCCAACAGCGTACTTAGCACCAGCGCCTCAGCAACGCCAGCCCCGGAAAATTCCAACGGCACCTCCCGCCCATCCACAACAACTGTCGGTTCAATATTGAATCCTTCGAAGTCTCCACTCCGTGCTGGCACGGCCCGCAGGCCAAGAACTCTTCCAGTGAGAAAACTGAATCTCTCCTCCACGCGTGAATACAATTTACGATCATCGATCGCTCCATTTTTGAGCTGGAATAGCCTAGCAGCAACGTTGCCGCCATCCTGCATGTCAAGGGAAGCCGCCAAGCGACTATGACTAAAGAAGCGCCGGGGTGGAATTCTACGATTTTCCGTCAGGACAAAGGAACGTTCGATAATTCTGTCGAGCACCTGCAGAAAACTGAAAGCTTGACGATAGAGTTCATGATGTTCGACACCGAAGGCGTTTGCCAATAGTTGCAAACTGGCAGGAATTGGGTTCGACTGCCTAGTCAATGCTGGTACAGCGAGCTTGACTAGTTGCGTCTTGCTTGATTCTCGCTTAAACGCCCCAGCCAAATCGAAGTCCCTGGCCAACCTCACAAGAGCCCGAAATTCTTCAATATCTGCCTGTCTGCTTATGTTTAGAACGAACCGCGCGAGATCATTCTGGGGATGTTGAGAGATGCTGAAAGGCGTCATTACCCCCGGATGGATGAAATCAGTCCGACCAGTTCCGACGATGGGAACCGTCCATGTGTCGCCTTCGTTTTCAAATTCCCACACCACCCACCAGGGACTCAACATCGAAGCATCGAAGCATACGCGCAGCCTTCCAGAATACAACGGAGAGATAGATTCGTGACTCATCTTTTCGATGGCTTCTATATCTAGCTCTCCAGCCCATTCATCACTCGCGGCAGAATCGTTACAAGCGAATGCAGCCCGCATAAAGTCCAGCAGTAGCGACTTTTCCCAATCCTGATCAAAAACAAGACCGAGCGATACCTCAAAGGCCTTATGACCGTTCCGGCCAGCGGCTTTATAAAGTTCCAATCTATCGTTCAATCTCTTTCCTGCATGGGCCGCCAAAACAGTACGTACAAGGTCAACGCAGCGCCCGACGTTAGTCTTTCCGACACCGTTTGGACCGGTGAGCACTGTTACACCGCCCCAAAGCGTGAGTTCAAAATCGCCGAGCGACAGAAAGTCTTTGGCTATGACACATTGAAGTCTCATTGGGATCACCTCCTGCTACATCTAGGCTATTATTGGTCGATCACCATCTGACAAATAGTCCCCAATGCGCATCCACATTGATCGATCCATCTCATATCCTGAAATCCTTTTCGTCGATATCCATTTAGATTCGCGCGATTCTTGACTTACTTGCAGACTCCCCCCTACTGGCCGTCCGGCAACAAGGATCGAAAATTCCTGACGGACTTCATTGTTGCTGGTGTAGTGGATTAAGTGTTTTGGGTCACTGTAGATGCCTACTAGGCCGGTGATCTCTACGTCAATTCCGGTTTCTTCTTTGGTTTCGCGTATGGCGGCTTGAGTTACGGATTCGCCTAGGTCGATTGCGCCGCCCGGTAGGGCCCAGTTGTCGTTATCGGTGCGGCGAATCATGAGAATCTCGCCCTTGTCGTTCTCTACGACAACGTTGACGGATGGGACGAGGCTGTTGGCCTTGGGGGCGTTGGGGTCGTCGTAGTAGTCGATTCTGCGGCCCATGGGTCAGTCCCCCGGTATGGGTGTTGCGCCTTCCCAGACGCGTTCGAAGCTTTCTAGGTAGGTGTTGACCAGGTCTCCGCCGGCTATGCGGCGGAGGTGCCACACGGGGGCGTGTGGGGCCGTAACGCCGTAGACGTGGGTGTTGACGAGGAGCTGGTCGTCTGCGCGGTAGATGGAGTTGTAGAGGACCGTGCGGTGAAAGCGGAACTCTACGCCGTCTTGTTTGCGTAGGTTCTTGTAGAGGACGAGGGCGTTGCGGATCTTTGCGGCCATGGCATCGTCTACGCCCTCGTCCAATCCGCGTTCGGCGACCTGTGGGCTGTCAGGGTCACCGAGGAGGATGCGGACGCGTACGCCGTTCTTGGCCTTGTCCACGAAGGTGCGTTGTATTCCGGAGTCTTCGGAGAGAAAGAGGCCAGAGTAGACCAGGACGCCTATCTCCTCCTTGGCGGACGCGAAGAGACGTCCCCATGCGTCCCTTGGAACAGACGTGCGGTGCGGGTAGAGCGTCACTAGCTCGCTGGTGGACGCTGCGGTGACTTGCTCGTTGGAAAGGGCGTCCGGCCACAAGAAGGTCTCGTCTACGCCCAGGCGTGAAGCCACTGCGTAACGGTGCCGCCGGTATGGGGTGCGGTCTTTGGTGATCCAGCGTTCTACCGTTTTGGGGTCCACGTCGATCGCTTCGGCGAGCGTGGCGATAGTCAGGCCCTGCTCTAGCAGAGCGGCGCGTAGGCGTTCGTTCGGCATGCACCCGTCCGGGATCCGGGACGTCCTGGGACGCGATCAACCCTATGAGGACGTCATGAACACGTCCAGTCATGTAGTGATCTCGTCCCTCAGGTCAAGCGCATTCTCTTTCTCGTAAGTCACCGAACGCCCGAAACCGCCCCCGCCGGATACGGGCTTACGAGAGGAGTGATCGCACATGATCCTCGTCCTGGCATCGATCATCGCCGTCTTCCTCGCCGGTTCCACCTGCGGCATCTTCGCCATGCTCGTCCTCGGCATCCATGCCGAGGAGCGGCGGGCGGCGCGGGGGCGTACCGAGTCGTCCCGCTGCGGCGCGGCCTCGCGGCGTCTGCTCAGCACCCGGACGGGTGACGAGCTTCCCCACCGTGTTCCGGCGGGGCGGTGAGGATGCAGCGAATGCCTCGCGTCATCACCGGCCACGCCTGCGCGTGCGGCGCGCGGGTCGAGCCCGGTAACCGGCGGTGCCGCAAGTGCCGCGCCCGCGCCCGGTGGCTGCGGCGGGGGCGCGGTTCGCGGTTCCCGGACCTGTGGCTGTGAGGGGGCGCCTGTGGATGTCTCGGTTCCCCTGGTGGTGATCCTCGGCGCGGTGGTGTGGGTCGCGTGGCGGTACATGGGGCTTCGTGGCTGGCACATCGCGGTGTGTCTGCTGTTCGGGTTCTTTCTCGCCGCTACCAGTACCGCGCCGGAGATTCGCCGGCTGGTGTCGGTCCTGCTCCAGTCGGTTTCTCAGCACTGACGTCCCCTGACCGAAGGGAGGGATGCCCTGGTGCCGGATACGCCGCCGCACGTCAAGGTCAACGTTCAGGAGGTCCGTACGCGCAACCTCGCCGCGCGTGAAATCGTCGCCAATCTATCCGCCGCGATGCCGTCCATCGAGGACTTGTGGCTTCGCCTGTACGCCGCACTCGCCGACGTCCCCGCACTCGTCTCGGAGATCACCCGCCTTGCGTCCGTTCTGGCCAAAGTGCGGCGCGACCGCGCGAACCTGGTGGCCGCTGGACGCGCCACCCTCAAAGCCGAACGGGACGCCGAACCCGACCCGCTCTACTACCTGCGTGACGAGCTACGAGCGCAAGGACACCTTCCCCCGGACGCCTGGGGACGCTCATGAGCCGGACACGTCAGATGCGGCGGCACGCCCACAAGATGCGCCGCAACGGCCTTCAGCCCATGGTGATCATCGACCGTGACGACCAGTTCCCGGACCTGGCCGCCGTGCACGTCGCACGGGCCCTGTGGCGATACCGCTCCGAACTGGCACCGGCCTACCTGGTCGCCGTCCTCGCGATCTCGGCGCCGGTGCTGCACCTCGCACACCCGGAATGGTGGCCGTGGCTGCTGGGCCTCGCAACGGTGGCTGGGTGGGCATTCGCCCTGTTCGGGGAACGGGTCGGCCTCGTCCGTCGAATCGAGCGGCTCTATGCCGCTACCGTCACCATGGCCGGTGGTGGGTGGCTCTCTGCCGCTACCGCACTGGGCGTGACGTTCCGGCCGCTCCCCCTCTTGCTCGCCGGTGGCGGGTTCGTCCTCGCCTTGCCGTGGTGGGCACACCGGAGAAGGCGCGCCAGGGTGCGCGTCGATCGGCAGATAGCCGCGTGGCCGGAAATCGCGCAATCGGTCGGCCTCGCCGGATCACGCGCGCAATCCGCGGTGGTGGACGTGTGGGGATGGCGCGCACGGTTCGCCCTGGCACGCGGCCAAACGATCCAGGACGTCATCGGCAAGGTTCCCGAGATCGAGTCGGCTCTTGGGACCTTCCGGGGCGCGGTGCGGGTCTCTCCGACGCGCGACGACAAAGCCAACCGGTTCGAACTCCGGGTCTTGGACACCGACCCGCACGCCGACGCGATCCCGTGGCCTGGACCGTCTGTCTCGTCCATTACCGAGCCGATCGACCTGGGCCCGTTCGAGGACGCCACCGGCGCGCGTGTTCTGCTGCTGCGCCGTCACGGCCTCATCGGAGGCGTGGCAGGCTCCGGGAAGAGCGGCGGAATCAATGTCCTGATGGGCAATCTCAGCGCATGCCGGGACGTGGTCATCTGGGCCATCGACCTCAAGCGCGGGATGGAATTGCAGCCCTGGGCGTCCTGTATCGATCGCCTCGCCACCACTCCGGAGCAAGCACGCGCCATGCTGAGAGACGCCGTCACCGTTCTTGAGGCGCGCGCCGAATGGCTCACGGCCAGCGGGCGGCGTGTGTGGGATCCGACCCCGGAGTTTCCCGCGCTGGTCATCATCGTGGACGAGTACGCCGAACTCGCCGACGATGCGCCCGATGCCGCCGGCGACACGGACTCAATCGCGCGACGAGGCCGAGCGGTTGCCGTGACCCTCGTTGCCGCCACTCAGCGGCCCACACAGAAGGCCATGGGCAAGGGCGCCGTCCGTTCTCAGATGGACGTCCGCGTGAGCTTCCGCGTCCGGGAACGCAAGGACGTCGATCTCATCCTTGGGCAAGGCATGCTCAACGCCGGATGGCACGCCCACACCCTCAATGCACCCGGCAAGTTCCTACTCTCCGCACCAGAACACGACACACCCCGACGAGGCCGCGCCTACCTGCTCAGCGATGCAATCGTGGCGGAGACGACAGAACGGCACGCGCCCATGCGTCCGACGCTGGACGAGGTCTCTCAGTGCGCACTGGACGAGGCGCGAATGGCACCCGTCGACGAGCCGACCGTCCCCGTGACGCCGTCCCGCGACGACCCTGCCGAGAACGCGCTGAGGAAGGCCCTGGATGGCGCGCCGGACGAGGGGCTTCCAATCGCACACCTCATGATGCTCACGCAACTCAGCCGACCGACCCTCTACCGGCGCCTCGCACACGCGGTGAAGTCAGGCCACGCCGTCCAGGTCGGCCGAGGCCGCTACAAGTCGTCCGATCACGCCCAGTAGTCGTCTCACCGTCTCATCTCACGCGCGTGCGCCTGCACGTATGGGTGGCAGAGACGTCCGTGAGACGAGACGGAGACGAGCACCCACCGTAGCCAAGGAGATGATCACCGACCCACATCGCGACGCACCGGCCCGGACTAACCGGGCGAGAGGAGGTGGTGTCCCCGTGCAGGCGTACACCGTCGAGCAGGTGGCCGAGATCCTCAACATCGGACGGGACAAGGTCTACTTCCTGATCCGTACCGGCCAGCTCCGCAGCATCAAAATCGGCAAGCTGCGCCGCATCACTGACCGGCACCTCGCCGAGTTCGTCACCTCCCTGGAAGAGCCCTCCCTCGAAGAGGCCAAGCGCTGACACCCGCGTGGGAGGTCCGTCCGGGCACCTCGTCCGGAAACGGACCTCCCAACCTAGGGACGTCTTGGGACGTCTTAAGTTATGGTCGGTGGTGACCTCGCCAGACACGAGGAGGGATCCGTTGGCAAAGATCCTGGTCGGCACGTACGAAGGATCGATCTACGAGGAGGGCGACGGGTACACCGGCGCACTCTCACTCGGGTTCGGTCCGGACGGCAAGCGCAAGCGACTCAAGAGGAAGGGACGCACCAAGACAGAGGTCAAGAACAAGCTCAAGGAAGCCGTCGAAGAGCTGGACAAGGGCGTCAAGACGGACCGCAACTACTACGTCCGCGACGCGGTGAACGAGTTCCTCACCGCGTTCGCCAAGTCCGGCAAGTCACCGAAGACACAGGAGGTCTACCGCTCTCTCGCCGATCACCAACTCATCCCGTTCATCGGCCGGACGAGACTCAAGGAACTCACGGCCGACGACGTAGAGAAGTGGCTCAACGGCAGAGCCGAACACCTCACCTCGTCCTCTCTCGGCATCGTGCACAGCATCCTCAAGCGCTCGATCCGCAGAGCGGCGCGCCATGACCGCATCGGCCGGAACGTCGCCGAACTGGTCGACACACCGGACGGCAAGCCCGCCCGCAAGTCGCGCTCACTCAGCCTGGAACAGGCGAGAGCGCTACTCGCAGAGTCGAGCAAGCCGAGTCACCGACTCGGCGCCTACGTCGTCCTAGCGATCGTCTCAGGACTCCGCACGGAGGAACTCCGCACCCTCAAGTGGAGTGACGTCGATCTCGACAAGGCGACCGTCTACGTCCTCCGAGCCGACCGCCACAAGGGCGAGACCAAGACGACGCTGAGCCGACGCGGTCTAGGCATCGCAGACACGGCCGTGGAAGCACTCCGCACCCTCAAGACCCGACAGGCCGCCGAGAAGCTCAAAGCAGGCGAGGCATATCAAGACAACGGCCTCGTCTTCTGCCACGAGGAGGGTCGCCCCTACACCGCACAACACGTCCGCCATCGGTTCCGCATGATCCTGAAAGCGGCCAACCTCAACCCCACCGAGTGGTGCCCCCGCGAACTGCGGCACACGTTCGTGTCCATCATGAGCGATCACGACGTGCCCATAGAGAAGATCAGCACCCTCGTAGGCCACTCCAGTACGAAGATCACCGAAACCGTCTACCGCCACCAGCTCAGGCCCGAGATCCGCGATGGGGCCGAGCACATGAACGACATTTTCAAGTCCGCGTAGGCGAGTTGGCTCCCGACATGGCTCCCCAAGACTTCGGACGCTACGGCCCCCATCCCCCACCTGGATCAACTCAAGATCCAGCCCTGGGCCTCACTTAGGGAAGGGCTGAGCAACCCTTATTCAGGGGTGGGTGGCGGGTGTTTTCCGGGGGGTTTTCGGCTGCGGAACAAAGGGTGGCGGGGGTCTGCGCGCGGGGGTGATACGTAATGGGGCCGGGAGTTGACCGAAGCCTCTTCATTACTTTACGTCTTCATCTCGTGACTCTGGGTAGTCAAGTGGCGGCACGTCGGACACACCTGGAGGAAGAGATGCATGTAGGGGTAAAGGTCGGCATCGGGCTCGCCACGGCCGCTCTGGCGGGGGGCGCGCTGGGCGGCGGTGCTGCCGCCGCCGCGCAGCCGCCGCCGGTCCCGGGGATGGAGCAGCAGGGCACCGCCGAGCCGCAGCACTGGGAGGAGGAGGAAGGGCACGGGCCCGGCGCCATCCACGTGGGGCCGGCAGGCGCCGCCAAGGCGGAGGGACGACTGGAAGAGCGGGATCACGTGCGCGCCCGCTGGTGCAACGGGAGGGTCCTCCCGCTGAACGGGCTCAACGTCCGGACCGGGCCGGGCACTGCCTACCGGGTGGTCGGGGCACTGGCTCGCGGTACGCGGGTCACCACGAACTGGGACACCATCCAGCGCCGGAACGGGTACCTGTGGGTACAGCTCCGCAACAGCAGCAACTGGATCGCCGACTACAAGGTCGGCAACGGTAACGGCAAGTGGTACGTGGCCTACAGCAACTGCTGAGGCGTCCGCCCACCGCCCCGCCTCATCGGCCGCCGGTCATGGGGCGGGGCTTCGCGCCGCGGACGCCACCTTGATCGTGTACCCGCTGGGGCCGGTGGGGATGTTGCCGCTCGCGCGGATGGCGAGGACGGCGATGAGCGCGGCGACGACGAGGCCGACCACGCCCACGAGGCCGGCGGCCACGTACTGGGAGCGCCGGGGCTCGTACGGGGAGCGGGGACGCTTCATGCCCGCCAGGCTAGGAGGGCGCGGGGGCGCCTTCCTCTTTGTTAAGGCGGATTTAAGCTCCGGCTATGCCGATCCGGCGGCGGGCCGCGCCGGCCGCCGCGAAGCCGCGCGGCGGCTAGGTGCGCGAGTGGCGGCGGCGGACGAGGCGGCGGGAGCGCCGCGCGGGCGGCAGCCACTTCGTGCGGAACCACATCTGCACCTGGGCGCCGCCGAGGACGCTGCGGTGGATGCGCAGGTAGCCGCCCGTCGACTCGGCGGCGCGGCGGGCGATGTCCAGGCCGAGGCCGGTGGAGCCGCCGCCGCTGCTGCCGCGCTTCAGCGCCGCGTCCGGGTCCGTTATGCCGGGGCCGGCGTCGGCGACGAGGATGCCGGTGACGCCCTGGCCCTGGTGGAGGGTGACGGCGAAGCCGGTGCCCTCGGCCGTGTGCCGGAAGATGTTGCCGAGCAGCGCGTCGACGGCCGCGGCGAGCTCGGTGCCCGGCAGCGGGAGCTCCGCGGGGGCGTCGGCGCCGATCAGCTCGCAGGAGCGTCCCTCGTCCTCGGCGAGGACCGACCAGAACGAGACGCGGTCGCGCAGCACCTTGGCGGCGTCGCAGCTGCCCCGGCCCGTCGGCCGCCGGACGGTCCGGATGATCTGGTCGACCTCGTGCTCGATGCGGTCGACGGCCTCGCGGGTCTGGTCGGCGACGGGCCCGTCGCCGAGGGCCTCGGCGTTGAGGCGCAGCGCGGCCAGCGGCGTGCGCAGCCGGTGCGAGAGGTCGGCGGCCATCTCCCGTTCGGCGGCCAGGAGCTGGACGACGTGGTCGGCCATCGCGTTGAACGCCAGCCCGGCCTCGATGAGCTCGGGCGGCCCGTCCGGCTCGATCCGCACCGACAGCTCGCCCTCGCCGAACGCGCCGGCGGCCTCCGCGAGCCGGCGGGTCGAGCGGATCATCCGGGCGCCCAGCCGGTCGGCGACGGCGACGGACCCGGCGACGAGCGCGGCGGCGACGGTCGTCATGACGAGCCACGCCTGCCATACCCCGCGGGACAGGTCCTCGTCGGGCAGGAAGACCTCGACGACGGCGGTCCGGCCCGCGTCCAGCGACACCGGCTGCAGCAGCGCGTAGCCGCCGTTGACGCGGGCGTTGTAGGCGCGCCCGCGCCGCCCGGCCTCGGCGAGCTGCTCGGGACGGGCGCTGAAGTCGCCGTGGCCCTCGCGCGGGACGAGCCCGCCGTCGGGCATGTGCACGGTCATCCGGCCGGCGGCGCCGGCGGCGGTGCTGGCGACGGCGCGTTCGAGCGCGGCGGGGTCCTCGGTGACGACGAGGACGGGGCCGAGCGCGCTGGCCTGCCGCTCGGCGGTGGTGAGGGCGCGGTCCCGGGCGATCTCCCGGACGGTCAGCGCGAGCGGTATCAGGAACGCCAGCGCCACCATCGAGGTGACCGCCAGGGACACCAGGACGAGCGTCTTCCTCATGGCCGCGGGTCGGGCTCGGCCAGCCGGACCCCGACCCCGCGCACCGTGTGCAGGTAGCGCGGCGCGGCGGCGGTCTCGCCGAGTTTCCGGCGGAGCCAGGACAGGTGGACGTCGATGGTCTGGTCGTCGCCGTACGCCTGCCGCCACACCTCGGCGAGCAGCTCGCGGCGGGCCACGACGCGTCCGGGCCGGGCGGCGAGGTAGGCGAGGAGGTCGAACTCGCGGCGGGTCAGTTCCAGGGGCTTGCCGTCCAGCGTGGCCTCTCTGCGGTCGAGGTCGATGTGCAGGCCGCCGACGGTGAGCTCGGCGGTCGGGCCGGAGCGCGCGGACCTGCGCAGGACCGCCGCGAGCCGGGCGCTGAGATGCTCGATGGAGAACGGCTTGATGAGGTAGTCGTCCGCGCCGGCGTTCAGTAACCGGACGATCTCGGGCTCGTCGTCGCGCGCCGTCGCGATGATGACGGGGACGTCGGAGATCCCCCGCAGCATCTTCAGGACCTCCGCGCCGTCGAGGTCGGGCAGCCCCAGGTCGAGAACGACGACGTCGGGCGGCGACTGTGTGACCTCCCGCAGCGCGTCCATCGCGGTTCCGACGCTGCGTACGACATGTGACCGCACACTCAATTCCCGAATCAGGGCAGTCCGGACATTCGCATCATCCTCGACCACCAGAACACTCGCCATGGCGGAACCGTATGCCACCATGTGCCCATGCGTCGCGCGATGTCGTATGTTGCCCCGTGGGCGGGGGTGACCGCGCTCGCGGTGGCGCTTTCCTGGCTGGGGGTCCGCGGCGTTGTGCGCGGCGCGGTGTCGGAGAGGTCGTCTCCACCGCCGATCGCGGGTCCGGTGATCCGCTCCAGCCCGCCCGGCCCCACGTCGATCGGCTCTCCCACGTCCCATCCGGGGCCTCCCCCCGGCGAGGACCGGGGGCCGAAGCCCGCCAAGAGCCCGAAGGCGCCGCCCCCCGCGACGCCCGGCGAGCGGGAGAGCGGCGGCACCGCCTCCCGGAAGCCGCCCGACAACGTGCGCAGCTACGCCACGCGCGGCGGGCGCACCGCCATGGCCTTCGAGAAGGACCACGTGCGGCTGGTGTCGGCGACGCCCAACCCCGGCTACGAGACGCGCGTGACGAAGGCCAGGGGCTGGCTTCGGGTCGACTTCCTCAACGACGACCACACGTCGTCGGTGATCGCCACCTGGGCGGAAGGCGATCCCGCGGTGAAGGTCTACGAGTACTGAGACAGGCCCGCGTCACCGGCCCGCGTCACCGGCCCGTTTCACTGCCCCGAGGCGACGAACCGATCCGGCATGACGAACATCGCGGTGGCCTCGACCGTGACGCGGCCGTCCGGACCGGAGATCGTCCCGGACGCGTAGACCTTGCGTCCCTCCACACGGCTCGCCTTCGCCTCGACGGCGAGCGGGACGCCGAGCGGGGTGGGGCGCCGGTAGCGG
Organism: Actinomadura sp. 6K520; assembly: GCF_004349245.1. Lineage (GTDB taxonomy): Bacteria > Actinomycetota > Actinomycetes > Streptosporangiales > Streptosporangiaceae > Spirillospora. Next base: position 10,296 of record NZ_SMLC01000001.1, on the reverse strand, counting down.
GTCTCCAGGGTCGCGGTCATGCCGGGCGTGCCGGAGACGGCCGCGGCCATGCCGAGGGCCTGGTCGAGCACCATCGCGGAGACGCCGCCGTGCACGTACGTCGGCGGCCCCTCGTACAGGTGGCCGAGGGTGAACTCGCCGCGGACGAGGCCGTCCGGGCCGGCCGTCAGGCCGACCGGGGGCGCCAGCGGGTTGAGGGCCCCGGTGACGGGGTTGGCGGCGGCGCGGTCCAGGACGCCCTCACCGGACAGCTTGTACGGGGGCGCGTCGTGGCGCCGCCCCGACAGCCGGGCGGTCAGCGCCGCTACCTCGTCCGCCACCGCGGCGGCCTCGGCGGCGCCGGTCCCGGTGAGGACGGCCGCCTCCGCCAGCTCGCGGATCCTGGCGGCGAGTCCCGCCAGGGCGGCCGACTCCTCGTCCCCCAACTCGTGCCGTTCCATCGGCATGGCGCTCATCGGCCCTCCCGTCTACCAGAACGTGATTCTAGGATGGGGGCGGGCATGACCGGGACGGCGGGGTCCGGCGGCCGCGGTGCACCTGCGGCGGACCACGGCGTTCGGTAGATTCCTGCAACACACCGAAAGCTCCGAAGGAAGACCATTGACGGACCATCCCCCGCCGCCGCCCGGGCAGCCTCCCCCGTACTCGGGCCCGTACGGCAACGCGCCCGGGCAGCCCCCTTACGGCGGGCCTCCGCCCGGCTCACCACCTGGGCAGCCGCCCTATGGCTCGCCTCCCGGCGGCGGTCACTATGACCAGCCTCCCGGCGGCGGTCACTATGACCAGCCTCCCGGCGGCGGTCACTATGGCCAGCCTCCCGGCGGCCCCTATGACCCGCACTACGGCTACGGGCCGCCCCCGCCCCAGGGCCCGGCCCAGGCCGAGGACTCGACGTGGGCGATCTTCGCCTACGTCGGGAACCTGCTGATCGGCTTCCTGCCCGCGCTGATCATCTACCTGGTGAAGAAGAACACCTCGCCGCTGACCCGCTTCCACGCGGCCCAGTCGATGAACTACCAGCTCACGCTGCTGATCCACCTGCTGGTCGTGGTGGCCGTCTGCGTGCCGCCGGCCATCGTCTTCGACACGCCGCTCTTCCTCATCGCGCTCGCCGTCCCGTATCTGGAGCTGCTCATCGCGGGATGGTGGCTCCTCATCCTCGGCGCGATCAAGGCCGGCAAGCAGCAGTACTACCGGTTCCCGACCTTCTTCTGCTTCCGGATGATCCGCTGACCCGTCCGGCCGCCGATTCCGTTCAGATGAGGACGGCCCGGTCGTCCACGCGGGCGACGGCGCGGGCGGGGGCGCCGTCCGCGCCGGAGAGGGCGATCGGGAAGAGCGACACCTCGATCGCGCAGCCCGACTCCTGCGCCTCGACGACCCGTCCGAGCCCGGTCAGGTTCTCCGCGATCACCGCGCCAGCCCCGCAGAGGACGCGGTGGGAGGCCAGGGAGAACTCGTCCGCCCCCGGCGGTGCGGTCGGGTCGACGCTGAGGGCGTCGATGCCCACCGTCCGGACGCCGGAGGCGACCACCGCCTCGGCCGTCTCCGGAGCGACGTAGGGGTGGCCGAGGTAGTCCTCGCTCCCCCACCGCTCGGACCAGCCCGTGGCGATGAGCAGGACGACCCCGGGTTCGAGACCGGCCGGCAGGAGGTCCGGGCCGATGGGGGCGCGTGGCGGCAGGCCGCGGGCGTCCATGACGACGGCGGGTCCGGTGAAGCGGGTCAGGGGAAGCTCGTCCAGGCGCGGCAGGGCGTCGTCGATGTGGAAGGGGGCGTCCACATGGGTGCCGGACTGCGAGCCCATGTGCAGGCGCAGAACGTTCACCCCGGACTCGGCGACCGTCAGCGCGGGCACGGCCGCCACCTCGGGATCCCCCGGGTAGACGGGCATTCCCGTGACGATCGGCACCGACAGGTCGAGCAGCTCAACGCCCATGTAACCGTCCTCCAGCCCCCACCCGCCACCATTCAAACGACGAGCTCCGCTCGGCACATCGATTATCCCGGGTGCGTCCCCGCCCGATAGCGTTGCGGCGTGTTGCCACATGTGACGGCCATCCGATACGTGACGCCGCTGCGCGAGGGGGGGTCGCTGCCGGGCATCGTCGAGGCCGACGATCTCGGCACCTACGTCACGAAGTTCCACGGCGCCGGGCAGGGCCGCAAGGCGCTGATCGCCGAGGTGATCGCGGGCGAGCTGGGCCGGCGCCTCGGCTTCCGGATCCCCGACCAGGTGCTCGTCGACCTCGATCCGGCCATCGGACGGCACGAGCCCGACGCCGACGTGCAGGACCTGCTGAAGGCCAGCCCCGGCTGGAACCTCGGCGTCGACTTCCTGCCCGGGTCGCTCGGATTCGACCCGCTCGGCTGGCGCCCCGACCCGGGCTTCGCGTCCCGGGTGCTGTGGTTCGACGCGTTCATCGGCAACGTGGACCGGAGCTGGCGCAACCCGAACATGCTGGTGTGGCACGGCGACATATGGCTGATCGACCACGGCGCGAGCCTCATCTTCCACCACGCGTGGTCGAACGCCGCGCGGCTCTTCTCCGGGCCGTACGACGTGGACGACCACGTGCTGACGCCGTACGCGACGATGCTGGAGGCCGCCGAGGCGGAACTCGCCCCGCAGATCACCGAGGAGCTGCTGCGCGAGGTGACCGGACTCGTCCCCGACCGCTGGCTGGCGGACGAGCCGGGATTCGACGGCCCGCAGGACCTGCGGGACGCCTACGTCGACATCCTGCTGCCGCGCGCCGGGAAGCCGCGTGACTGGCTGCCCGTGACGGACGTGTCCGGCCACCGGCCCGACACCGCGTCCAGGCGCGGCAGGAACCGCCCCGACTGGCTCGGCGGCGCCTCATGAGCAACATCAGGTCCCCGGAGGACCCCACGGTGTTCGAGTACGCGGCGCTGCGCGTCGTCCCGCGCGTCGAGCGGGGCGAGGCCATGAACGTGGGCGTGGTGGTGTACTGCCGCGCGCTCGACTACCTCGGCTGCCGCACGCACCTGAACGAGCGGCGCCTCCTGGCGCTGGACCCCTCCCTGGACCTGAAGGGCGTGGGCGCCGCGCTCAAGGCCGTGGACGCCGTCTGCTGCGGCGGTGAGCGGGCGGGGCAGGCCGCCCGCGAGAGCCCCGGCACGCGCTTCCGGTGGCTGACCGCGCCCCGCAGCACGATCGTCCAGCCCGGCCCCGTCCACGCGGGCCTCACCGAAGACCCGAAGGCCGAGCTGGACCGGCTCCTCCACCTGCTGGTCAAGTAGCGCGGCGAAGCCCGTGCCCCGGCTACGTCCACTCCCAGCGGATGCCGTGGTAGCCGGCGGCCACGCCGAACTCGATGAAGTGGACGCTGTGGTAGCTGGACAGCCGCAGGTCGGCCGAGTCCTTGAGCGCGGTGTGGCCGTCGGGCCGCCACGTCCGGTAGCAGCGGGCGGGCAGCGCGGCGGGGTGGAACCGGACCTCGATGAGGAACTCGTGCTGCGGCGTGCGGAACCCGCGGCCCTCCTCGGTCACGGGCGGGCCCGTCTCGTCGAAGCCGAAGCCGTACTCCAGCAGGTAGGTCTCGCCGCGGCCGAGGGCGCGGTCGAACAGCAGCTCGGCGGCGATGAGGCCGCTCGCCTCGTCCATCCTGACCCGCCCGAACCGGCAGCCGCGCGCGGTGCGCGAGGACGGCAGGACGCCGTGCGGGTGGTGGTACACGGCGATCCAGCGGTCGACGCCGCGCCGCTGCGCCTGGAACACCGCCCGGGACCGGACCTCGCGCAGCTCCCGCCGCCGCCCGATCGTGTGCTGGTCGTGCAGGCTGAGTCCGGTGAGCTGCCGCCCGCCGCGGTCGCCGATCTCGTCGAGCAGGTCGCGGACGCCCGGCTCGGGGCACAGCTCCTCCACCGGGAGCCACGCCCCGGCGGAGCGCTCGGCGGTCGGCTTGAGCAGGGTCAGCAGCGAGTGGCGCGGCAGTTCGAGGATGACCTCCAGGCCGCGGACGGCGCGCATGGAGTCGGCGCGCTCGGGACGCGTCCGGCCGCGCTGCCAGTAGCTCAGCGTGGACAGGCTGACGGCGATGCCCTGTGCCTCCAGGCGGCGCCGCAGCGAGTCCAGGCTGAGGCCGCGGGCCTGGATGGCCGCGTGGAGCGCGACGTTGAAGGGACCGTACTGCAGTACCTGTAGAAGATCGTCTTCTGCGACACTCTGCACCGCTGGCCTCCGGATCCGCTCCGGCCGGCCCCCGCATGACGGCCTTGACTCCTGCGCTTGCGACTTCAGCGCTCACTGTAAGGCCAGGGAGGCGCGATTCCAACCGGCAATTACCTACAACCGCGGTCCGCTGCCGGTGCCGCGGCGGCGCCCCGGCTGCGGCGTCCCCCGGCGCCCCGGCTTCAGTGTCCCTCGGCTTTCAGTGCCACTCCCACTCGATGCCGACGATGCCGCGGCGCACCGTGCCGACCGCGATGTTCGCGCTGCCGGACGTGCCGATCCACAGCTCGCCGAGGCGCCGGCGGGGTGCCAGGGAGCTCTCGGCGGTGAAGCCGTAGCAGCGCGCGGGGAGCCGGTCGCCGGTGAACTGGATGATCGCCACGTAGTCGTGGACCGGGTGGGGGAAGCGCCGGTCGTAGCTGTCGGCCGCGGGCTCCCCGACGGGGCCGAGCTCGTACTCGACGACCGCGGTGTCGCCCGCCGACAGGACGCGGTCGAAGACGAGCTCGAACGCCATGAGCCCGCCCTCGGCGCGGATCCGGCCGGGCCGGCAGTACCGCACCTGCGTGAGAGCGACCCTCCCGGCCCCGGCCGGGACCGCGGGGGCGCCGTCCGGTCTGCGGACGGCGCCGTTGCCGAGGCGGTGGCCGCCGTCCGCCTCGCCGAGCCCGCCCGTCTGGTGGACGCACACGACCCGGTCGATGTCGTCGCCCGCCGCCCGCAGGACGGTGCGCACCGACAGCGTCCAGGAGCGGCGCGCCTCGTCCAGCCGGTAGACGTCGTGGATGCTGAGCCGTTCGAGCCGGTGGTCGCCGGACCGGTCGAGCTGGCCGACGAGGCCCGCGTACCGGTCCGGGTCCGGCCACAGTTCCCGTACCGGGCGGCCGCGCTCGGCGGCGGCGAGGCCGGCGGCCGTTCCGGCGCGGACGGCGGGCGCGGTGGGGGCGGCGTCGTCCAGCGGTTCGGTGAGGGTCCCCGGCGGCACCTGGAGGATCTCCTCCAGCGCGACGACCACCTCCCGCGAGCGCGGGCGGCTGCGGCCGCGCTGCCAGTAGCTGAGGGTCGCGACGCTGACGGTCAGGCCGCGCCGGCAGAGCCGGTGCCGGATCCGTTCCAGGGTCAGCCCGCTGGCCTGGATGGCCTGCCGTAACGCCCCGGCGAACTCCACGGGCCGGATGGTATCGGTCCGGGAAGATCGATTCATGTACCCGTGAGTACCATTCACGCCACGGCGGGCCGCGCAGAACGGACAAAAAGCCCTAGAAGAGGATGGACATGAACGAACCAACCTCGGTGAATCCGACACGCCGGTAGGCGGCCCGCGCCCGCGTGTTGTAGTCGTTGACGTACAGCGAGACGGTCGGCGCGATGCTCCGCAGCGACTCGCGCACCACCGCGGACATCCCGGCCACCGACCGGCCCTGGCCCCGCAGGTCGGGCGGCACCCACACGCCCTGCACCTGGCAGGCCCGCGGGGTCACGGCCCCGATCTCGGCCTTGAACAGGACGCGGCCGTCCTCGATCCGGGCGAACGCGCGGCCGTCGCGGATCAGCTCGGCGACGCGGGCGCGGTAGAGCACTCCCCCGTCCCCGGCGTTGGGCGAGACCCCGACCTCTTCGGTGAACATCGCCACGCATGCGGGGTAGATGACGTCGAACTCCTCCATCCGGACCCGCCGGACCCCGGGGTCGGGCGGCACGTCCGGAACCGCGGAGGTGGCCATCACCGGCTGCTCCGCTCGGACGGCCCGGGGCGGCCCCCAGTAGGGCGAGAGGATCTCCCACAGCTCGCCGACCGCGTCGACGGGCCCGACGATGGAGGAGCAGCGCCGCCCTTGGGCCCGCGCCCGTTCACCGAACGCGCGGACGGCCTCCGGCCCCGCCGCCACCGGGATGAGGTTGGCGCCGGAGTAGCACAGCGAGGTGAGCCGGCCGTCCCGCAGGAAGCCCCACATCTGGGCGCCGAGCCGGCGCGGGTCGAGCCCCGCGATGTGCACGCGGGAACCGACGAAGACGTTGGACACCGGATCGGCGTCCAGGATCGCGAGCGCCTCCGCCCGGTGCCGGTCGTCCAGCACGCGCACCGGCATCGAGCCGAGCATGCGCACGGCTACCGGCTCCGCGACGGGAACGGCCCCCGTTCGGCCCTCACCACTGAAAGCACCACGTGGACAAGACTATGTGGTCCGGGCGTTCGCGCACCTTCAAGGGCCCGGTCAAGGCCGGGTCGGGCGGGCTCGGACACTCCCGGCCCGGGTGGCGAGAACCGGTGGTGGGCGGCTCAGCGGTGAGCGGCCCGCTGGTCGGCGGTGACGTGACCGGTGCTCTCCGGCCCGTTCTTCCCGGGCTTCGCGGCCTTGGCCGGTTCCGGCGCGGGCGGGGCCGCGCACGAGGCGTCCGGGCCCGGCCGGCTCGCGGGCAGCTCACCGCCGGCGAAGTAGGCGGCGACGGCCCCGTCCACGCACCGGTCCCCGCCCAGCGTGACGCCGTGGTTCCCGCCGCCGGCCTGCACGAGCAGCCTGGACGTGGGGAACCTGCGGTGCGTCTCCAGCGCGCCGGCGTACGGGGTGGCGGCGTCCTCGGTGGCTTGGACGAGCAGGATGGGCGGGAGCGTGGCGGTGCCCCGCACCTCCGGGCGCGGCCCGCCCGGCACTCCCCAGAACGCGCACGGCGCGTTGTACCAGGTGTTGCTCCAGGTCTCGAAGCGGTAGCCCTGCCGGTAGAGGCGCGTGGCGTCGTCGTGCCAGCGGCTCCAGTCGCGTGGCCACGCCTCGTCGCGGCATTCGACCGCTGTGTAGACGGCGTAGGCGTTCTGCTGGCGCTGCCCGAACGGCCGCCATGCCTTGCGCAGCGGGGCGTGGTCGTCGCGGTTGACGTAGGCGGAGAGGGCGCGGGCGTGCGACGCCCAGGTGCCGTCGCCGTAGCCGTCGGAGAGGAAGATGTCGTCCAGTTCGGCCGGCCCGATCCTCCCGTCGATGGGGGCGGCCTTCAGGGCGGCGCGTGCCTTGGCGTAGGCGGCGGTGACCTCGCGTCCCGTCGTCCCCAGCCCGTAGGTCTCGTGGTGACGGGCGATCCACCTGAAGTACACGCGGATCCGCTTCTCGAACGCGATGTTCTGGTCGACGTTGTTCTCGTACCAGACGCCGCTCGGGCGGGGGACGCTGTCGAGCACCATGCGGCGCACATGCTTCGGGAACATCGTCGCGTACACGGCGCCGAGGTAGCCGCCGTAGGAGTAGCCGAAGTAGTTGATCTTCCGCTGGCCCAGGGCCTTGCGGATCTCGTCCATGTCGCGGGCCCAGTCGGCCGTGCCCATGTGCGGGAGGACCGTCCGGTACTTCCCGGCGCAGTCGTCGGCGTACGCCTTGGCCCTGGCCTTCCAGGCCCGCTCCTCCGCCGCGCCGGCGGGGATGGTGTCCGGGCGCGCGCGTCCGGGGTCCTGGTATGTCGGGTCGCAGGTCAGCGAGGGCTCGCTGGCACCGACACCGCGCGGGTCGAAGCCGATCCAGTCGTAGGACGCGGCGACCTTCCCGGGCAGCGAGCCCGTGAAGAAGGCGGGGAGGTCGCGTCCGTGCGCACCGGGCCCGCCGCGGTTCAGCAGCACGACGCCCTGGGACTCGGACGCGGTGTGCCGGGCCCGGGTCAGCCGGAGCGTGACCTGCTCGCCGTCCGGCCGGGCGTAGTCGAGCGGCACCCGGATCGACGCGCACTGGAGGTCCTTGATGCGACCGCCCTCCCACGGGTCCTGGGCGGGGCACGGCTTCCAGGCGAGACCGGCGGGCCTCGGGGCGGGGCCGGATCCGGGACGTCCCGCGACGGCGTGGGCGGACGGGACGGCGGCCCCGGCGGTCCCGAGGGCGAGCGCGGCGGCGGCCGTGCCGGCGGCGGCCTTCTTTCCAGCGTCGTTCAGCACCCCGGTTTTCTACCGAAGGGGCGCCGGGAACCGCAGGACCCCGGGGATCGCGCGATTCCTCCCCGAATCCGGACCGTCCCCATCGAACGGCGCGGTGCCGCTCCGGCCGGAACGGCGCGTGGCGTGCCCGCCGGCCCCACGGTGTGGAGCGCGGCGGGCACGCCACGGATCAGCGTGCTCCGGCGTCAGCGGGTCACGGGCGTCCGACCGGAAGGTCCTTGCCCGCGGCGGCCCCCGGGGCGGCCTTGAGCTGCACGGCTGTCGGGTCCGGGTCGTTCAGCGCCGGGACGGCGTCGCAGTAGGCGTCCGGGCCGCGGCTGCCATCCGGCAGCGCACCGGTGTCCAGGTACGCCGCGACCTTGTCGTCCAGGCACGCGTTCCCGTTGAGCGTGTTGGAGTGGGTCTTGCCGCCGACCTCGAACACCAGGCGTGAGGACGGGAAGACCTTGTGCATCTCCAAGCCGCCCTCGACCGGCGTCGCCGCGTCCTTCGTGGACTGGACGAGCAGCATGCCCGGCAGGTGCTTGCTGCCCTTCAGATTGAGCGCGGGCCCGCCCTTGAACGGCCAGAAGGCGATCGGCGCGTTGAACCAGACGTTGCCCCACGTCTCGAACTGGTAGCCCTGCCGGTGGAGCTTCGCCGCGTCGTGGTGCCACCTGGTCCAGTTGCGGGGCCAGCGGGCGTCCGCTCCCTGGACGGCGAGGTAGACGGCGAAGCCGTTGTCGTCGCCGCCGGAACCGAGCCACTGGAGCAGGACGGAGGGGTCCCTGTCGTTGATCCAGGCCGAGAGCGCCTCGGCGAACGGGATGTAGTAGCCCGTGTTGTAGCCGGCGCTCAGGATGATGTCGGTCAGTTCGGCCGGGCCGATCCTGCCGCCGATGGGGGATTCCTCGGCCGCGTGGAGGGCTTCGTAGTACTTGGCGCGGACGGCCTTCTCGGACGTGCCGAGGTGGTAGACCGAGTCGTACTTGGCGACCCAGGCGAACCAGGCGCGGATGTTGCGCTCGAACGCCTTGTCCTGTTCGAGCTGGCTCTTGTACCAGACGTTCTTCGGGTTGACGTTCCCGTCCATCACCATCCGCCTCACCCGCTTGGGGAAGAGCGTGGCGTAGGTGGCGCCGAAGTAGGTGCCGTAGGAGAAGCCGTACCAGCTGATCTTCTCCTGGCCGAGGGCGGCGCGGATGGTGTCGACGTCGCGCGCGGCGTCGGTGGTGCGCATGTGCGGCAGCATCCAGCCGAACTTCTCTTCGCAGTCGCGCGCGTAGCCCTTGGACTTGACGATCCAGGCCAGCTCGTCGCGCCAGGATTCGGGGACGTAGGCGGGACGGACCGGGTCGTTGTAGTCCGGGTCGCAGGTGATCGCGGGCTTGCTGGAGCCGACGCCGCGGGGGTCGAAGCCGATGATGTCGTACTTGGCGGCCACGTCGGCGTGGCCGACGCCGCCGAGCCAGCGGGCGAGGGCGGGACCGTAGGCGAGGCCGGAGCCGCCGGGGCCGCCCGGGTTCACGAACAGGACGCCCTGGTAGTTCTCCTCGTCGGTGTGCCGGAAGCGCGACACCGCGATCGAGATCTTGCGCCCCTCGGGCCTGCTGTAGTCGAGAGGCACCTCGACCTGGGCGCACTGCGCGTTGTTCATCGGGTCATTGGGGCCACTGACCTCGCATTCGCCCCAGTCGATGCCCTGGGCCGCCACCGCGGCGGCGGCCCCGGACGGACCGGTGTCCGCGCTCGCGGGGACGACGGCGCCGGTGCCGCCGACCGTCGTGACCAAGGCGGTCGCGACGAGAACGATCCTTTTCATTTGACCCTCTCCCATCGGCGGCTCCGGGCGCCCCGCCATCGGGGCCGGGGGGAGCCACGCCGATGCGTAGCGGATGCCGATTGCGTGGAGATTGTTGGCACTTCGTCCCTTATGACGGCAAGGGCCGAGATGACTGGATACGCAATCGTGACAAGATCATCGGAACTTCGTGATCCCGCGGAACGTTCCGCGTCCGCCGGGCGGCGGGTGCCGGGCACCGGCACGCGACACGGGCACGCGACACGGGCACGCGACACGGGATCGAGTAGGAGGGCCGGGTCGCCCGGCCCTCCTCTCACACCACCGGACATGCGGGCCCGCATCCGGCGGTTCGTCAAGCCGCTGGTCTGAGTCTGCGCCAGGTGGCTTGAAGCCCTAGCAGGCCAA
>NZ_SMLC01000019.1 GCF_004349245.1 Actinomadura sp. 6K520 | reverse complement strand
GCGGGCGGCGCTGCCGTGTCGGCGGAGCCGTGCTGGGGAGCGGCCTCGGATTCTGCGGGCCGGGTCTCTCCGGTCTCGGGCCCTTCGGCCTCGGTGTCCGCTTCGGTGGCGGCCGCTTCGGGGGCGGTCTCGTCCTCCGCGGGCTCTTCGGACGCTTCTTCCTCCGCCTCGGCGGGGCGCCGGACGGGGATGTCCGGCCGCGTCAGATCGACCTTCGGCGGGAGGCGGAACTCGGTGGTGGCGGTGCGGGCGGACTCGCGCCCGTCCCCGTCGCCGGACGCCGACGGCTCCCGCTCCCGCTTGGCGTCGTCCACGGCAGGCCCCTCCTCGGCTGGTACCACCAGGCAGCTGGAGCGGTCTCCCCCGACAGCCCCGTCATAGTGAAGGATGCGCAGTTTATCGAGAAGGTTCGCGCGGATCCGTGATAGCGGAGCAGGTGTCGCGAGCCCGGCGTGAACCCGTACGGGGCGTTGTGGAGAGACATCGCCGACAACATCCCCACACGGGAAGGCTCGGTGCGCATGCCATGGTGGCCGCGATGACCGTTCCCCCCACGGCGCAGGAGCACGACGCCGATCTCATCAGGAGTTCGCTCGCCGACCCTGAGGCGTTCGCCGCGCTGTTCGACCGCTACTCCGCGATGCTCTTCCGGTACGTCTCCCGCAGGCTCGGACCGGAGGCCGCGGAGGACATCGTGGGCGAGACGTTCCTCGCCGCCTTCAGCAGACGGCACCGGTACGACCTCGCGCAGCGCGACGCGCGGCCGTGGCTGTTCGGCATCGCGACGAAGCTCGTCGCGCGGCACCACCGGACGGAGGCCGTGCGCTACCGGGCGCTGCGCAGGAGCCCGGTGGACGGGCCGGTCGAGGGACCGGCCGACCGGGTGGCGGCGGGGGTGACCGCGTCGGCGTCGCGTCCGGTGCTGGCCGAGGCGCTGGCGAGGCTCCCGCGGAGGGACCTCGACGTCCTGCTGCTCGTCGCGTGGGGCGACCTGACCTACGACGAAGTGGCGCGGGCGCTCGGCATCCCCGTCGGCACCGTCCGCTCCCGGCTGAACCGGGCCCGGCGCAAGGTGCGCGAGGCGCTCGGCGGCACCGACCCGACGCGCGAGGAGGCATGACCATGGACGATCTCGAACTGGTCCGCGACCTGGGCCGCGAGCTGGAGCACGAGCCGCCGGCCTCGCTCGCCCGGCAGCGCGGGCGGCTGCTCCACGCGTCGCGGCAGCGGGGGCGGGGCGGCCGGGTGCGCTGGCCGCTGCTCGGCGCGGTGGCGGCGGTGACGGCCGCGGCCATCCTCCTTCCGATGCTGACGCTTCACGACCGGCACCAGAAACCGGCGGCGGACACGACCCCACCGGCGCCGGCCGGGCCCCTCAACGTGCTCGTCATCGGCTCGGACGCGCGGCGCGACGGGTACCCGCCGCGCGCGGACACCCTGATGCTCGTGCACGTGCCGGCCGACCGGAAGAACGTCCAGGTGGTGAGCATCCCCCGCGATCTGCTGGTGACGCTCCCCGGCTGCGCGAACCCGGGCGGGAAGGACGCCCCGGCCCGCCCCGGGCTGATCAACTCGGCGTTCACGCGGGGGGGCGCCGCGTGCACGCTGCGGACCGTGGAGTCGCTGACCCGGGTCCGGATCGACCAGACCGCGGTGCTCGGGTTCGACGGGTTCCGGCGGATGGTGGACGCTCTCGGCGGCGTCGAGATGACGCTGCCCGCGCCCGTCGCCGACCCGGCGGCCCGCCTGCGGCTGTCCGCCGGTACCCAGACGCTGGACGGCCGCCAGGCCCTCGCGTACGTCCGTGCCCGCCGCGGGCTCGGGGACGGCTCGGACCGGGGCCGCATCGAGCGCCAGCAGATGTTCATGGCCGCACTGGTGCGGCGGATGAAGGCGCTGCAGAGCGATAACCCCCTGCTCTTCGGCCGGTTCCTCGCCGCCGCGGCTGTGTCGGTCGAGACCGTGCCCCGGCTGAACGTCGGCACCCTTAAGGCCCTCGCGGACACCTTCGCGGGGACGGGGGCGGGTGACGTGGAGTTCAGGACCGCTCCCGTCCGGCCGGCGCCGGCGGACCCGAACCGGCTCGCCTGGGACGCGGAGGCCGCCGAGCGGTTGTTCGCGCCGTTCCGGGAGTGAGCCATGAGTGAGGCCGCTTCTGCCGGGTAGGTGCCGACTCATCCCGGGCCCGAAAGACGAACGGACGAGGCTCAAGGAGTGATGATGGCAACGAAGATCCGCGACATCATGACCGGTTCCCCGACGTCGGTGTCCCCGGAGCTGGACATCGTGACCGTGGCCCGCGCGATGCGCGACGAGGACATCGGCGCCGTGCTCGTGGCCGACGGGGACGACCTCATGGGGCTCGTCACCGACCGCGACCTGGTGATCCGCGGGCTCGCCGCCGGCGGTGACCCGAAGCAGCAGAAGATCGGCGGGATCGCCAGCACCGCGACCGCGACCGTCGGGCCGGACGACTCGCTGGACAAGGCCGCCCAGATCATGCGGGAGCGGGCCGTGCGCCGGCTGCCGGTGATCGAGGACGGCCGGCCGGTGGGCATCGTGACGATCGGCGACCTGGCGATGGAGAAGGACGAGGTCTCCGCGCTCGCCGACATCAGCGCCGCCCGCCCGAACACCTGACCCTTCCGAGCACCTGATCCGCCCCGGCACCCGATCCGCAGAACCTTCGAGCCAGGGCGCGTCCGGAGGCTCCCGTCGATCTCCATCCCCGGCCGCCGGGCGCGCCCGTCCCCGTCAGGGAAGGACCGACAGCAGGCGGTCCAGTTCCTCTTCGGTGTTGTAGTAGTGAACGGAGGCCCGCACGGCCGCCGGAGCGGCGTGCGGGTCGTATCCGTGTGAGGCCGGGTTCGCGACGTTGACGTTGACGTCCACTTCCCTGGCGGCGTCCTTGATCTCACCAGGGTCGTGGCCGTCCACGGTGAACGTGACGATGCCGGACGGGCGGGCGCCCTTGTCGAGGACGGTCGTCCCGGGCCGTTCGGTGAGCGCGTCGCGCAGCCCGGCCGCGAGCCCGGTCACGCGTTCCTCGATCTCCGCGATCCCCAGGCCGGCCGCGTAGTCGGCGGCGACGCCCAGCCCGATCTGCCCGGCGACGTACCGCTCCCACGTCTCGAAGCGGCGCGCGTCGTCCCGCGTCTCGTAGCCGTCAGGGGCCTTCCAGTCGGCGGCCCGCAGGTCGAGGAACGGCGGCTCCAGGACGGGGACGACCTCCCGCCGCACGTACAGGAATCCGGTCCCGCGCGGGCCGCGCAGGAACTTGCGGCCGGTGGCCGACAGCATGTCGCAGCCGATCTCGTCGACGTCCACGGCGAGCTGGCCGACCGACTGGCACGCGTCCAGCAGGAAGAGGACGCCGTGTTCCCGGCACAGCCGCCCGACGTCGGCGACCGGGTTGACGAGCCCGTTGTGCGTGGGGACGTGGTTCAGCGACACGAGCCGCACGCCGCCCCGGCCGAGTTCGGCCGCCAGCGCGTCCAGTGAGAGGGTCCCGTCGGCCTCGTCCGGGAGGACCTGAACGCTCAGGTTCCTGGCCGCGGCCACCTGCTGGTAGGCGATCGCGTTGCTGGAGTACTCACTCGTGGTCGTGAGGATGCGGTCGCCCTCGGCGAAGGGGACCGCGTAGAACGCCATGTCCCAGGCCCGGGTGGCGTTCTCCACGTAGGCGATCTCGTCCGGGCGCGCACCGATCAGCGCGGCCGTCGCGGCATAGAAGTGCTCGACGGCGGCGGCGTTGGCCTCCGCGGCCTCGTACCCGCCGATCGTGCTCTCCAGCGTGAAGTGCTCCGCGACGGCGTCGATCACGGGACGCGGCGGCAGCGCGGCGCCGGCGTTGTTGAGATGGGCCACTTTCGCGCAGCCGGGGGTGTCGGTCCGGAGCCTGCCGATGTCCACGTGCCGTTTCCCTTCGAAAATGTCGTACCCCCGCGCGACCCTGGGCACAGGCGGCGACTTGACCTCAACCTTCGTTGAGGCCGCATGCTCTCTTCCAGATAACGATCATCGCCTACCGAGCACGGGGTTCGTCATGGACATGGAAGTCACCGCGTGGATGTCGTTGCACCACGCGATGAACGCACGCGACAGCAGACCCTTCTCGAAGGCGACGCTGCGCCGCATCGGCCGGTTCGCCCGCCCGCACCGGCGGCCGCTGGCCGTGTTCCTCGGGATCAGCGTGGTGATGGCCGTCCTCGCGGTCGCGACGCCCGTGCTGGCCGGGCAGGTCGTCAACGCCATCGTCGAGCAGGCGGCGCCGTCCACGGTCGTCTGGCTCGCCGTCCTGATCGCGTTCCTCGCGCTGGCCGAGGGCGGCCTCGGCCTCGCCAACCGGTGGCTGTCGGCCCGCATCGGCGAGGGCCTGATCCTCGACCTGCGCACGGCGGTGTTCGACCACGTCCAGCGCATGCCGGTGGCCTTCTTCACCCGCACCCGCACCGGCGCCCTGGTCAGCCGCCTCAACAACGACGTCATCGGCGCCCAGCGCGCCTTCAGCGACACGCTCTCCGGCGTCGTCAGCAACCTGGTGATGGTCCTGCTCACGTTCGCCGTGATGGTCCGCCTGTCGTGGCAGATCACCCTGCTGGCGCTGGTGCTGCTGCCCGTGTTCGTCCTCCCGGCCCGCCGCATGGGCAGCCGCCTGGCGCGGCTCGAACGCGAGGCCGCCGCGCACGACGCCGCGATGAGCACCCAGATGACCGAGCGCTTCTCGGCGCCGGGGGCGACGCTGGTGAAGCTGTTCGGCCGCCCGGCGCGCGAGTCCGCCGAGTTCGCCGCCCGCGCCCGCCGCGTCCGCGACATCGGCGTCCGCACCGCGATGGTGCAGCACGTCTTCATCACAGCGCTCACCATGGTCTCCGCCCTGGCGCTCGCGCTCGTCTACGGCCTCGGCGGCTACTTCTCCCTGCACGGCGACCTCGACGCCGGCGCGGTCGTCGCCCTCGCGCTGCTCCTCACCCGCCTCTACGCGCCGCTGACCGCCCTCGCCAGCGCCCGCGTCGAGGTGATGAGCGCCCTCGTCAGCTTCGAGCGCGTCTTCGAGGTCCTCGACCTCAAGCCGCTCGTCGCGGAGCGGCCGGAGGCCCGCGCCGTCCCCGACGGTCCCATCTCCGTCGAGTTCGACCGCGTCCGCTTCGCCTACCCGTCCGCCGACAAGGTCTCCCTGGCGTCCCTGGAGGAGGTCGCCACCCTCGACACCCGCGGCGGCGTGGAGGTCCTGCACGAGGTGTCGTTCCGCGCCGAGCCCGGCCAGACGGTGGCGCTGGTCGGCTCGTCCGGCGCGGGGAAGTCCACGATCGCCCAGCTCGTCCCGCGCCTGTACGACGTCGACTCCGGCGCGGTCCGCCTGGGCGGCGCCGACGTCCGCGACCTGACCTTCCAGGGCATCCGCGACACGCTCGGCATGGTCACGCAGGACGGCCACCTGTTCCACGAGTCGATCCGCGACAACCTCCTGCTCGCCCGGCCGGAGGCCACCGAGGACGACCTGTGGGACGTCCTGCGCCGCGCCCGCCTCGACACCCTCATCAGGGGCCTGCCGGACGGGCTCGACACCGTCGTCGGCGAGCGCGGCTACCGCCTGTCCGGCGGGGAGCGCCAGCGCCTCACCATCGCGCGCCTCCTGCTGGCCCGCCAGCGCGTCGTCATCCTGGACGAGGCCACCGCCCACCTCGACTCGACGTCCGAGGCGGCGGTCCAGGAGGCCCTCGCCGAGGCCCTCGACGGCCGGACCGCCGTCGTCATCGCCCACCGGCTCAGCACCATCCGGGCCGCCGACCTGATCCTCGTCGTGGAGGACGGCCGCATCGCCGAACGCGGAACCCACGAGGAACTCCTGGCCGCCGGCGGCCGGTACGCCGAGCTCTACCGCACGCAGTTCGCCGACCAGCCCGGCGAGCCGCCCCTGGAGCCCGTCGGCTGAGCGCTCACCCGATCTCGGCCAGGGCCGCGCGGAGGGAGCGGATGACGCCGGAGCGCCATCCGCTCCCCATCCCGCGGAACGCGAACGCGTTGACGGGGTCGCCCAGGTCGAACCCGGCGTGCTCGATGAACAGGCGCGTGCCCCGCCCTTCGGGGACGAGCCGCCAGGTCACCGTCGTGTCGAGCCCGCCGCCGCCCCAGCTGATCCGCAGCAGCCGCTCCTCCTCGATGGCGAGGACCCGGCAGACCACCGTCCCGTCGAAATCGACGTTCGGGATCGGCTTCGACGCGAACGTGAAGCGGTGGCCGACGACGGGCTTGAAGTCGTTCGGCATCAGCCACCGGCCCAGCAGCTCCGGCTCGGTCAGCGCCCGCCACACTTTGGCGGGCGGATGCGGCAGGAACTCGTCGACCTCGATCGACGCGCGCTCCTCGCCCATGTCCCGCGACGGGGTCATCCGCCGTCCTCCTCGTCCAGCAATTCGCGCAGGTCGGACAGCCGCTCCCGCCAGAACCGCTCGTAGGGGCCGAGCCACTCCGACAGCTCCCGCAGCGGCGCCGCCTCCAGCCGGTAGAGCCGCTGCCGGCCGCTGCGCCGCTCGCTGACCAGCCCGGCGTCCCGCAGCACCTTCAGATGCTCGGAGACGCTCGGGCGGCTCATCGCGAACTGGGACGCCAGGTCGTTCACCGGCTTCGGCCCGTCGAGCAGCAGCGCCGTCAGCTCCCGCCGGACGGGGCTCGCCAGCGCGGCGAACACGTCCCCGGCACCGCCCATGTCTCCGCCACCGCCCATGTCTCCGGCACCGCCCGTGTCCACGCCGTCGCCCATGTCAGCGCTCGGCCAGGACGATGCCGTTGCCGTCCGGGTCGGTGAACGTGGCCTGGCGTCCCCACGGGAGATCCTGCGGCCCGTCGACGTCCACCCCGGCGCGGCGCAGTTGCGCGCAGTCGGCGTCCAGGTCGGACGTCTCCAGCATCAGCCCTTGGACGCTGCCCGGCGTCATGCCGGGCATGTGGTCCGCGAGAACCACGTTCGTGTCCGCGCCCTTGGGGGCGACCTGGAGCCAGCGGATCGGCCCCATCGACTGGTCCGTCACGACCTCGAACCCGAGGTCGCCGGCGTAGAAGCTCTTGGCGGCGTCCTGATCGGAGACCGGCACGGTCACCATCCGCACATGTGTGATGTTCATGCGACCGACAATAGGTAGGCTATTCCCTACATGTCAAGCGTAGGAGATTGGCTACGCGTTTTGGCCGGACGGCGGTCCCGGCGCAGGCTGTGCACGGCGATGGCCAGGCCGGCGGCGGTCAGGAGCGCGCCGGTGAGCGGGAGCGACCGCAGTCCCGGCCCGTCGGCGATCACCCGGCCGCCCAGCCAGCCGGCGAACGCGGCGGCGACTTGGAAGCCCGCGGCGTTGACGGCCACGGCCAGCGTCGGAGCGGCACCGGCCGTGGCCAGCACGCGAGTCTGCATGCCCGGGATGATCGCGAACGCCAGCGCGCCGATCGCGAACGTGAACGTCGCGGTGAGAGCCCGGGACTCGGCGGCCGCCCAGAACAGGCCGAGAACGACGGCGAGCGCGGCCAGCAGCCCGGTCAGGGACGGCATGAGGGCCCTGTCCGCCAGCCGGCCGCCGAGGAGGTTCCCGATGACCGCACCGGCGCCGTACACGAGCAGCAGCACAGGGACGGCGTCCTCGGTGAATCCGCTGACGTCCGTGAGCAGGGGCGCGATGTAGGTGAACACGGTGACGACCCCCACGTTGCCCACGGCGGTGAGGGCGATCGCGAGCTGGACGTCCCGCCCTGCGAACACCCGCAGTTCGCCGCGTACCGATCCCGTCGCGGCCGGGGGACCGGCGGGGACGTACCGCAGCACGAGCGCGAGGGCCATGACGGTGAACGCGGCGATCGCGGCGAAGGTCGATCGCCAGCCGAGGTGCTGGCCGACGAACGTCCCGATGGGGGTGCCGAGCACGATGCCCAGGTTCATCCCCAGTGCGACCTTCGCCACGGTGGACGCCTCCCTGCCCGCCGGGGCCATCGAGACCGATGTCGCGATGGCGATGGCGAAGAAGGTGGCCACGACGAGCCCGGCGGCGAACCGCGATGCCAGCAGGACGCCGTAGCCGGGGGCCAGGGCCGACGCCAGGTTTCCGAGCACGGACACGGTGATGAGGCCGGTGATGAGCGGCCTGCGGGGCACCCGCGCGGTGACGGTGGTGACCAGCGGGGCGCCGATGATCATTCCCAGCGCGTAGGCGGTCACCAGCCGGCCGGCGGCGGGGATCGACACCGCCAGGTCGGCGGAGACCTCCGGCAGGATGCCGGCGATCACGAACTCGCCGGTGGTCAGGCCGAACACGACGAGCATGAGGGACAGGACGGGACGCGGCACGCTGCGGCTCTCCAATTGCTTCGAGTTTGTATGATGCGAGTTAGAACTATCATGACTCGAAGTGACGCGGCTACACTCGGGCCATGACGAAGCAGTCCGGGCATGCCGCGGACGCGCAGCCGGCGGACGTCCAGATGGAGCGCGACGTGTGCAGGCTCGTCCACCGGTTCGCCCAGCGGCTCGACGTCCACGTCCGCCATGTCGCCGACAACCTGGGCATCACCGCGACGCAGGTCGTCGCGCTCCGGGAGCTGACCGAGCCGATCACGGCGCGGGAACTGGCCACCCGGATGGTGTGCGAGGCATCGAACGCGACGTTCGTCGTCGACCGGCTGGAGGACCACGGGCTCGTCGAGCGGCGCCCCCACCCCACGGACCGGCGCGCCAAGCAGATCGTCCTCACCCCTTCCGGCGAGGAGTACCGCGCCAAGGCACTCGAACAGCTCAGCGCCCACTCACCGCTGGCCGCGCTCGACGATGGCCAGCAGGACTCCCTGCGCGCCCTGCTGCGAACGCTTCTCGCCTGAGACCGGTCCGGGGTTTAGGCGGTGGGTGCGGTGGCAGGGTGAGGGCATGCGCGCCGCCATCTATGACTCATTCGCCCCGGACAACTCGCGACTGAAGGTCAGTGACGTCTCCGAGCCCAAGGTCGGCCCCGGCCAGGTGCTGATCGAGGTGCGCGCCGCCGGGGTCAACCCCGTCGACTGGAAGGTCATGGCCGGTGGCCTGGACGGGATGATGGACGCGGTGTTCCCCGTCATCCCCGGCTGGGACGTCGCCGGAGTGGTACGGGCGCTCGGACCGGACACACCGGAGTTCGCGCCGGGCGACGAGGTCATGTCCTATGCCCGCAAGGACGCCGTCGGCGCGGGAACGTTCGCGGAGTACGTCGCCGTGGCGGCGGACCACGTGGCGAACAAGCCCGCCGCGCTCGACTGGAACCAGGCGGGCGGCCTCCCGCTCGCCGGAATGACCGCGCAGCGCGCCCTGGACCGCCTGGAGATCGGTCCCGACGACGTCCTGCTCATCCACGCGGCGTCCGGCGGCGTCGGGGGCCTCGCCGTCCAGATCGCACGCGAGCGGGGCGCCCGCGTCATCGGCACGGCCTCCGAGAAGAACCACGGCTACCTGCGCGAACTCGGCGCCGAGCCGGTGGCCTACGGCGAGGGCCTGGCCGACCGCGTCGGGGAGCTGGCGCCCGGCGGCGTCTCCGCGGTGGCCGACTTCGCCGGCGGCCAGCTCGACACGACGCTCGCGGTCCTGCGACCGGATGGACGCCACGTCTCCGTCGCCGACAACGAGGTGGAGAAGCACGGCGGCCACTGGATCTGGGTCCGCCCGGACGGAGCCAAGCTCGCCGACCTGGCCGCCCTGGCCGACCGCGGCGCCCTCAAGGTCGACGTGGCCGAAACGTTCTCCCTGGACCGGGTGGGCGACGCCTTCGACGCCAGCCGCACCACCCACACCCGCGGCAAGCTCATCATCACCCCCTGAGCCGCGGCCGCCCGCACGCGCCTGTGCAGAGCCTAGGTGCTGCCGGACAGAAGGTTGCTGACGCGCCTGCTCTCGGCGATGGCGGGCTGATTCTCGACGGCCCACTCGGCCAGGACCGAGAGCGGCTTCAGCAGAGACCTGCCGAGCGGCGTGAGGCTGTACTCCACGCTGGGCGGGTTGGTCGCGAAGACCTCTCGGTGAACCAGCCCGTCCTCCTCAAGGCCGCGCAGCGTGCGGGTGAGCATGCGTTGGCTGATGGCTTCGATGCCGCGGTGGAGTTCGTTGAACCGATGGGGCCGTTGCCCGAGCAGTACCACCACCAGCACCGTCCATTTGTCGCCGATTCTGCGGAGCACGTCGGTGACCGGGCACTGCTCGTGCTCATCGCCCGGCACCGGGGTCGGCAGCCGTGTGTCGAGCAGGGCAGGCACATCGGTGTTCCTTGCTGACATCGAACTGCCTTCTTCCGCGATCGCAGGCGCTCACTGATGATGAGGTGCATACCAAAAGTAACCGGGGGGATCGATGGCCGACCAGCAGCGCAAGGACACCGGCACCGATGCCGGACCCGGAGTCGGGACGGTCATCGTCACGGGCGGGACCGACGGCATGGGCCGGGCCCTCGTCCTGGGTCGGGCGGCGCGAGGCGACCGGGTCCTGGCCGTCGGCAGCAACCCGGCAAAGGGCGAGCGGTTGATCGCCGAAGCCGAGGATTCGGGACTGGGGGACCGGATCGGGTTCCTGGCCGCGGACCTGAGCACGATCGCCGGAAACCAGGAGGTGATCGAGCACGTCACGGCCGAGTACAAGAGCATCGATGCACTGGTACTCGCGGCGAACCGCCAGTTTCCGGAGCGGACCGAGACAAGCGACGGCCTGGAGTCGACCTTCGCGCTCTATTACCTGAGCCGCTACCTCCTGGGTCACGGGCTCCGGTCCGCCTTGGCCGCGGGCTCGAACCCGGTGATCGTCAACATCGCCGGTGTCGGGCTCACTTCCGGGCGGATCCACTGGGACGACCTCCAGTTGCAGAACCGGTACCGCACCATCACCGCACAGCTCCAGGCCGGCCGCGCGAACGACCTGCTGGGGGTCGCGATGGCGGAGCGGTTCGGCCGGCGGGTCCCGTACGTCCTGTACCACCCCGGGTTCACCCGCAGTGGCGACTCCGCGATGGAACGGATGAACCCGTTGACCCGCGCGCTGATCAAGACCATCGCCCGGGTCGCCGCCCGGCCTGTCGAGAAGGCGATCGCGCCCGTTCACGAGTTCATCGATTCGCCCCCTGCCGTGCCGTTGACGGCCGTAGACCGCGGGAAGCCGGTGTCGCTGGACCTGGAGACCCTCTCCCCTTCGGCTGCACGACGGCTCGCAGACGCGACAACCGAACTGCTCGCCGACCAGCCGACGCACGCCACGCGGCAGGACGGCTCCCGGTGAACAGTCGAAGTCCCGCCAACGCGTGGGCCGCCGGCATCGGGCCCCTTACGCCTGGGGGCGGCGCCTCTGCTCGACCAGAGTTTTTCCGGCGACGAGGAAGGCCATCATCCCCACGCCCATGAGCGGGTAGGCGTAGCGGACGTCCACCACCAACGGCACGGCCACCAGCACGGCCGAGACCAGGACGATCGCGGCGTAGCGCTTCATCAGCACCCTGAGATCGTCGTTTCCGGGTGACCGGTTCAGCACCGCATGCGTCGCGATGATCACGACGGTGAGGAGCCCGAGCACACCCGGGATCGCGAACCAGAAGAAGGTGTCACTGATCAAGGTGAGCGTGAGCCCGTATGACACGAGACCGGTCACTCCCCAGATCACCGCCGCTCGCGCCGCGCTCCGCCGCTTCCCAGTCCGGCCCGCCGCGGCCGAGGGATTGGACATACCGCCCCCTTTCTCGTCTGTCGTCAAGCTCGGCCACCGGACTCTAGGGGGTCACGGCCCGTCACGCACATGGCCGCGGCGCCACCCTGACGTCGCGATGTCACAGGCCGGACGGCCCCTTCTCATGAACCCAGGTAGATCGCCCCGGTCGGCTGCGATGCTGAAACGCATGCCAGAGACGACCGAACATGCGCAGCCCGCCGAAGCGGCGGTGTCCGCGCTGTACGAAGAGTTGCTCCTCGCCTGGAACCGGCGAGACGCCCGCAGGTATGCGGCGCTGTTCGACCCGGACGGTGCCCTGGTCGGCTTCGACGGCGGCCAGGTGCCCCGGCGCAGTGAGCCGTAGTCGCGAAGCCTGGCTCAGTGCTTGAGGTCGTTGAGGACGGTGCGGAAGGCGTCAGGGGTGAGCAGGAGTTTGGGGCCGTCGGGGTCCTTGCTGTCCCGGACGCCCACTACTTCGGGGAACCGTGCCACCTCCACACACGCGTCCCCTTGGTCACTGCTTCGCCGTGCCTTCCGCCACTTGATCAGGTCCACCTTGGTCCCTACCTGGCTCAGTGCTTGAGGTCGTTGAGGATGGCGCGGAAGGCGTCGGGGGTGAGCAGGAGCTTGGGGCCGTCGGGGTCCTTGCTGTCGCGGACGCCCACAAGACCGGGAAACGCTGCGATCTCCACACACTGGCCGGACGTTCCTTCAGCGGAACGGCTGGACTTACGCCATACCGGAGTGCTCACTCAAAGCCTCCATCGCTCGCTCGATGAATCCTGCCGTGGAGTCTACGGGTGCGGCCTTTGCCCCGATACGCTCGAAGCGTCGGCGGAGGGCGCGCGCGCCGTCCGCGTCCATCACGAGGCGTCCGCCGGTGGGGGCCTCTATGTACCCTATTTCACCTTCTCGCACTGTGATGACCTTGAAAGAGCCGTCTAGCGCCTCGGACTCCCCTGAGCCTCGGGGCACGATGCGCAGGACTACGTTGGGTCGTTCAGCCAGCTCTTTCAGGTAGGTCAACTGGCCGAGCATGGTTTCCGTGCCCCCAACGGGCCACGTCAGCACGTTTTCCGTCATGAGGATCCACAATTCCGGTGGTTCATGTCGAGAGAGGATCTTCTGGCGCGCAAGGCGTTTCGCGAGATCACCCTCAACGTCCGCGTTGCGTCCGGCCAGCAGGAGTGCGCGTGCGTACTCGGGAGTCTGGCAAAGGACCGGGATGAGTTGGCCGCTGAACATCTGGATGAGCGATGCGCGTGCCTCGAACTCGGTGTAGCTCGATAGCCACTGCGGGTCGGGGGCGAGTCGCGCATACCACAGGGCGTAGGTGAAGAAACCACCCGTTCTCCATACTTTGTCCAGCTTGACTGCCTGTTTGTCGGTCAGCCGGGACTCGCCACTCTCGAGTCTGGAAATCGTGGATCGTGAACAGTTGAGAATCTTGGCGACGGCATCGCCGGTGAGTCCGCGCTCTATGCGCTGAAAACGCAGGTGGTGGGCCGTCCATGCCCACATGCTCGACCGCGGATCGGGGGGTTGATTCGTCATGTCCTCTGGGCTTGCAAGATCGCCAAATTTTCAGGTGTTGCACGGGCTGGCGACAACGATAGGCCAGCGGGCGCACTGTGTCACTACATCAGAACAATCTGTGAGGTGGGCAAGGTGGCCGAACCGGCGACGATGGTGATCAAAGCGGAGGCAGGGGAGATCAGGCGGGTCCGGGAGTTCGTGGGGCTGGTATTCGGGGCGTGGGGGTTGGAGGACTACGTCGCCCGGACGGTCGTCAGTGAGCTGGCAACGAACGCGATCACCCACGGGTCGTCCGAAGGGGAGATGGTGGTCGTGCGGGCCTACCGGCGGGAGGACGGGGGTGCCGTCGTCGAGACCTGGGACCGGTCGGATGCGGTGCCCGTGGTCCGGTCGGTTGGCGACGCGGCTGAAAGCGGCCGGGGGTTGCTTCTCATGGAGGCGCTGGTTCGGCGGTGGGGGACTCGCCCGCTGAGCGAGGGCGGGAAGGTCGTCTGGGCCGAGATCGAGCCGGTGTCCGTGTGAACGAGGAGGTTCTGCTGCTGTTCCTTCAGCGGATCTTTCCGGAATGGTCGATCACGCGGGGCGACGACGGTGGCTGGCGGGTCAGTGGGCACGTTCGCGTTTCGGTGGCGTCCATTGACGGGGCGTTGGACCTGCTCGCCGTGGCCGAACCCGAGGCGGAGGAGCGGGTGCGCCGCTTCTTCTCGGGCTAGGGTCGGTTCATGTACTCGACGCGGGTGTCCCGTTTCGTGAAGGCCGAGGCTTCGGTTGTCTACCGGGCGCTTCTGGACGCGGACGCGATCGGGAGGTGGCGGGTGCCGGGGAACATGAGCGCACACGTGCACGAGTTCGATGCTCGTGAAGGCGGCTTCTTCCGGGTCTCGCTCACCTATGACTCGCAGGACGAAGTCGGGAAGTCGTCGGCGCACACCGATACCTATCACGGCCATTTCGTGAAGCTGGTGACCAACGAGCAGGTCGTCGAGGTGTTCGAGTTCGAGACGGGTGCCCCGGAACTGCGGGGTGAGGTGACGATGACCACCACGCTCGCCGAGGCGGACGGGGGGACGGAGATCACCATGGTGCAGGACGGAATGCCCGACAGCGTCTCCCCGTCCGACAACGAACTCGGTATGCGGATGGCGCTCGACAATCTGGCGAAGCTGGTGGAGGGCTAACGCCTGTTCCGAAGTGAGATGAGCGGTGGCGTGTCATGCGCCGGACGCGGCGAGGTGTGCCTCCTGCTCAGGTCGCCGGCTGGCCGCTCCCGGGGAGCATGGCCCGGGTGATGTCCGCCAACCGTCGCGCGGCGGCGGGGTCGAAGGGCGCGCCGTGCACGTCGACCTTCGTGTGCTGCATGTAGGCGCTCAGCGGTTCCGGGTCGGGGTCGTCGAGGTGGCGTCGCAGCATGTCAACGGCGGCGTCGACCGGCTGGCCGCGGTCGTGCATTCCGGCGACCAGTGCAGCGTCGGCCTCGTTGTAGTCACCGGTGAATCCCGTGGCGGTCAGGCCGGGATGCGCCAGGACGTAACGGATCTGGGTGCCGGGGTGTACGGCGGTGAACTCGACGGCGGCCAGGTCGCTGAGTTTGCCGCATTGCGCCATGACCCGGTCCGGTCGGTAGTCACGAGTGAACTGGAGGTCGTCCCAGTTCATCGCCGACAGGTCACCGCCCGGCCCGGCCAGGTTGAGGATCACCGGCCGTTCCGCCGCCTCCAGCCGGTCGGCCAGGCCGTGGCCCAACAGGTACCGGCTGAGGTAGAAGAGCGCGAAATTGTGCTCGATGCCCTCGGCGGTCTCGCGGCGGGTCGAGCGGTAATAGCGCGCGGCCAGCACCAGGGCGTCCACGACCGGGTGGCGCTGCGCGATTTCGGCGACGACCCGCCGGTTCTCGGCCACCAGGCTCAGATCGGCCTGCACGTATGCGGCGCGCTCGCCCGAGCCGATGGCCCGGGCCTCCTCCAGGAACCGGCGGCCCTTGTCCGGGTTGCTGCCGACGACGATCACCCGGGCGCCGCGGCCCAGGTAGTGAAGGCCGAGTCCCTTGCCGATGCCGTCAGTGCCCCCGGTGATCACGATGGTCCTCAATGATCCTCCTAAGTAGACTCATGAGTCTAATCGAACAGTCCTAGTAGACTAGTGTTGACGAGGGAGCATGCTGGCCTCAAGAGTCTGGTTCGATGGACGACTCCGTATGCTGAGAACATGAGCCCACAACTGGACAGGGGCCGCATCGACAAGCGGAAGGACATCCTGGACGCCGCGTTCACCGTGTTCGCGCGCGAGGGCTACCCGCAGGCCCGTGTCGACCAGATCGCCGCGGAGGCGGGAGTCGCCAAGGCCACCGTCTACAACCACTTCGGCGACAAGGAGACCCTGTTCCGCGAGACCGTCGCCGCACTGTCCGAGCGGGCGCTGGCCCGCAACCTGGCCGCGGTGGCATTGCTGGCCAAGGCGGGTGACGACCTGCCCGCGACGCTGACCAACGTCGGGATCCGCCTCGTCGACTGCTACTGCGACCCCCAGTCCTGGGCGCTGAGGCGCCTGCTGTACGCCGAGATTCCGCAGTTTCCCGATCTGCTGGACCTGACGCAGGTCGGCGTCGCCGAACCGGTTGCCCAAGCGCTCGCCGACCGGCTCGCCCGGCTGGCCTTGGAAGGCCACATCGCAGTCTCCGACCCGGCGCTGGCAGCCGAACACCTCACGGCACTGCTGACCGGGCCGCTGGAGGCGCGGTCACGCTTCGGCACCCGCCGCATCCCCCGCCCCGAACGCAAGGCCGTCGCCGAATCCGCGGTGGGCACATTCCTCAGCGCCTTCGCACCCCGGCCGTGAGCCGCGATGGCCCCATCGCACGCGGGGCTCCGGACGTAGAAACGATCAAGGCCCGGAGTTCGGACCCATGGCCGCCGAAGGGCTCCCGGCCGTGCAGGAATGCCTGCTGCGGACCGAGTGGGCGGCGCGGTTCGAGGCGAGCAGCGGCGGCTTCCGCGAGCGGCGACAAGGGATGCACGCTTATGCAAACCGGCCGTAACTCGCACGCGAGGTTCCAGCTACGCCTGGGATGCCGACGTATTGAGCGCATCACTTTCGTCCTGGTCAAGCAGGACGACGGTTGGCGCCTGTACTCCGAAGAGCATCTCGGCTACGACGACGTCTGACCCTGCACAGCCGGCAGCAGTTCGAAGAGGCTGGAAAAGCCCTGGTCGCCGTGGCCTTCGGCGATCCGGGCGTCCATGAGCCTCTTCACCTCGCGCATTCGGAGAGCCTCCACGCCGCGGGATTCGCGGTGGCTGATCATGTCGTCCATGAGGGCGGCCTGGACGTTGAGCGGCCCCAGGTCGGGCTCGTAGTCACCGTTCTTCACGGCATTCGCCATCGTGGTGAGCAATGGCGGGTAGGCGGTCAGGGAGTCTGCGAAGCGCCCGGCGAACTCCGTCACGTCGAACCCTTCAGCCTGGACCAGTTTCAGCGTGTGCAGGAAGCCGATGAGCAGTTCGTAGGACACCGCGACCTGGGCCAGGAATTCCACGGCGGCGAAACCCGCGTCCTCGCCGTGGTAGGTGATGGGCCCCAGTTCCCTCAGCGTCGACTCGTGTGCCTTGAAAACGTCGTGTGATCCGCTGAACGGCAGCATGATGTTCGTCGTCCCCACGTACGGCGGATCTCCCATGATCTTGCCGTCCAGGTACTCGGCCCCGTGCTCGTGCGCCCAGCGTTCGTTCGCCCGTGCTTGGGCGGGGGAGCAACTCGTCACGTTCACCAGCACCTTGCCCGCGACCGCGCCGCCGAGGTTCTCCAAAACCTCCTCGACCGCCGTGCCGTCGAGCAGGCAGAGCACGGTGAGCGGGCTCGCCGCCACCGCCTCCGCGGCCGTGGCGGCGGCTGTCGCGCCGGCGTCGACCAGTGGGGCGGTCTTGCTCGCGGTCCGGTTCCAGACGGTCGTCGCGTAGCCGCGCTCCACGAACATCCCGGCGATCGCCGAGCCCATGTCCCCGAGGCCGATGACGCTGACCTGGCCTTCTGTGCTCATGCTTCTCCCTCGTCGTGCCGAACGGTCGATCGCCGGCCACGCTAGGACCTCAAGCCCACTTGAGGTCAACCGTGACCGGCGTCACCCGGGGCAGCCGATTCGGGGAATTCGGGCCTTGTCCTGGCCTGCAGCCTGTTTTGCCGTCACTTGACCGGGTAATGCGGCGCCGTACACGAGCGGACAAACGAAGTGGGAACAGGACATGAACTTCCGGACGGGTCTGGCCGCCGGTGCGGGCGGTGCGCTGGCCGTGCTGTCGGCCGGGCGGCTGGGCCGGCGGGTGCTGGGCGGGACCGTCCAGCGGCTCGAACGGCGGCTGGAACGCGCCGTCCGGGACCTCACGGCCAAGGCCGAGCAGGGCGGTCCGATCGTCAAGGCCGCGCTGGCCGGAGCCAAGGCGCTCGCCGCGGGCAAGTCCCCGGTGCGGGCGCTGCTGAGCTTCGGCTGGACGGCCCTGAAGGAGACCCTCGCCAACATCTTCGGGCGGGGGCGGAGGGGGAAGCCGACGAACATCGTCGAACAGATCGACGTGGGAGCTCCGCGCCGGCTCGTCTACGACCAGTGGACGCTCTTCCAGGAGTGGCCGACCTTCATGAAGAAGGTGGAGAGCGTCGACCAGAAGTCCGACGAGAAGCTGAGCTGGAAGGCCAAGGTCTTCTGGTCCAGCCGGACGTGGGAGTCGACGATCACCGAGCAGGTCCCCGACCGGCACATCGTGTGGCGGTCCAAGGGCCAGAAGGGCCACGTGGACGGGTCTGTCACCTTCCACGAGCTGGCACCGAACCTGACCCGCGTCCTGCTCGTCCTGGAGTACCACCCCGCCGGCCTTTTCGAGCGGACCGGCAACCTCTGGCGCGCCCAGGGCCGCCGTGCACGCCTTGAACTCAAGCATTTCCGCCGTCACGTGATGACCCGGTCGCTGACCCGCCCCGACGAGATCGAGGGCTGGCGCGGCGAGATCCGCGACGGCGAGATCGTCACCAGCCCCTAGGGAGAGAAGCGAGACCATGAAACGTGGAAGCAGGATGGGCGGACTGCCCGTCGGAAACGTCACCAAGCTGCTGCCGGGCGGCCGCCGCAAGAAGCTGCCCGTCCTGGGCGGCATCACCAAGAGCCTGCCGGGCGGTGGCGGAGGGATCGCCAAGAGCCTGCCCGGCGGGCGGGCCGTCGGCACGGCCGGCGGCGTCCTGCTCGGCGCCGGCGCGGCCGTCGCGGCGAGCCGGGCGTTCACCGGCCGCAAGGACGACCAGGAGTCCGCCGGCGAGGAGAAGCCGGAGAAGAAGGACGCCCAGAGCAAGAAGTCCCGGGACGAGGACGAGGCCACCGAGCAGTCCGAGGACCAGTCCGAGAAGAACGGCCAGGGCGTGCTCGGCCGCCTCAAGGACACCGTCGGCGGTGCCGTCCCGGGCCTCGGCAAGGACGACGGCGAGGACGACGGCAAGAAGGGCGGCGGCAAGGGCGGCGGCGGCAAGAAGGTGAAGGTCACCAACATCGTCGAGCACATCGACATCGGTGCCCCGCGCCGCCTCGTCTACGACCAGTGGACGCAGTTCCAGGACTACCCGTCCTTCATGAAGAAGGTCGTCAGCGTCGACCAGGCCGACGAGACCAAGCTGAACTGGAAGGCGAAGATCTTCTGGTCCAGCCGGACGTGGGAGTCGACGATCGTCGAGCAGGTCCCGGACGAGCACATCGTGTGGCGGTCCAAGGGCCAGAAGGGCCATGTGGACGGGACGGTCAGCTTCCACAAGCTGTCGCCGAACCTGACCCGCGTCCTGCTGGTCCTGGAGTACCACCCGCAGGGCTTCTTCGAGCGGACCGGCAACCTCTGGCGCGCCCAGGGCCGCCGTGTCCGGCTGGAGCTCAAGCACTTCCGCCGGTTCGTGATGACCCAGTCGCTGACCCGCGCCGACGAGATCGAGGGCTGGCGCGGCGAGATCCGCGACAGCGAGGTCGTCCGGACGCACGAGGACGCCCTGGACGAGGAGGAGCACGACCGCAAGGACGCCGCTCCCGAGGTCGAGGAGGAGGAGACCGAGGAGTACGAGCCCGCCCGCTGACGTGGGGGCGGCCGTACCCCGCGGTCAGCGGATCAGCCTGGCCAGTTCGACGCGCGAGCGGATCCCCAGCCGGGTGAAGACGTTGCGGAGATGGTGGTCGATGGTCCGCGGGCTGAGCAGCAGGCGCGCCGCGATCTCGCGGTTGGTGGCCCCCTCGGCGGCCAGCCGGGCGATGTGCGCCTGCTGGGCGGTCAGCTCCCCGAAGCCGTTCGCGGTGCGAGGCGCGGCCCCGCCGTCCGTTCCGGCCCTGCTGGGCGGCGGGGCCGTTTCGGGCGCGGCGGGGGCGATGGTCTCGCCGGCGGCGCGCAGCTCCGTGCGGGCCCGCTCGGCCCACGGGACGGCGTCGTAGCGCTCGAAGATGCGCAGGGCGGCGCGGAGGTGCTCGCGGGCGGCGCGGGGCCGGCGGCCGCGCCGGAGCCGGTGCCCGAACAGCAGTTCCGTCCGGGCCAGGTCGAACACGGCGCCGGCGGCCTCGTGCAGGCGGAGCGCCTCGGTGAAGTGCTCCGTGGCCTCGGAGTCGCGGGCGGCGAGCAGCGCCAGGCAGCGCTGGGCGAGCGCGGCGCGTCCCGGGGCGCGCGGCGTCCCGTCCGCCCAGCGCCGGTAGTGCTCGAACGCCGCGGCGGCCTGCTCCCGCCGGCCGGTGTGCACGAGCGCCTCGACCAGGTGCGGGACGGCCAGCAGCCGCGCGGGCGGATGGGCAGGCCCGGCGGCGCCGGGCAGCCGGAGGCGCGCGGCCGCGTCGGCGGGACGGTCGGCGGCGAGGTCGAGGGCGGCGGGCGCCCAGGAGCCGAAGGCGGCGGCGCGGGTCAGGCCGCCGCTTCCGGCGGGATCGGCGAGCCGGTCGAGATGCCCGTGCGCGGTGGTGTCCTGGCCGTTGAAGGCGGCCGTGAGCGCGAGCGTGGCGAGCTGCTCGGCGGTGTGCGCGTGCAGCTGGGCGGCGCGGGCGAGGCGCAGCCCGTCGTGGCAGGCGGCGATCGGCGCCGGGGGATGCCCGAGGAGCGCCTCGCAGCGTCCGGCGACCACCAGGGCGAACGACTCCAGGGGCGCGTTCCCGGCCCGGCGCGCGGCCGCGACGGCGGCGGCGGCGAGGGAGCGGGTGGCCGCGCCGTCCCCGAGCACGAACGCCGACAGCGCCGCCCACGTCTGCGCGGCCGCGTCGGTGACCTCCGCGCCGAGCAGCACGGCGCGGCGGAGGCGCTCCGCGGCCTCCGCGTAGCGGCCGCGGATCGCGGCGGCCGTGCCGGTGAGGTGGGCGGACAGCAGCGCGGAGCGCGGCGCGGCGGCGGGGCCGGCGCCGGGGAGCGTCGCGGCGCGTCCGGCGATCTCCAGGTAGGCGCCGTGGTCGCCGGACGCGTCGGCGGCCTCGGCCGCCCAGGCCAGCGCGGCCAGTGCCGCTTCGGTGTCGTGCCGGGCGAGCCGTTCGGCGGCGTCCCTGAGCATGGGCACGGCCGCGGCGGGGGAGCCGGCCGCCGCCTCGATCTCGCCGCGCAGCCCGTCGGCGTGCGCGGCGCACGCCTCCGCGCACGCGACCTGGCGAACCTGCCGCAGCAGCGACCGGGCCCGCCGGGACCGGCCGCTCGCCCAGGCGTCGCCGGCCGCGGACAGCAGCCGGTCCGTCCGCGCGCCGTCCTCGCCGGTGAGGGCGGCGGCGCGCTGCCAGACCCGCCACGAGTCGGCGTACCGGCCGGCCTGCTGGGCGGCTCGCGCCGCCGCCGCGAGTTCCGCCGCGATCCGCGCGTCCGGTTCTCCGGTGACGGCCGCGCGGTGCCAGAGCCGCGCCGGCCCCTGCCATTCCTGCACGAGGACCTCGGCGAGCAGCGCGTGCGCCCCCTGCCGCTCCTCCCGCGACGCGTCGGCCCACAGCGAGGACCGGACGAGCCTGTTGCGCACCGTCACCGCGTCGCCCTCGAACCGCAGCAGGCCGGACGCGCGGGCCGCGTCGAGGTCGGCCGGGCCGATGCCCGCGGTCCGGGTGGCCCGCGCCACGGTCGCGGCGTTGACCCACTCGTCCGCCACCACCATGAGGACGAGCCGCCGCGCGCCCGGGGGAAGCCGCAGGTACCGCCGGCGGTTCAGGGCGCGCAGCGTGCTGCCCGCGGGGAGCGAGCGGGGCGGCGGCACGGTGCCGGACAGCTGGCCGGGGGTCAGCGCGGCGGCGAGATCGCGGATCGCCAGCGGGCGGCCGCAGGCGAGGTCGATGATGTCCTCGGCGAGGTCGCCGCCGATCGCGGCGTACGGGACCGCGCAGCCCATCGCCTCCCCGAGCGCGTCCTGGAGGACGTGGCGGCTCGCGTCCTCGTCGAGGGGCGCGAGGTGCAGCCGCCGGATGCCGGCGAGGCCGTCGGGGTCGCCGCGGCCGCCGCGGGCGGCGAACAGCATCGCGACCCGGTCGTGCTGGACGCGCCGCGCCGCGAAGGCCAGCGCCTCCAGCGAGACCGGGTCCAGCCACTGGACGTCGTCGGCCCGGCACAGCACGGGTTCGCGTTCCGCGGCCCGGCTCAGCAGCTCGCACACGGCCGCGTACAGGACGAACGGCGTGCCGCCGCGCCCGCCGCGGGTGACCGCGCCGAGCGCGTTCCGGTGCGCCGCGGGCAGTTCCGCGATCAGTCCGGCCAGCGGCCGCAGCAGGCGGTGCAGCCCGGCGTAGGGGACGGCCGCCTCCCGCCGGACGCCGGTGGTGCCGAGTATCCGGAAGTCGGGTGCGGCCCGGCGCGCCGCCGCGTCCAGCAGGGCGGTCCGGCCGGTGCCCGCGTCCGCGACGATCGCCAGCGCGCCGCCGTGGCCGTCGCGGGCCCGGTCGAGCAGCGTCCCGATGACGCCGAGTTCGTGAGCACGTCCGTGGATCCGTGGGGGCGGGGATTCAGGGGCCATGCCGGTCCTCCTCTGCGGGAACGACCCTGACCTAGCGGGTCTCGGCTAGAACAGACCTCTAGAACGAGCCTCTATAATGAACCTCTGATTGGACGGGTCCTCGAATAGGGAGCGGGCCCATAGATGACCATGCGTCCCGGGGACGGGTCCAGAGCGCCGTTCTGTTTCGGGGCCGCGGCGCAATCCGGACCGGCCCCCGTTGTGCACCGGCACAGTGTGGACGCCCGGCGATGGCCGGAATGCGCCCGTGATGGCACCATGAGGCCCCCGCGTTGTGCTGGAGGTGGCCCTCGATGACGGGAGGACGGCCCGGGACGGCCGGCGGGTCGACGGGGACGGCCGGCGGGTCGACCGCCGATCGCTCCGCCGACCGGGAGATCATGCGCAAGGCCGTGCTGCGCCTCACCGACCGGCTCCCCGACCTCGCCGACCGGCTCACCGCCGAGATCCTCTCGGGCGACGGCGCCCACCGCGACGAGGAGTTCACCCGCGACGTGTGGGAGATGTGCCATACCGGGCTCGGGCACGGCTTCGAGACGATCCTGGAGCCGGGCCGCGGCCGGGCCGACCTCGAATGGGCGCAGCGGCTCGGGCGCCGCCGCGCCCACCAGGGCCAGCCGCTCGACCAGCTCCTGCGCTCCTACCGGCTCGCCGGGAAGGTGTTCTGGGAGGCCGTGGTCGAGGTCGTCGACCGGCACGACCCGGAGAGCGTCGCGACCCTGATCCGGCAGGCGACCCGCACCTGGGACACGATCGACCAGCAGTCCGGCGCCGCGGCCGCCTCCTACCACAGCACCGAGCTGGCGCTCGCGCGGCGCAGCGAGGAACGCGTGCAGGCGATCGTGGACGCGCTCCTGGAGGGCCAGGGCGCCGACGGCGGCCTGCTGTCCACCGCCACCTCGGTCCTCGGCCTGCCCGCGACCGGCCGCTACGCCGTCGTCATGCTCGGCGCGGAGAGCGGGTTCGGCGACGGCGTGGAACGGCGCCCCGGCGACACGGCCGGCATGCGCTTCATCTGGCGGCTGCGCACCGACGCCCAGGTGGCGCTGGTCGCGCTCGGCACCGCGGAACTGGACGACCTGGTCGGCGCCGTCCGCCCCTACGCCCGCTCGCACGCGGGCGTCAGCCCCGTCGTCGACTCCCTAGCCGAGCTGGGCACCGCCCGCTGGTTCGCCGAGCTGGCGCTGCGCACCTGCCGCGGCCCCGGCAACCAGATCGCCCGCCTGGACCGCCGCCTCCCCGACGCGCTCGTGCTGTCCCAGCCGCGGCTGTCCGGGCGGCTCGGGCACGTGGCGCTCGGCGGCCTCACCGACGTGGACCCGGCGTTCCGCGACGTCCTGCTGACCACCCTCGCCACCTGGCTGGAGTGCGACGGCTCCGCCGCCCGCGCCGCGGACCGGCTGTTCTGCCACCGCAACACCGTCCTCAACCGGCTCCGCAAGATCGAGCAGCTCACCGGCCGGACGCTGACCCGCCCCGGCGACCTGGTCGAGCTGGCCCTCGCGCTGAGCGCGCTGCGCCTGCACGGACCCGGCCCCGAACACGGCGGAGGGCCGCCCGCGCGGGGAGGCGTCGGGCGGCCCGTCCGGTAGAGCCCTAGGAGTGCGGGCAGGTGTCGCGGTACTCCTCGATCTCCCAGTCGGGGCGCGGTGCGGGGCACAGGAACTGCTCGTAGCGGGTGTCGTTGTCCACGAACCGCTTCAGCCAGGAGATGCTGTACTTCGCGATCGTCGTGTTCGACGTGTTCGGCGCGAAGTGGCTGGCGTTGTTCAGCTCCAGGTACGCCTTCTCCGTCGCCGCCGGGATGCTCTCGTAGAACGGCTCGGCGTGCGTGCGCACCGACGCGACCGAGTCGCTCTCGGCGCCGACGATCAGCGTGGGGACGCGGCTGTTGCGGAAGTTCTTGTTCAGGTCCCACGGGGTCAGCGGGATCGCCGCCTGGAGCGACGGACGCGACAGGGACGCCTCCAGCGACCCGCCGCCGCCCATCGAGTGCCCCATCACGGCGAGCCGCGAGGAGTCGATCCGGGACCGGACGCTGCTGCGCTCGGTGAGGTAGTCCAGCGCGGCCAGCAGCTGCCGGCCCCGGCTGTCGGGCTGGTCGAAACGCGTGTTGGTGTCGATGGTGAAGACGACGAAGCCCTGCGAGGCGAGCCGCGGCCCGTACCAGGACATGCTGGACTGGCTGGCGGTGAACCCGGGCGCGACCGCGACCGCGCCGAACGTGCCCTCGGAGGTGTCGCGCGGGTAGTAGATCGTCCCGCCGCCGAAGCCGGAGACGGCCAGCGACGAGACGCTGTCCTCCGACACCGAGAACGGGCCGCGCAGTGCCTCGATGCTCGACTCGGTCGGGTCCGGTCCGCGCTCGTAGGGGTTGTCGGCCGCCTGTGCGGCCTGCGGGACGGCGACGGTGCCGGCGGTCAGCGCCGCGGCGAAGAGCATCTTCACCGCGAGCCTGGGGGTGGATAGCACGTCGATTCGCTCCTGTTCGCGGGGAGCCGGGGGGAGCGGCTCCCGAACGGGGGTGGAGCCGGGGGAGGCTCCAGGACGCCGCCATTCTCAGCAGCCGCCCGCCCCGCGAACATCGGCGAAATCGCCGGTCCCTTGCGAACGCCCTCGTCACGGCACCGGTCACGCCCCCGTCACGGCACCGGTCACGGCCGTCCGCCGGCCTCCCCGGACCGGACGGTCTCCCCGGACCGGACGGTCTCCCCGAACACCGGCAGCGCGTCCCCTTCCGGAGTGCTCACGCGCGGGCCCGCGTGGTGCCGCCGTTGACGTGCAGGATCTGGCCGAGCAGCGTCGGGAGCCGCGCGTCGGCGAGGAACGCGACCGCGTCGGCGATCTCCTCGGGGGAGGCGACGCGGCCGAGCGGGACCCGGTCGGCGTACCGGGCGCGGATCTCCGCGACGGTGACCCCCGCCGCCTTCGCGTCCACCTCCAGCCGGGAGGTGTCGATCACGCTCGGCGCGACGGCGTTCACCGCGATGCCGAGCGGTCCCAGCTCGCGGCCCAGCGACTTGGTGAGCGCGATCATCCCGGCCTTGGACGCGGAGTAGGCCGTCGCGTCCGGCCAGCCGATCAGCCCCCACTCGGACGAGATCAGCACCATCCGGCCGCCGCCGCGCTCGACCATCCCGGGCATGACGGCCTGCGCGCACGCGAACGTCCCGCCGAGGTTGACGTCGATGATCCGCCACCAGTCGTCCAGGTCGTGCTCGGTGAACGGCGCCATCGTCAGGTAGGCCGCCCCGGCGACGAGGATTCCGATGTGGCCGCCGGTCTGCCGCTCGACATCCCCGACCATCGCCTCGACGGCGATGGGGTCGGAGACGTCGCCGGGCGCCGCCACCCCGCCCAGCTCGGCGGCGAGCGCGGACACGTCCCGGCCGGGACGGTCGTTGAGGGCGACCTGGTGGCCGCCGGCCGCGAGCCGGCGGGCGATCGCCGTGCCGAGGCCGCCGGCCGCGCCGGTGACCAG
Organism: Actinomadura sp. 6K520; assembly: GCF_004349245.1. Taxonomy (GTDB): domain Bacteria; phylum Actinomycetota; class Actinomycetes; order Streptosporangiales; family Streptosporangiaceae; genus Spirillospora. The sequence continues at coordinate 41,713 of NZ_SMLC01000019.1, read as the reverse complement.
TGCGACGGACACCTAGATCACCGCCCCGGCGTTGGGGGACAGGATCTCCCCGGCGCAGAACGTCGCGTCCTCGACCAGGTAGGCGGCGGCGAGCGCGACCTCCTCGGGCGCCGTCAGCCGCCCCGCCGGGAGGGTCTGCAGGTAGGAGGGCCGCCGCCAGGGCGAACTGGGCGGCAGCATCGGCGTGTCGGTCGGGCCGGGCGCCACCGCGTTGACCCGCACCCCGGCGGGTGCCAGTTCCGCCGCCAGCGACCGGACGAAGCCGATCACCGCGCCCTTGGCCGCCGTGTAGTGGGCCTCGGCGTTCCCGCCGCCGATCGCCAGCTCGGACGTGACCGCGACGACGCTGCCCCCGCCGCGTTCCGCCATCCCCGGCGTGACGGCCCGGCACACGTTGACCACGCCCCCCAGGTGCACGCGGAGCATCCGCTGCCACTCGGACCAGGCGATGTCGGACACCGGGACGAGCGCGTAGTGCCCGGCGGCGCACAGCGCCGCCTCGATCGGCCCCAGCTCGCGTTCGATCCGCTTGATCGAGGCGCTCACCTGCGCCGGGTCGGCCACGTCCACCCCGACGGAGTGGTGCGCGTCCTCGGCCGGGGCGAGGTCCAGCCCGGCCGTCGTCCAGCCGCGCCCGGCCAGCTCGCGCACGATCGCGGCGCCGATCCCGCTCGCCGCTCCGGTGACGAGTGCGACTCGCTCCCGCATCGAACCTCCGAACAGTCGGGAAGACAACAGGCAAACCCGCCATAACCCCAGGTGGCAAGGGACATGGCGATTTCTTGGCCAAATGCACCGCGGTACGCCGGGGCTGTCGTGCGCTTCTCCAAAAACACGGTCATGATCACGGACCACCCCCGGGGCGGAATGAGAGGCTGAGGCTGTGACCAGCGATCCCGCGGTGCTGCGCCTCACCGTCCGGCAGCTCCTCGAGGTGCCGCGCTTCCGGCTGCGCCTCGTCGCCGGGGAGAGCGGCCTCGACCGGCCGATCCGCTGGGCCCACTCGACCGAGCTGCTCGACCCCGGCCCGTACCTGCGCGGCCACGAGGTCGTCCTGACGGTCGGCGCGTCGCTGCGGGACGCGGCGTCGTGCGTCGCGTTCGCCGGCTCGGTCAAGGCCAGCCGCGCCAGCGCGATCGGCTACGGCGTCGGCGACGTGACGGAGGAGGTCCCGGAGGCCCTGCGCGAGGTCTGCGAGCGCCTCGGCCTGCCGCTCATGGAGGTCCCGCCCGAGGTCCCGTTCCTCAGCTTCACCGAGTGGTTCGCCGAACGGCTCGCCTCCACCCACGACGTGCGGCACGAGCGCGAGGAGACCGGGCGGCTGCTGCGCATGATCCGGGAGAGGCTCGCGTCCGCCGAGGTGCTCCGCGCCCGGATCGACGAGACCGGGCTCGACCACGGCTCGCTGCTCGCGATCGCGATGGACGTCCCCGAGGGCGACCTGCCGGGGCTCCTCGGGGTGGACGGCGACACGGCCATCCTCATCGGCAACGAGGAGCACATCTGGGCCGAACCGGCCGGGGTGGGCAGCCCCGGCCCCCTGGAGCACCTGCCGCTGTCGCTGGCCGAGAGCCTCGCCGCACTGGACGTCGCGCGCCGGACCGGCGGCGTCGTCCGCGGCACGGACCTGGCGACCTTCCCGGCCCTGCTGCGCCGCCTCACCCCCGACCAGGTCTCCCCGTTCGTCGAGCAGATCGCCCGGCCGCTGCGGGAGTACGACAGCGCGCACGGGACGAGCCTCACCGAGACGCTCCGCACCTTCCTCGCCAGGGGAGGCGCGGTCGGCGCCACGTCCCGCTCCCTGTTCCTGCACCCGAACACGCTCCGCCACCGCCTGGCGCGGATCGAGTCGGTCACGGGCCGCAACCCGCTCCAGTTCGAGGACCGGGTGGCGCTGGCCATCGCGATCTGGGCGGGGCCGTGAACCCGGTGCCCGGTCGCGCCGGGATCTGCCAAATTCATTGAATATCGGGAATTTCGGCGGAAAACGCCCGGTAGGTGGGTGTGGTCTCCATATGGAACCGGTGATGGCATACTGGCGCATCCGTAAGTGATCATTCCGGCGGGACCGTGCAACGGACCCGGTACGCGGCATTCGGAAGGTTCACCCCGATACCCGTGGTCACCGGTGTCACTTCCCCCTCGGTGCCGCGCCTACGCTGCGTATCCGCCAATGTCCCCAATGGCAAAGTGGCCAGGGCCGAATTTTGAATTTCTGGCGATCCCCGGCCGGGCGGGTCTACGTTTGCCCGTGAACCGAAGCCGCAGCACCGAAAGGAGCGCCAGCCCGATGACGGATTCCCCCCAGGGCCCCGACCGGGGTGTGGAGACGAAGATCAACACTGACGTTCCGCAGTCGGCCCGGATCTGGAACTACTGGCTCGGCGGCACCGACAACTACGAGGTCGACCGGATCGCCGGCGACCAGTACGTCGCGCTCTACCCGGGCATCGTCCCGATCGCCCGCGCCGGCCGCTACTTCATGGACCGCGCGATCCGGTTCCTCGCGACCGAGCGCGGCGTCCGCCAGTTCATGGACTGCGGGACGGGCCTGCCCACCATGGACAACACGCACGAGATGGCCCAGCGCGCCGCTCCGGGCGCGAAGGTCGTCTACGTCGACAACGACCCGCTCGTCCTGGCGCACGCCCGCGCCCTGCTGACCGGCTCCGGCGCGGGCCTGACCGCCTACATCGACTGCGACCTGCACGACCCCAAGACGATCATGGCGAAGGCGGCGGAGCTGCTCGACCTGTCGCAGCCGGTCGGGCTGCTGCTCATCGGCGTCATGGGGCACATCGTCGACCCCGGCGAGGCGCTCGGCGTGGTGCGCGGGCTGATGGAGCCGCTCGCGTCCGGCAGCTACCTGATCCTGCACGACTCGACGGACACCAACGAGGCGTTCAACGCGGCGCAGCGCGCCTACGACGAGACCGGGGCCATCCCGTTCCGGCTCCGCAGCCCGGAGTTCATCCGCGGCTACTTCGACGGCCTGGAGATGGCGGAGCCCGGGCTGGTGACGAGCGGGGCCTGGCGCCCCGAGGTCGGCGGCGGGGTCGAGGAGCTCCCGACCCTCTGCGCGGTGGCCCGCAAACCCTGACGCAGCGTGACCGCCGCGCCGCCGCCGGGCCCGGCACCGCCGTGCCGCGGCCCGCGGGAGCCGCGCGGGGCGCGTCCGCGGAGGGTCGCGCACCGTTCCGCGGCCGACGCGTTCGGTGAAGGTATAGTGAGCCGCTCGCCCGCTCTCTTCCTCGATGCCACGCCTGTCCCCCGATGAGGAGTCCCGTTGGCCTCCGTCACGAGCACCGGCAGAACACGCTCCATCGACGCCCAGGGGGACCCGCTCGTCCCCCGGCTGCTGCTGGCGCGGCGCCTCCGCGCGCTGCGGGAGGCGCGGGGGATCGGCCGGCGGGAGGCGGCGCGGGCGATCGGCGGCTCCGGCTCCAAGATCTCCCGGCTCGAACTCGGCCGTTCGGGCTGCAAACCCGGCGACGTCGCCGGGCTCCTCACCCGCTACGGCGCGGACGACGACGAGCGGGCCACCCTGCTCGCCCTCGCCGAGCGGGCGAACGCGCGGCCCTGGTGGCACGCCGACGCCGACATCGTCCCGGGGTGGGTGCGGCCCTACCTCAGCGCCGAGCAGGCGGCCAAGCTGGTCCGCACGTTCGAGGCCCAGTTCGTCCCCGGCCTGCTGCAGACGGAGGACTACGCCCGCGCGCTGATCCGCCGCGGCGGCCCGGAGCCGGAGGCCGAGCGGCGCGTCGAGTTCCGGATGCGGCGCCAGCGGGTCCTGCGCCGCCGTCCGCGTCCCCTCAACCTGTGGGCCGTGCTGGACGAGGCGGCGCTGTGGCGCCCGATCGGCGGCCCGGAGACGATGCGGGCCCAGATCCGGCACATCGTCGAGCTGTGCCGGCGGCCGAACGTCACCGTGCAGATCGCGCCGTTCGGGATCTGCGGCCGCGTCGCCGGCGACGGGCCGCTCACCCTCGTCCGGTTCCCGCAGCAGGGCCTGCCCGACATGGTGTACCTGGAGCGGGCGAACAGCGGCCGGTACCCGGTCCGGCCGCAGGAGGTCGAGCGGCACTGGCACGTGTTCAACACGCTGGTGACCGAGGCGTCCCCGCCCGAGCGCACACCGCACATTCTGGCCGGCATCCACGGCACCTACTGAGCCATTCGAGCAGGCGGTTCGCACCGGGCCTTTTCTTGCGGACCGTTCCAATCCGAGCGGGCGGCGGGATCGGCGATCACGCACTCCCGGCTGACCACTTCCGGCCTATATCCATAAATGACGGATAATCAGGAGGAAACGCCCGGCACTTCGGGGACGTACGGCACAGGGGCCTCCCGCGGCGCCCGTGTTTACCGGACGGACATCCGGTTACCGGGCATCACTGACGCCCTCCTCGCCGCCGCCGTCGAAGGAATGCCATGTCCGTCCGCGAGCGCCTGTGGAATGGGACCGAGGAACGCCGGGCCCGGGGCGAACTCCAGGCCGCAGAGAACTTCCCCGTCGCCACGCGCCTGCTGCCGGCGCGGTACCGCGCGCACCTGCTGAACGTGTACGGCTACGCCCGGCTCGTGGACGACATCGGCGACGAGGCGCCGCCCGCCGAGCGGACCGCGCTGCTCGACCTCGTGGAGCGCGACCTCGACCGGATCTACGCGGGCACCCGGCCGGAACTCCCGGTGATGCGCGACCTGGCCCGGACGGTCACCGCACGCTCCGTCCCGGCGGAACCCTTCCGCCGCCTCCTGCGCGCCAACCGCCTGGACCAGGAGGTCACCCGCTACGAGACCTTCGACGACCTGCTCGGCTACTGCGCGCTGTCCGCCGATCCGGTCGGGCACATCGTCCTGCACGTGTTCGGCGCCGCCACCCCCGACCGGATCGCGCTGTCCGACCGGGTCTGCAGCGCGCTCCAGGTCATCGAGCACTGCCAGGACGCCGCCGAGGACCACCGCAACGGCCGGATCTACCTGCCGGGCGAGGACCTGCGCCGGTTCGGGTGCGCGGCGGACGACCTGGCCGCGGCCGTCACCCCGACCCGGCTGCGGGGCGTGCTCGCCCTCCAGGCGGGCCGGGCGGCGCGGCTGCTGGACGAGGGCGCGGCGCTGACCGGCCGGCTCCGCGGCTTCGCGCGGATCGCCGTGGCGGGCTACGTCGCCGGCGGCCGGGCGGCGCTCGCGGCGCTGGAACGCGAAGCCTACGACGTCCTGGGAGGCCCCCCACGGCCGAGAAGAACGCGGCTGCTCGCCGAGTGGTCGCGGACGCTGCGAAGGAGATGACGAGATGGACGAGGCCGGAGTGGGGACGGCCGGGGCCTACCGGTACTGCGAGGGTGTCGTCCGCTCGCAGGCGCGCAACTTCTCCTACGGGATCAGGCTGCTCCCCGGCCCGAAACGGCGGGCGCTGAGCGCCGTCTACGCCTTCGCCCGGCGCATCGACGACATCGGCGACGACCACGGGGCACCGGCCGCGGACAGGCTCGAGAAGCTGGCGGACGAGCGCGCACGGCTCACCGACCCGGCCGCCCATCCGGCCGATCCCGTGCTCGCGGCGCTGGCCGACGCGGCACGCCGCCACCCGATCCCGCTCGACGCGTTCGGGGAGCTCATCGACGGCTGCGAGGCCGACGTCCGCAGCGCGGGCTACGACACCTTCGACGACCTGCTGTGGTACTGCCGGTGCGTGGCGGGCGCCGTCGGCCGCCTGTCGCTCGGCGTGTTCGGCACGTCCGACCCGGAGACGGCCGTGCCGCGCGCCGACGCGCTCGGCGTCGCGCTGCAGCTCACGAACATCCTGCGGGACGTCCGGGAGGACCGGGAGAACGGGCGCGTCTACCTCCCGGCCAAGGACCTGGTCCGGTTCGGGTGCACGCTGCACCGCGACGAGCACGGCCGCCCGGCCGACCCGCCGGAGCGGCTGGCGGCGCTCATCCGGTTCGAGGCGTCCCGGGCGGAGGAGTGGTACGGCACCGGGCTGAAGCTGCTGCCCATGCTCGACCGCCGCAGCGCCGCCTGCGCCGGGGCGATGGCCGGCATCTACCGGCAGCTGCTGAGGCGCATCACCGCCGATCCCCTCGCGGCGCTGGAGACGCGCACGTCCCTGCCGGGCTGGGAGAAGGCCGCCGTGTCCGCCAAGGCGATGGCGGGACTCCACCGATGAGCGCCGGGGAAGGCCCCGGAGGGCGGGTCGCCATCGTCGGCGGCGGCCTCGCCGGCATCACGACGGCGCTGGCGCTGCAGGAGACGGGCGTACGGACGACGATCTACGAGGCGCGTCCCCGGCTCGGCGGCGCCACCCACTCCTTCGAACGGGACGGGCTCACCGTCGACAACGGGCAGCACATCTTCCTCAAGTGCTGCACGGCGTACCGGGGGCTGCTGGAACGGCTGGACGCGCTGGACCGGGTCCATGTCCAGGACCGCTTCGACGTCCGCGTCCTGACCCCAGACGGCCCGCACGGACGGCTCCGCCGCGCCAAGGCGCCCGGCCCGCTGCACTTCATGCCCGCCCTTGCCCGCTACGAGCTGCTCCCGCCGGCCGACCGGCTGCGCGCCGTCCGCGGGTCGCTGGCGCTGCGCCGCCTCGACCCGGCCGACCCGTCCCTCGACGGCATCGCCATGGGCGGGTGGCTCGCCCGCCACGGGCAGGGGCCGCGTGCGCGGGCGACGCTCTGGGAGCTGTTCGTCACGGCGGCGCTCAACATCGCGCTGGACGACGCCGCGCTCGGCCCCGCCGCGATGGTCTGCCAGACGGCGCTGTTCGGCCGGCCCGACGCCGCCGACATCGGCGTCGCGTCCGTCCCCCTCGGCGACCTGCACGGCACCGCCGCGGCGGCGCGGATCGAGCGGGACGGCGGCCGGATCCACCTCGGGGCGAAGGCGACGGCGGTCGAGGCCGGGCCGAAGCTCGTGGTGAACGGCTCCCCGGTCACCGCGGACGCCGTCGTCGTCGCGGTGCCGCACCGCGCCGCGGCCGCGCTCGTCCCCGCGGCGGCGTGCCCGGACCGGGAGCGCTGGGCGGGGCTCGGCTCCAGCCCCATCGTCAACGTCCACGTCGTCTACGACCGGCCGGTCATGGACGTGCCGTTCGCCGCGGCGGTCGGCTCGCCCGTCCAGTGGGTGTTCGACCGGACCGCGGTGAGCGGCCTGACCGGCGGGCAGTACCTCGCGGTCTCGGTGTCGGCGGCCGGCGACCGGATCGGCGTCCCGGCCGCCGAACTGCGCCGGGTCTACCTCGCCGCGCTGGAGCGGCTGTTCCCCGCCGCCCGCCGCGCCCGCGTCACCGACTTCTTCGTGACGCGGGAACGGCACGCCACATTCCGCCAGAGCCCCGGCAGCGGCGCGCTGCGTCCGGCGTCCGCGACCCGGCTGCCGTGGCTGTTCCTCGCCGGCGCGTGGACCGACACGGGCTGGCCCGACACGATGGAGGGAGCCGTGCGCAGCGGCCTCACCGCCGCCCGCCTCGTCCGGCGCCACCTGCACGCGACCGCCCGGGACCACTGACCGAGAGGAAGGGAGCGCCCATGACCACGACCGAGGCGCCGGGGCTCACCGGCGCGGCGGCGGCCGCCGTCGAGGCCGCCCGCGACCACCTGCTCGGCCTGCAGTCGCCCGACGGGTGGTGGAAGGCGGAGCTGGAGACCAACGTGACCATGGACGCCGAGGACCTGCTGCTCCGCCAGTTCCTCGGCATCCGCACCGACGGCGAGACCCGCGAGGCGGCGCGCTGGATCAGGTCGCGGCAGCGCGACGACGGCACGTGGGCGAACTTCTTCGGCGGCCCGCCCGACCTGTCGACCACGATCGAGGCGTACGTCGCGCTGCGGCTGGCCGGCGATCCGGCCGACACCGCGCACATGCGGCGCGCCGCCCGCCACGTGCGGGAGGCCGGCGGGATCGAGGCGAGCCGGGTGTTCACCCGCATCTGGCTGGCGCTGTTCGGGCAGTGGCCGTGGGACGACCTGCCCGTCATGCCGCCCGAGCTGATGTTCCTGCCGAGCCGGGTGCCGCTGAACGTCTACGACTGGGCGTGCTGGGCGCGGCAGACGATCGTCCCGCTGACGGTCCTCGGGTCGCTGCGTCCCGTCCGGCCCCTGCCGTTCGACCTGGCCGAGCTGCGGTGCGGGGTGCGTCCCGCGCAGGACGCGAAGGGCTGGGGACGGGTCTTCGCCACGCTCGACCGCGCCCTGCACGTGTACGAGCGGCGCCCGGTCCGGCCGCTGCGGACCGCCGCGCTGCGCCGCGCCGCCGAGTGGATCATCGCCCGCCAGGAGGCCGACGGCTGCTGGGGCGGCATCCAGCCGCCGTGGGTGTACTCGCTGATGGCCCTGCACGAGCTGGGCTACGGCCTCGACCACCCGGTCATCCGCCGCGGCCTCGCCGGGCTCGACCGGTTCACGATCAGGGACGAGAAGGGCCGCCGCCTGGAGGCGTGCCAGTCGCCGGTCTGGGACACGGTCCTGGCGATGAACGCCCTATCCGACGCGGGGACGCCGCCGGGCGACCCGGCGCTGCTGCGGGCCGCGCGCTGGATCGCCGCCGAGGAGGTCAGGGGCCCGGGGGACTGGCAGGTCCGCCGCCCGTCGCTCCCGCCGGGCGGCTGGGCGTTCGAGTTCGACAACGACGTCTACCCCGACACCGACGACACCGCCGAGGCGATCCTCGCCCTGCGGAGGTCCGGCCTCCCGGACGCGGCGGAGCCGATCGGGCGGGCCGTCCGCTGGCTGACGGGCATGGCCTCCCGCGACGGCGGCTTCGCCGCCTTCGACGCCGACAACACCCGGGAGCTGTGCACGAAGCTGCCGTTCTGCGACTTCGGCGCGGTCATCGACCCGCCGTCCGCGGACGTCACCGCCCATGTCGTCGAGGCGCTCGCCAAGGAGGGGCACGCGCGGACGACCGTGGTCAAGCGGGCCGTGGTGTGGCTGCTGAAGGCGCAGGAGGCCGACGGCTCCTGGTTCGGGCGCTGGGGAGCCAACCACGTCTACGGGACGGGGAGCGTGGTGCCCGCGCTCATCGCCGCCGGCGTCCGCCCGGACAGGCCCGCGATCCGCCGTGCCGTGGCGTGGCTGGAGGAGCACCAGAACGACGACGGCGGCTGGGGCGAGGACCTGCGCTCCTACGACGACCCGGCGTGGATCGGGCGGGGGGCGTCCACGGCGTCCCAGACCGCCTGGGCGCTGCTGGCGCTGCTCGCCGCCGGGGAGCGCTCTTCGGCCGTGGACGGCGGCGTCCGGTGGCTCGTCGACCACCAGCGCCCGGACGGGAACTGGGACGAGGAGCACTTCACCGGCACCGGGTTCCCCCGCGACTTCTACATCAACTACCACCTCTACCGGCTCGTGTTCCCGATCAGCGCCCTGGGCCGCTACGTGGCGGCGCCCGCATCGACGGATCTGAAGGAGGCCGGCGAATCATGAGCATGCCGTTGCGCCAGAGCGTGCGCGTCGGAACCCACATCCTCCGCAACAAGCTGCGGGGAAGGGACAAGTTCCCGCTGCTCCTCGAACTGGAGCCGCTGTTCGCCTGCAACCTCTCCTGCGCGGGCTGCGGCAAGATCCAGCACCCCGCCGACGTGCTGAAGCGGCGCATGCCCGTCGAGCAGGCCGTCGCCGCCGTCGAGGAATGCGGCGCGCCCATGGTGTCCATCGCGGGCGGCGAGCCGCTCATGCACCCGCAGATCGACGAGATCGTGGCGGAGCTCGTCCGGCGCAGGAAGTTCGTCTTCCTGTGCACGAACGCGCTGCTCATCCCGAAGAAGATCGACAGGTTCGCGCCGTCGCCCTACTTCGCGTGGGCCGTGCACATCGACGGCCTCCGGGAACGCCACGACGCGTCCGTCTGCAAGGAGGGCGTCTTCGACGACGCCGTGGCCGCCGTCCGCGAATGCCGCCGCCGCGGATTCCGCGTCACGACCAACACGACGTTCTTCAACACCGACACCCCGCAGACCGTCATCGAGGTCCTCGACTACCTCAACGACGACCTCGCGGTGGACGAGATGATGATCTCGCCGGGCTACGCCTACGACAAGGCGCCCGACCAGGAGCATTTCCTGGGCGTCCAGGAAACGCGGGAACTGTTCCGCAAGGCGTTCGCGGGCGGGAACCGGAAACGGTGGCGGCTCAACCATTCGCCCCTCTTCCTCGACTTCCTGGAGGGCAGGGTCGACTTCCCCTGCACGGCCTGGGCCATCCCGTCGTACTCGCTGTTCGGATGGCAGCGTCCCTGCTACCTGATGTCGGACGGCTACGCGCAGACCTACCGGGAACTCCTCGACGAGACGGACTGGGAGTCCTACGGCAGGGGCCGCGACCCGCGCTGCGCCAACTGCATGGCCCACTGCGGCTACGAGCCCACGGCCGTCTTCGGCACGGTCGGCTCCCTGAAGGAGTCGCTGCGGGCGCTCCGCAGCACGTAGCCGGCCTGGACGACCGCTGCCCGGCCGGAAAGCCCGGCCCGATGGGCCGTTCCGCCGCTTCGCCGCCGCGGCCGCATTACCATGATCCAGTAATCGGACCATGAACTGGACAAGGTGACCATGGCGGACGAAACGCCGGAATGGCCTCCGGCCGAGCTCGACTTCGACAAGCCCACCATCGCCCGCGCCTACGACGCGCTGCTCGGTGGCAAGGACAACTTCGCCGTGGACCGCGCCCTCGCCGACCAGACGGCCGAACTGATCCCCGGGCTGCGGGAGTCGGCGATCGAGAACCGCAAGGTCCTGGTCAGGGGCGTCCGGTACCTGGCGCGGGAAGCCGGGATGGACCAGTTCCTCGACCTCGGCAGCGGGCTGCCCACCGTCGAGAACACCCACGAGGTCGCGCAGCGCGAGAACCCCCGGGCCCGCGTCGTCTACGTCGACATCGACCCCCTGGTGTCGGTGCACGGGCGCGCCCTGCTCGCGAACAACGACGTCACCAAGGTGATGACCGCCGACGTCCGCGACCCGGAGACCGTCCTGTCCGCGCCCGAGGTGAAGGGCCTCCTCGACTTCTCCCGCCCGGCCGCGATCATGCTGGTCGGGATGCTGCACTACCTGTCCCCGGACGTGGTCGACGACGTCGTCGGCGCCTACCGCGACGTCCTCGTCCCCGGCAGCCACCTGTTCATGACCTCCCTGGTCGACACCGGCCTCCCGCAGCAGCAGGAGCTCGCCCGCATCACCCGCGAGAACCTCGAAGAGGGCTGGGCCCGGACGCCCGAGGAGATCGAGGCCCAGTTCGGCGACTTCGAGCTCATCGAGCCCGGCGTGACCTACACGGCCCTGTGGCGTCCCGACGGCCCGGTCGACCCCGGCAACCTCGCCCCCGGCGAGCAGCTCGGGATGGCGGGCATCGCCGTCAGGCTCTGACGCCCCTGCGGCGCGCGGCCCCGGCGTCCGCCGACGCCGGGCGGGTTTCTCCTGCTCTCGTGGGGAAAGGCGGGAAAGAGCGTGAAGAGTCGTGAGGGGGACGACATGCAGCACGATCATCTGATCGGCCAGGTTCAGGCACGCGCGCACCTGCGCAGCCGGGGGGAGGCGGAGCGGGCCTGCCGCGCCACGCTCGAAACGCTCGGCGAGCGGCTGCCCGAGGGGCTCGCGGACAATCTCGCCGCGCAGCTGCCGCGCGAGATCGGCGAGCACCTGCGGCGCACCGAGGTGTTCGGCGGCGCGGGGACGGGCGAGCGCTTCGACCGGCACGACTTCATCGAGCGCGTCGCGGCCCGCTCCAGCGCGGACGACGCCCGGGCCGCGTACATGGCGAGGGTCGTCCTGGAAGTGGTGGGGGAGGCCACCCAGGGCGGCGTGATGAACAAGGTGAAGGACGCCCTTCCCGACGACATCCGGCAGCTCGTGACCGCCGGCAGCAGCGGCTGAGGCGAGCCGCTCTAGTGGCGGCTCAGGTCCACGACGCAGAAGGCGTTGCCGTCCGGGTCGGCGAGGACGACGAAGTCCGAGTCCGGCGGGTACAGGTCCCAGTCGACCCTGCTCGCCCCGAGTCCGACCAGGCGCTCGATCTCTGCCTCCTGCTCGTCCGTGGTGTCCACCAGCAGGTCGAGGTGGATGCGCGGGTGCCGCTCGGCGGGCGTCTCGCTGAGCATCAGGCCCAGCGCCGGGCCCGACCCGTCGGCGTGCTCCAGCGTCCGCCACCTCGGCGTGGCCGACCTCTCCACCGCCACGAGGTTCAGCGCGGAGGTCCAGAAGGTGACCGCGCGGGGCATGTCGTCCACACCGATCACGGGAAAGAGTCGTGGCATGAGCCCAGTCTAGGTAGGGGCTCGCCGATCTACGGGGTGAAAGATGACGGCAGAAGAGATCACCGAGCGCATGCTGGCGGGCGCGGTGACGACGATGGAGACGATCAGCACCGCGCTCGGCGTCCACCTGGGCCTGTACCGGGCGCTCGCGGACGGCCCCCTCGACGCCCGCGGCCTGGCCGACAAGGCCGGCATCCACTCCCGCTACGCGCGGGAGTGGCTCGAACAGCAGGCGGCCTGCGGCCTGCTGACCCCGGCCGCCGACGCGGCGGACCCGTACGCGCGGACCTTCGCCCTGCCGGACGACGTGCGCGAGACGCTGCTCGACACCGACAGCCTCTACTACGCCGGAGCGCTCCCCGGACTCGTCGTCTCCCTCGCCGAGATCCTGCCGCAGGTGGCCGACGCGTACACCACCGGCGGCGGCGTCCCGTACGCCGCGTACGGGGCGGGCGCCCGGCACGGCATCGGCGGCCTGAACCGGCCCGCGTTCCGCGCCGGGATCGCGGACTGGGTGGCGGCGCTGCCGGACATCGAGGCCCGGCTGACCGGGGGCCCGGCCAGGGTGCTCGACCTGGGCTGCGGCACCGGCTGGTCGTCGATCGCGCTGGCCGAGGCGTTCCCGGCCGCCGGCGTCCACGGCGTCGACATGGACGAGGCGTCGATCGCGGAGGCGGCGGAGCACGCCGCCGAGCACGGGCTGGCGGACCGGGTGACCTTCGCGTGCGCGGACGCGTCCGAACCCGGCGCACCCGGCCCCTACGACCTCGTCTGCACGTTCGAGGCGCTGCACGACATGGCCGATCCGGTGGCGGTGCTGCGGTCGGCGCGGGACGCGCTCGCCCCCGGCGGAGCGGTCCTGATCGGCGACGAGAAGGTCGCCGAGGACTTCACCGCCCCGGGTGACCTGCTGGAACGGCTGAACTACGGGTTCAGCGTCCTGCACTGCCTGCCCGCCACGCGCGCCGAGGGCACCGCCGTGGAGGCCGGTACCGTGCTACGGCCGGGCACCGTGCGTTCCTACGCCGAGGAGGCGGGCTACGCCGGCTTCACCTCCCTCCCCATCGACCACGACCTGTGGCGCTTCTACCGCCTCGACCCGGCCTGATCACCCCAGTTCGAGGCGCAGGATGCGGTCGTCGCCGGGACGGGGGTCGGTGCCTCCCCAGGTGGCCTCGTCGGTGTTGGACGTGGCGAGCCACAGAGACCCGTCCGGGGCCCGTTCCACGGTGCGGATGCGCCCGTACTCGCCGACGAAGTGCTCGACGGGCTCCCCCGCGGCCTCGGGGCCGTCGACGGGCAGCTGCCAGAGCCGCTGACCGCCGAGGGCGCCCATCCAGATCGACCCCTCCGCGTAGGCGATGCCCGAGGGCGATGCGTCGTCGGGGTGCACGGTGAAGATCGGCCGCTCGCCGGTGTCACCGTCCGTCCCCTCGGTGTCGGGCCAGCCGTAGTCGCGGCCCGGCCGCAGGACGTTCAGCTCGTCCCAGGTCCGGTGGCCGAGCTCGGACGCGTAGGCGGTGCCGTCCGGGCCGAAGGCGATCCCCTGCACATTGCGATGCCCCGAAGAGAAGATCGGAGAGCCCGGCGCGGGGTTGTCCTCCGGGACCGACCCGTCCGGCCGGATCCGCAGGATCTTGCCGTTGAGCGAGTCCCCGTCGGCCGCGTTCTCGGGCTCGAACGCGTCTCCCGTCCCGATCCACAGGTTGCCCTCGGGCCCGAAACGCAGCCGGCCGCCGTGGTGCCGGTCGGCCGTCTCGATCCCGTCCAGGACGACGCGCTCCTGCCTGAGCGACCGCAGATCCTCCGCGACGCGAAGCGCGACGACACGGTTGGCGGGCGGCCCCGACACGTACGCGTAGACCGTCCGGTCCTCGGCGAACTCGGGCGAGGTCGCCAGCCCGAGCAGACCGCCCTCGGCGCTCGCCACCACACCGGGCACCTCTCCGACCGGCACCGGCTGACCGCCCCCGGCCGGAATCCGGTGGATCTGCCCGGACGCGCGCCCGGAGACCAGGGCCGAGCCGTCCGGCAGGAACGCCAGCCCCCACGGCATGTCGAGCCCGATGACCAACTCGGTCACCCGCCCCGGCGCCGAGGCCGGGCCCGTCCGGCCGGGGTCCTCCGGTTCGGCCGCCGCCGCGCAACCGGCGAGCGGCAGGACGGCGACGAGCATCAGGGCGATGGCGTACTTGGGAAGCATGGCGTGCCTCGTCTCCCGCGGGGATGTTAATGCTGACAACGAAAACACGATAACGTTGCCAACGTCAACACTGCCAACGTGAACTCGTTGGCAGTGTCAGCACGGGGCCGGAGCCACGGCCATGAAGCGGGGCGGGCAAGCGCGAAGGCGGCCGTCCCCGGAATCCCGGGGACGGCCTTCGGCGGGCGCCGGTGCGTACGTCCGCGCCGCCCTCCACGTGAACCGGCTATTCGTTCAGCTCGGGCAGCCCTTGAACAACGCCCGAGAGTGGGCGCCCTTCTTGATGACCGGCCGCTCCTTCTGGACGAACATCATGATCTGCCCGGGGGCATAGGGGTCGGCATCTCTGACGTACCAGTTACCGGGGATCTTCTCCCTTCCCCCGTTGTAGCCGTAGTTGTTCACCATGTAGTTGTACGTCCCCACGGTCAGCTTGCGCTTCGCGATGCGCCGCTCCGCCTCGTCCACGGTCAGGCCGCGGATGTCGAGGCAGTGCAGGGCCTCCCCGGGGGCGAAGGCACTGCTGGTGCTGCTGTACTGCTCCCCGGGGCGGGCCTCACGACCGAAGGCGATCTCCGCGTTGTTGCGGTAGCCGACGGGGATGCGCAGCCCCCGGATGCACTTGCCGTCGCCGCGGCCCCCGGTGACGCAGCGCCCCTCCTCGATCGTCTCGATCTTCCGGGTGTCCGGGCCGTCCCCGTCGTCCTGCATGACGATCGTGCCCACCACGCTGGGTGAGGCCGGGACGGTCATCAGCTTGATGTTCATGCCGTGGGCCGCGAACTCCCGCTGGTAGCGCCGCGGGTCGGCCAGCGGGTCCTTGATCCGGACCTCGATGTGATCCTTCTTCTTGGTGAAGCTCAGCGCCGCCACCGGCCGCGGGTCGAATCCGCTGGGCGAGACCGCGTTCCGGGACGGCTCCGCAGGCGAACCGGCGGGGAGCAGGGCCAGCGACGTCACGGCGACCGCGCAGCCGGCCGCCACGGCGACCGGCACGCCGATGCGCAGGTACCGGCGCCGCCTCGGCGGCCCGGCCGGGACGGGCTCCGCGGCCGTGATCAGTTCGAGCAGTTCGCGGCGCGTCTCCGCACGTACCGGGCGCACGGCCGCGGCGTCGGAGATCGGTGCGGCGCGGTCGAGCAGAATACGGGGATCGGAGTTCATGCGGGCCTTCCCTTCGAAGGTGCGGCGGAGGCCCGGACGACCATGTGCCCGGCGCCGCGCTGTTCCAGTTCCCGGGCGAAACGACGGCGGGCCCGGTGCAGCCTGATCCGGACCGCGTTGCGGGACACCCCGAGCACGGCCGCGATCTGGCCGTTGTCGAGCCCTTCCCAGGAGGCCAGGCCGAGCAGCTCCCGATCCCCCTCCCGCAACGCGCGCAACGCGGCGCCCACCTCGGGATGCCCCTCGTCCGGGACGGGCGCCGAGGCCAGGTCCGCGGCGAGGTTCCCGCCGATCCTGGCGGCCAGGTGCCTGCGCCGCCGTTCCCCGCGGCGCAGGTTCGCCAGGGTGCGCCGCGCGACGCCGTACAGGTAGAACCGCGCCTCGTCCCCGTGCGGGACGTCGTCGAGGCGGCGCCAGCAGACCAGGAAGGTCTCGGCGATGACGTCCGCGGCGTCGTCGGCGTCGCCCACCCGCCGCCGCACGTAGCCCGTGACGTGCCCGAGATGAGCCTCGTACAGCTCCTCGAACCGGGCCGAGCGTTCGTTCCTCAAGCCATCTCCTCTCGCCGCGGCGGCCCCCGAGGACGCCGCGCGCTCATCGGCCAGGGAATGTCCGCTCGGCGGGCGAGCATTTCAGGCGTTCCCGGGGAAATGATCTCCCGCCGCCGGACATCCGCCGGGCGAGAACGGGCCGCCTCCGCCGTCGGCCCGGCCCACCTCGGACGAGGTGGGCCGGGCGCTCCTCAGAGCTCGGAGACCAGGATCCGCGCGAAGGCCCGCATCCCCGTGGCGTTCGGGTGGAACGGGACCGCGAGGCTGGCCGGAAGGTAGGGCTCGACCCACCGGTCGGCCGGGGAGGCGCAGGCGGTGTGCCCCGAGCCCCGCGCGGCGAGATCGACGAAGCCGGCTCCGGCGGTGCCGGCCCGCTGGGCGAGCATCGTGTTCAGCCGGTCGACGGTCCGCTTCACGTAGGCGGCGTCTCCCGGCAGGATCGGGACGGTCGGGTAGCAGCCGTCGTGTGGCAGGTAGGCGGGGTAGCCGACGACCACGATGCGGGCGTGCGGGGCGCGCTCGCGGATACCGCGCAGCATCCCGTCGATCCTGGGCGCGAGGGCACTGATCTTGGCCTCCCACGCGTCCCGGCCGTCCTCCTGGTAGTCGTCCCGGCACGGTGCGGGGTTCACTCCCAGGGCGAGGCAGTGGGCGACCAGCCGGAACATCGAGATGTCATTGGCCCCGAGGTGGACGGTGACCAGGTCGGTTCCCTCCGTGAGGGCGTCGAACTGCGGCGGGACCGTACCCAGCAGAGTCTTCTGGGGTTCGGTCAGGTCGGTCGTCTCGGCGCTGGAGCACGTCACGTCCGTGAACGAGCGGACGTTGAGGGCGGCGGCCGTCAGGGACGGATAGTTGCGGTGCGAGCGGAAGCAGCCGGGCCGGCTCGGGTCCTGCCGGGGGATGAGGGGACCGGCCGCGGCCGAGTCGCCGAGGGCGACGTAGTCGATGGCGCGGGCACCGGCGTGGGCGTGGGCGGGGGCGGCGAGGGCGAGGGCGCAGGCGCCGGACGCCAGACCGGCGATCAGCCGTCGGATCATGGGGTGGCCTTTCGGAATGGGCCTCTCCCGGCGGGCGGTTCCGCCGGGAGAGGGAACGGTCGGCCGGGAGAGGGGACGGTCAGCCTGGGATCTGGAGGGCCTTGGTGTTGCGGCGCCAGTCCGACCACCGGGTGTCGGAGCAGAAGCCGCAGGAGGGGCCGAAGAACTCGGGCCGGGCGTTCGGGTCGTCCATCAGCCAGTGGCGCAGCCAGGCGGTGGCCGGGCCGCGGAACCCTCCGCCGCCCCAGGCCGCGGTGAGGTGGTCGGCTCCGCGCAGTTCCGCGTACACGGCCGGGATGTGGTCCGAGTCGTTGTAGAGGGCCTTCACCATGAACGGGAAGACGATGCTGTCCTTCTCGCCGGCCATGTAGAGGGTCGGCTCGTCGATCAGGTCGGGGTCGGTGAGGGGACCGGGCTCGATCCCGACGACCGCGTCGACCCGGGGGTCGACCGCGGCGTTGATCGCGCCAGCGCCGCCCTGGGAGTGGCCGGCCGAGGCGATGCGGCCCAGGTCGACCCTCTGGTGGTAGACGCTGCCCGGGTCGGCGTTGCGCCTCGTCAGGGTGTCGATGCCGAGGCGCATGCTGATCCCGGTGTTGGCCTGGGTGGAGTTGGACGCGGCGACGATGAAGCCGTGGCTGGCCCAGTGCCGGAGCAGGGCGCTGTAGACGCCGGGCACGACGAACGTGCCGTTGCCCCAGATGATCACGGGGTGCTTCTCGCCGTGCGCTCCCATGTCGGCGGGGCGGTAGAAGGTGGTGACCGCCTCGATGTCCACGTGGACGTCGTAGGGTCCGCGGTCGGCCCACGCGTGGCCGACGCTCGGGATTCCGTTGGGGGTGGTGTCCGCGGCGGCGGTGCCCTGCAGGAGGGAGACCGTCAGCGCGACGGCCGCCAGCAGGGCGGGTCCTCTTGTCTTCATAGACGCACATGGTGAACGGGTGCCGGGGTGTTGTCTGTCCGCAATCGCGGCAAAGTCGCCGTTCACCGGTTGTGCGTTCGCCCAACGGTCAGCGGGTCAGGTCCAGGGCGGTCAGGGCGGCGGCGAGCAGCCGGGAGGCGTCGGGGTCGGCCGGGTCGAGGCCGGTCAGCGCGGCGATGCGGCGCAGCCGGTAGTCGAGGGTGTTGCGGTGGACGTGCAGGTCGAGCGCCGCCTGCCGCCGGTTGTTGCCGTGGACGGCCACCGCCCGCAGCGTCTCCATCAGGTCGGGCCGGTCCCGGATCGCGTCGAGCTGGGCCGCGAGCTTGGCCAGCCCGTGCCCGGGCCTGGACAGCTGGTACTCCAGCAGGACGTCCTCGATCCGGTACAGGCCGGGCGGGCGGCGCAGCCGGACGACCAGCGCGGCGACCTCGCGGGCCTCGTCGGCGGCGGCCGGGATCTCCGCCGGCGCCGCGGCCGTCGCGTGGGCGGCGGTCGCGGGCCGCCCCGCCGCCCCGCCGAGCAGCGCGACGAGGTCTTCGAGGCGGTGATCCCCGCTCCCCGGCAGCAGCATCGTGCCGCCGTTCTCGTCGAACGAGGCCAGGACGTGCGACCGGGCGTGCGCGTTCAGCGTCGTCTCCAGCGCCCGCAGCAGCGGCCGCACGTCGCCCGGCTCCGGGGCCGCGCCGCCCAGCCGCAGCACGACCACCGTGTACTCGGTGGCGAGCGCGACCCCCGCCCGCACGGCCAGTCCCCGCGCGCGGTCGCCGTTCAGCAGGGCGGTGACCAGGGCCTGCCGCGCCTCCCGCCGTTCGCCGTACAACTGCTGCTGTTCCTGGACGTGCGCGAGCGTCACGGCCGGCACGACCGAGCGCAGGTAGCCGAGCAGGTGCAGCCCGAATTCCTGGAGGTCGCCCGCATCGGCCGGCCCGGCCTCCTCGGCCGCCGCCCGCCAGCACACCTCGATCGCCAGGTGGTAGGCCGCCAGGGCCGCCTCCAGCGGGACGCCCTCCTCGGCCCGCCGCGCCGACCAGCTGATGATCTCCGCCTGTTCCTCGACACTCGGCGCCCGGCACTGCCGGAGGGTCTGCACGACCATCCGCAGGTTCGCCTCGACGGCCAGCCGCACCGGACCGTCCAGGACCTCCGGCGGCTGGAGCGCGTAGAACGGCACCTGCCGCCGGAACTCGTCCACGATGCGCAGTGCCAGCCGCGGCACCTGATCGGCCAACCAGAAATGTAGTTTCGGCTCGTCCATCGTGACTCCAGGGGTGGGGAAGACCGATGCTCTCCCAGCCGCGGGCCACGGTCCATGGGCGATGGCACCATGCCGGGAACCCGCGGCTTGGGCGTGCGCCCAACGGCCGTCAGGACGTCTTCAGCTGCAGGGCCCGGACGGCCGCGTAGAGCGCCGCGGTGTCGCGGGGCCGGTCCGGCGAACGGCCGGTGAGCTGGGCGACGCGGTCCAGCCGGTTGCGGACGGTGTTGCGGTGGCAGTAGAGCCGGGCCGCGACCTCGGTGGTGCTGCCGCCGGTGTCGAGCCAGGCGGACAGGACTTCGAGCAGCGACTCCCGGTCGGGGTGGGCGAGGACCGGGTCCAGCACGGTCGTGAGGAGCCGGGCGGCCAGGTCGGGGCTCGCCGCCACCAGGGCCGCGGCGGGATCGTCGGCGATGGTGCCGGCGCCGCGCGAGCCGGGCGGCATGGAATCGCGGGCCAGCACGGCCAGGCGCCGCGCGTCGGCGGTCTCGCGCACCCCCCGGTAGGCGGGGCTCACCCCGGTCCGGCCGGACGCCGCGCGGTCGAGGGCCTGCACCGCGCGGGCGGCGTCCTCGGCGGCGGGCAGGGCGACCACACCCGCCAGATGGTCGGCGCGGGGCCGCCACACCGATCGCATGCCGTGCCGTTGCAGCGCCCGCTCCAGGGCGGGCGCGTCGCGGCGGTCGGCGACGACGCACAGGTAGGGGCCCCGGTCCGGCAGGCCGATCGCCCGCGGGGTGCCGCCGAGCGTGCTCCAGTCGGCGACGCGCCCCTCGAACAGGGCGTCCAGCAGGATCAGGCGGCGGCGCTCGTCGTCGCGGGCCAGCTCGACGAGCGTCTCCCGGTAGACGTCGTTGACGGTCTGGGACGCGAGGTCGAAGACCGCCCACAGCGTCATCGTCAGCTGGGCGATCTCTTCGAGCGTCACCCCGGGCACCACCTTGGCCCGCCCGATCAGCGCCTCGCACAGCAGCCGCCCGCCGACGAGGTAGGCGTGCAGCAGCGAGGCGATCGGGACGCCCTGTGCGGCGCGCCGCCGCGCGTTCTCCCTGGTCGAGTCGGTACCGATCGGCCGTCCCCGGGACAGGCAGGTCAGCAGCTCGAAGAGGATCTGCTCGTTGAACACCCGGACGTCCGCCCGCCGTTCCACGCCCAGCCCGGCGTAGAAGGCGTCCTCGGTGAGGATCGCCTCGAAGACGTGGTCGGCGAGGGCCGCCACGTCGTTCAGCAGTTCGCCCGCGCACCGCGCGAGCAGGGGTGAGACCACGATCTCGGCGCGCCGGTCAGTCATGGCGCGCCATCTAAGCAGCGGCCGCGGCCATGTGCCAGCGCCCTGGCCTGGGCGCGTGATCGGGGTCGCCCGCCCATGGACCGTGATCGGCCCGCGCCCCGACCATCGTGCCGTCCCGTTGCGAGGAGGACCATGCTGAACCTGTCGGCCGTGCTGGAGCACGGCGCGCGAGAGCATCCCGACCGCACCGCCCTGGTGAGCGGCGCGGCGCGGCTGTCCCATTCCCGGTTGAACGCGCTGGCCTGCCAGGTCGCCGCCCTGCTGGCCGCGCGGGGGATCGAGCCCGGCGACCGGGTGGCGGTGAGCTGCCCCAATGTCGCGTTCTTCCCGGTCGTCTATTTCGGTGTGCTGAAGGCGGGCGCGACCGTCGTCCCGCTGAACGTGCTGCTGACGTCCGACGAGATCGCCTACCACCTGGCCGACTCGTCGGCGCGGGCCTACTTCTGTTTCGAGGGCACCGCGGAGCTGCCGATGGCGGTGCGCGGCCGGGCCGCGTTCGAGAAGTCCCCCGACTGCCGGCTCTTCGTCATCCTGCCCGCGGACCCGCAGGCTGAGCTGCACCCGCTCGGCGAGACGCTGCCCACGGCGCTGGCCGGGCTGCCCGAGGAGCACCCGACGGCCGCGACCGCCCCCGGCGACACCGCCGTCGTCCTCTACACCAGCGGCACGACCGGCCGGCCCAAAGGCGCCGAGCTCAGCCACGAGAACATGGTCCTGAACGCGGTCGTCGCCGACGATCTCGTCGCCCGCACGGGCCGGGACGCCTTCCTCGTGTCGCTGCCGCTGTTCCACTCCTTCGGCCAGACCGTGCTGATGAACATGGGTCTGCGCAGGGGCGCGACGCTGGTGCTCCAGTCCAGGTTCGACGCCGCCGAGGCACTGGCGGTGATGGACGCCGAACGGGTCACGCTGTTCGCCGGGGTCCCGACGATGTACTGGGCGCTGCTGGCCGAGGTGCGGCCGGCGACCGTCCCCCAGCACCTGCGAGTGGCGGTGTCGGGCGGCGCGGCGCTGCCCGTCGAGCTGCTGCACCGGTTCGAGAAGGTCTTCGGCCTCCCCGTCCAGGAGGGGTACGGGCTGTCGGAGACCTCGCCCATCGCGGCGTTCAACCCGCCCGGCCGCCCGATCCGGCCGGGGTCGGTGGGACGGCCGGTGTGGGGCGTCGAGATGAAGCTGATCGACGACGGCTGGAACACCGTGCACGGCGCCGGGCCCGGTGAGATCGCGGTCCGCGGCCACAACGTCATGAAGGGCTACCTCGGCCGCGTCCACGCCACCGCCGAGGTGCTCCGGGACGGCTGGTTCCGCACCGGGGACATCGCCCGCCGGGACGACGACGGCTACTACTTCATCGTCGACCGGGCCAAAGACCTGATCATCCGGGGTGGCCTGAACGTCTACCCGCGCGAGATCGAGGACGTCCTGCTCACCCACCCGGAGGTGAGCCTCGCCGCCGTCGTCGGCGTCCCGCACACCGCCCGCGGCGAGGAGATCAAGGCGGTCGTGGTCCGCGAGGCCGGCTCGGACGTCTCGGCGGAGGAGCTGTCGGCCTGGTGCCGGGAGCGGCTGGCCGCCTACAAGTACCCGCGGCTGTTCGAGTTCCGCGACGGCCTGCCGCTCGGGCCGACCGGGAAGATCCTCAAGCGGGAGCTCCGGTGAGCGGGCTGACCGTCTCCGGGCTGGAGGTCTCCTACGGGGCGGCCGTGCGGGCGCTGCACGAGGTGTCCCTCTCGGTGCCCGACGGCTCGATCGTCGCGGTGCTCGGCGCGAACGGCGCGGGCAAATCGACGCTGATGCGCGCCGTCTCCGGAACGCTCCGCTTCCACGGCGGGCTGGTCGAGTCGGGCGAGATCCGCTACGGCGGACGCCGCCTCGACGGCGCCGCGCCGCACACGGCCGTCGCCGCCGGGATCGTCCAGTCGCCGGAGGGGCGCCGGGTGTTCGGCCGGATGACCGTCGCGGACAACCTGCGGGCCGGCGCGCTCACCGACCGGCGCCACGCGGCCCGGGCCCGCCACCGGGTCCACAAGCTGTTCCCCGTGCTCGCCGAACGCTCGGCGCAACGGGCCTCGCTGCTCTCCGGGGGCGAGCAGCAGATGCTCGCCATGGGGCGCGCGCTCATGGCGTCGCCGAAGCTGCTGCTCCTCGACGAGCCGACGCTGGGTCTGGCGCCGCTGCTGACCGCCCGGATCGCCGAGACCATCACCGAGATCAACGAGCAGGGCGTCTCCGTGCTTCTGGTCGAGCAGAACGCCGCCCTGGCGCTGCGCCTGTCCTCCCACGCCTACGTGCTGGACGTCGGCCGGGTCGCGCTGTCCGGCCCGTCGGCCGACCTGGCCGCCGGCGACGAGATCGGCCGCCGCTACCTCGGCGTCACCGGCGACCGGGCCCCGCTCGCGGCCCGCCGCCAGATCACGAGGTGGTCCGCGTGACGCCGGGTCCGCCGCCGGGGCGCGGGCACGGCGGGACGGCCGGCTCCGGCCCGGCGGCCGCGGCGCCGCCGCCCGTGCCCGCGCTGACCGTCCGCGACCTGACGGTGCGGTTCGCCGGGCTGACGGCGCTCGACGGGATCGGGTTCACGGTGGAACCCGGCACCGTCCACGCGGTGATCGGGCCGAACGGCGCGGGCAAGTCGACCTGCTTCAACGTGCTGTCGGGCCTCTACCGGGCCGCGTCCGGGAGCGTCCGGTTCGGCGACCGGGAGCTGACGTCGCTGGCACCGCACGAGATCGCCGGGCTGGGCATCGCACGGACGTTCCAGAACCTGGCGCTGTCGGCGGAGCTCAGCGTCGCGGACAACCTGATGCTCGGCCGGTACCGGATGACGCGAACCGGGTTCTGGTCGGCGGGGCTGCGGCTGCGCCGGGGACGCCGGGAGGAACTGCGGCACCGCGAGCGCGTCCGGGAGATCGCGGAGTTCACGGGCGTCGCGGAACGGCTGGCCGAACCGGCCGGATCGCTGCCCTACGGCGGCCGCAAACGGGTGGAACTGGCCCGCGCCCTGTGCGCCGAGCCGTCGCTGCTGATGCTGGACGAGCCGGTGGCCGGGATGAACGCCACCGAACGGCTGGAGATGGCCGAGCTGATCGTCGCGGTCCGCGCCGGCCTCGGTATCTCCGTCCTGCTCGTCGAACACGACATGGGCCTGGTCATGCGGCTGGCCGACGAGATCACCGTGCTCGACTTCGGCCGCACGATAGCCGCCGGCCCGCCGCGGGACGTCCAGCGCGACCCCGCGGTGCTGCGCGCCTACCTGGGAGAGGAAACCCCTTGACGCGTCTGCTGGAACTACTGATCAACGGGGTCAGCCTCGGCGCGGTCTACGCGCTGATCGCGCTCGGCTTCGTGATCATCTTCAAGGCGAGCGAGGTGGTCAACTTCGCCCACTCCTCGCTGCTGCTGCTCGGCGCCTACGTGATCGCCACCTCCCACGACGACCTCGGCTTCGCGGGCGCGCTGGCCGCCGGGATCTGCGCGGCGGCGGCCTGCGGCGCGCTGATCGAGTTCGTGCTCCTGCGCCGCAGCCGCACCCGCCGGGACGTGCTGGCCATCGCCACCATCGGCATCGACATCGTGCTCACCGCGGAACTCGTCCGGCGGATCGGCCCGAACGTCATGTCCCTCGGCGACCCGTGGCGCGATCGGGTCGTCCACCTCGGCGGGATCACGATCGCCCAGACCCGGCTGGCGGCGCTGCTCGTGGCGGCCCTGCTCATCGGCGTGTTCCTCGCCGCCTTCCGGTACACCCCGTGGGGGGTGGCGATGCGGTCGGCCGCGGAGGACTCCGAGACGGCCGCGCTGATGGGGGTGCGGCTCGGCCGGACCATGATGTCGGCGTGGGCGGTCGCCGGGGCGCTCGCCGCCGTGGCGGCGGTCTTCCTCACCGCCTTCCCCACGCCGGGCCTGGACCGCACCACCTCCATCGCCGCGCTGAAGGCGTTCCCCGCCGCGATCCTCGGGGGCCTCGACTCCACGACGGGCGCGCTGGTCGGCGGGCTCCTGATCGGGGTGACCGAGTCGCTGGCGAGCGGCTACCAGAGCGACCTGGCGTTCCTCGGCCGGGGCCTCGGCGACGTCGCGCCCTACACCGTGATGGTGCTCGTCCTGCTGTGGCGCCCGGCCGGACTGTTCGGCACGCGCGAGGTGTCCCGTGCCTGAACGCCTCATCCTCGTCGCGGGCGCGGCGGCACTGGCCGCACTCCCCTTCTATCTGGACGCGTCCTGGCTCCAGGCCGGCCTCTTCGCGATGGCCGCCGCGATCGGCGCGATCGGGCTGAACCTGCTCAGCGGCTCCACCGGGCAGCTGTCCCTCGGGCACGCGTTCTTCCTGGCCGTCGGCGCGTACGGGTACGTCTTCTTCGCGGCGGACGGCACCGCGGAGACCGCCGGGCTCGGGCTGCCCACCCCGGTGGCGGCGGTGCTGGCCGTCGCGTCGGCCGGCCTGGCCGGGCTGCTGTTCAGCCCGATCGCCGGACGGCTCGGGGGCGTCTACCTCGGCATCGCCTCCTTGGCGCTGATCTTCCTCGGACAGCATCTGCTGTTCAACATGGAGAGCGTCACCGGCGGCTACAACGGCCGTGACGTCCCCGCACTGCAACTGCCTGGAATCGGCTTCGACGGCCGGTCCGAGCTGTCCGTGCTGGGCGTGCCGTTCGGTGCCATGGAACGACTGTGGTTCCTGGGCCTCGCCCTGGTCGCCGGGGCGGCGTTCTTCGCCCGCGGCGTGCTGGCCGGGCGGCCCGGCCGGGCCATGAACCTGATCCGGGACCAGCAGACGGCCGCCGCCGTCCTGGGCGTCCCGGTGGCGCGCGTCCGGTCCGGCGTGTTCACGCTGTCGTCGATGTACGCCGGCCTCGCCGGGGTGCTGCTCGCCCTGGCCTTCCAGCGGACCGTCCCGGACTACTTCGGCATGATCCTCTCCCTGGAATACCTGGCGATGATCGTGATCGGCGGGCTCGGCTCGGTGGGCGGCGCGATCGCGGGCGCGGCGTTCGTGACGCTGCTGCCGCAACTCCTCACCCGGTACAGCGACGCGCTGCCGCTGGTCGCCGCGCCCGGCACAGACGGGGTCACCCCGGCCGACGCGGCCCGCCACCTCTACGGGGCCGCCGTCGTCGGCACCGTCCTCTTCCTGCCCGGCGGGCTCAGCGGGCGATGGGCGCGGCTGCGCCCGCCGCCTGCCCGCCGCCGTGCCCCCGCCCTGCACCGCAAGGCCGCCATCGCGCGGTCGGATACCGAGGAGTCCAGCCCATGACCATCCGAACCTCACTCATCGTCGGCCTGGCCGTCGTGACGCTGGCCGCCGCAGGCTGCAGCGGCAAGTCGGGGAGCGCCTCCGGGCGGACCGGCGACGACGGCGTCAAGGTCGGCCCCGGCGTCACCGACGAGACGATCACGGTTGGGGCGCTGACCGATCTGACCGGGGTCTACGCCTCGCTCGGCAAGAGCCTGACCCAGGCGCAGCGGCTCTACTTCGACCAGCTCAACGACGACGGCGGCGTCTGCGGCCGGACCGTCGAGCTGCTGGTCCGCGACCACGGCTACGACGTGCAGAAGGGCGTGTCGGCCTACACCGAGATCGCGCCGAAGGTCGTCGGTGTCTCGCAGGTGATCGGGTCGCCGATCGTCAGCGCGGTCCTGCCCCGCATCGCCGAGGACAAGGTGCTGGTGATCCCGGCCGCCTGGCCGTCGACGCTCCTCGAACAGCAGTACGTGCAGGTCGTCGGCGGCACCTACGACATCGAGATGATCAACGGCATCGATTTCCTGCTCGAACGCAAGGGGCTGGACGAGGGCGACAGCATCGGCCATGTCTACTTCGAGGGCGAGTACGGCGAGAACGCGCTCGCCGGATCCAGATACGCGGCCGGCAGGACCGGCCTCACCCTAGTCGAGCAGAAGATCAAGCCGACCGACACCGACATGACCCCCCAGGTCACCGCGTTGAAGGACGCGGGCGTCGCGGCGATCCTCCTCAGCGCGGGCCCGAAGCAGGCCGCGTCGCTCGCGGGCGTCGCGGCGGCGAGCGGCTTCGACGTGCCGATCGTCGCCAGCAACCCCGGCTACGCGCCGCAGTTGCTCGGCACCCCGGCGGCCGGCGCACTTCAGAAGAACTTCTACCTGGTCAACGAGTTCCAGGCGCCGAACTCCAGCGCCCCCGGGATGAAGGCACTGACCGGCGCCTACAAGGCGAAGTACCCCGGGCACGCGCTCGACAACGGCGTCTCGTTCGGCTACGTCGCGGCGAAGGTGTTCGGTGAGGCGCTCAAGGACGCGTGCGCCGCCAAGGACCTCACCAGGGAGGGCATCCTGAAGGCACACCGCGCCGAGACCGCCTTCGACAGCGGCGGCATTGCCGCGCCGCTGGACTTCTCCAAGGTGGGCCAGGTCGGCACCCGCAAGTCGTTCATCCAGCGCCCCGACGCAAAGGCCGAAGGCGGCCTCATCACCGTCGGAGACCCCGTGACCTCGAAACTCGCGACCGGCTACAAGACCCCCTGACCGCTCGATCCGCCACGTCCGGCCCCCGCGCCGCGACGGAGAGACCTGGCGCCTCTCTCGTGCGTCTCAGGTAAGCAGCGCTGGACAATGAGATCGGGCGGGCCCCAGTTGAACTGAGGCCCGCCCGATCTCGTGGTGTCTGCACTGGTCAGCGGCTTGCTGCGCTGGCCCGCGGAAGGTGCCCCCTGCGGGATACACACCAGAACTGCGCAGGCGTTGTTGATCGACGGGGCGGTTGCTGAGCACACACACCACTGCATGAAGCGGCCCGGACGTCCTGGCGAGGGCGGGCATGGGGCAGTTCCCCTGGGGGCGTGATGTGTCCGGATGCGGGCATCCCTGCCGTGAGGCGGCTCGTCGGTCATACGGTGAGGCCAGAGCGTCACCGCCTTTGGAGGGCGTCATGGGCAACAATGAGGAACTGCGCTCGGACATCGCCGCCGCCAAGGAGCGCATGGAGGGACGGCTCGGCGCAAACCGCGAGATCCGCCGCTTGGCTGCGCATCTGTGGGATGGCGAGCGGGTCGAGTTGATGTCCGCTGGCACCTACGGGCCGGGGACTGGCCTAGTCGCGCTGACCGACCGCAGACTGCTGTTTTTGAAGGATGGCTGGACCCGGCAGATCACTGAAGACTTCCCGATGGAGAAGATCTCCTCCGTGCAGTGGTCTTCGGGGGTGCTCCAAGGCTCGCTGACCGTGTTCGCGTCCGGGAACAAGGCTGAGATCGGCAACATGCTGAAGAAGGACGGGAAGGCGATCGCGGATGCGATCCGGGGGCGCCTGGCCGACCGCGACGCAGGCCAGGCGGCATCCGCATCGGCGCCGACACCGACCGCCGAACCAGGCCCCCGGGCGGTGGCCCCTGCGGGGCAGTCGCCGATCGAGCTACTGGAGCGGCTCGGGCAGCTGCGCGAGGCCGGAGTGGTCACCGACGAGGAATTCGAGGCAAAGAAGGCCGAGATCCTGGCGCGCCTGTGAAGGCGGACGTAGGTGAGAGGCACCGCAGATCGCGTCGGCCTCGGCCGTCGTCTTGACCGTCGACCGCAGCAGATCGGCTCGCAGCCCGCTCGGCAAACGAGGCCACAGGCCCACTCTGGTGTCGTCGGAAGTGCGGTTCACTGAGACCGGCCGGGCGTTCCTGGCGGTACTGCTGCACCGTCTGACGCCTGAGGCGCTGCGCCGGTGCGGGTGCTGGTGCGTCCGGACACGGTGTTGCGCGGGCACCGTGCCCTGATCGTTGGCCGACATGCCGCCCGGTCCAGGCCGAAGCGACCTGGCCGGCCGCTGACCGTGCGTTCCATCCGCCTCTTGGTGCTGCGCCTGGTCCGTGAGAACCCGAGCTAGGGATATAGGTGCATGCACGGCGAACTACTGGTGCTGGGGGTAAAGGTCGCCGCCTCTACCGTGTGGGAGATTCTCTAGGACGCCGGGATTGACCCCGGCGCCCGAACGTGCTGCCAGCACGTGGGTCGGCTTCCTGCCGCACGACGGCAGATCTAGGACGAGGGGCTCGGGTTGCTGCCGGGGCCTGCCCCTCGGGTCGCGGGGGACAGGTTCTGGTCGAGGACGTGCTGGTCAGCTTGACTCATCGGGCTTCGGCTCGTCGGCGGGGCCGTGGTGTTGCTACGCCCGAGAACCACTTCGGGTGTCACATCCATAACCAACTATCCGCGGGCTGGTTGCAGGATTTCTACGTCACCGGGTGCGCCAGCCTGGCTTCACCCTGGGGCCGGGAGGCATAGTCGTGTTGCCTGCAGCGACTGCGCCGCTGGTGACACGGGCTTATGGGTGAATGGGGCAGTCGTGGCGATTCGGGTCGCGACGTTCAACGTCGAAAATCTGTTCGCGCGGTTCAGGTTCGGTGAGGGCATCGACCCGCAGGAGGCCAACAAGGAAGGCTGGACGGTCGAGAAGACCGTCTTTCACCCACTGTCGATGACCGGTAAGGCGCCTCACCGGCGCCGCCGTCCAGGAACTGGACGCTGACATCTTGTGCCTGCACGAGGTCGAGAACATCGACACTCTCAAGCACTTCCGGGCCCGGTCCCTCGGAGGCCGGGCGGCTTACCCGCACGTCGCGGGCGTCGACGGTAACGACCCGCGCCTGATCGACGTGGCCGTGCTCTCCCGCCTGCCCATCGTGCACATCCGCTCTACCAGCACCTGCGTGACCCCGAGGTCCCCACCCGGGCACTGTTTTCCCGCGACTGCCTCGAGGTCGACATCCAATGGCCCGCACCGGGGCAGGTGCTGACGCTGTTCGTCCAGCATTTCAAATCGATGATGGGCGGCCGCGACATGACCGGGCCGCGGCGCCGCAGCCAGGCCCGCGCCGTCAAGCAGATCGTTCGCGGCCGCTTCGGCGACAACGCCGGCGCGCATCCCTTCATCGTGTGCGGGGACTTCAACGACTACATGCAGGCCGACGACCAGGGCGAACCGGCCATCGGTGAACTGGTCGACTGGGACCAAAGGGCGCGGATCTGCACGCGGCGGGCCGGTGCGAACAGGCAGCAGGGTCAGCTTTAGCTCTGCCCGGTTCGAGGCCGAGAGGTTCAGCTTCACCGGGGCCAACTTCGGATTAGACGCGACTGGACCTGCCGCCACGTTCGACTTCAGCTCAGCAACCGGGCTGCGGCCCCTGGGACTGCCGGAAGGCGTGGCGGACCACCTGTCGTAAAACGAACGTTAACTGAACAGTTGCCACCCAAAGGCGCTGCAGCAGTCCTCAGGATCCGCTCGCCGGAGCAGGGGCTCGCAGAAGCGGCCTGCGCCCCCCTCAGAGCGCTCGATCCGCCAATCCGGTGGCGGCTCATGCCCCGCAGCTGAATCCGTCACAATGGCCGACTCCAGACCCTCGTTGAACCTGGCGATCCCGGAGAAGGTCGCCCGAGAGAAGTCTGCCCCGTGGACTGTGCATCTGGTCAGGTCAAGGCTGGTGAGGGTGGCGCCGGTCAGGTCCAGGTCGATGTCGGCCCAGTGGTGTCCGGCGTCGCGCCGCAGGTGGGTGTGCAGTAGGCGTTGAGCGGTGAGGCGAACCTGGTGTTCCTCGCGTGGGTCCGCGCCACGAGAGGCAGGGTCCAATGGGGGCGAACCGATTCTCGCGGGCCGCGCGGTAGCGGGCAGCGTTGCGCCGCGCGCGTTCCCGGTGTTCCTCCTCCAAGTCGAGGCCATCGGCTGGAGGCGGTGTGTAGGGCATGCGCAGGTAGGAGCAGCGGCGGTCCTCGCCGCGCACCCAGGCCGGGAACGTGCGCGACCTATCCTGGTGGCTGAGTTACGCGGCCGCGCGCGGCTAGGACGCCCTAGACTTCGACGCGGCCGAGGCCGACTTGTACGCCGCCGCGCTGCGCGCCGTCGGCCTGGCCGCGGCCACCCGGGCCCGCAGGCTGACCGCGGTGTCGTCCTGGTACGCCTACCTCAACCGCGCCCGGGCCGCTGCCCGCAACCCCTTCTGCGAAGGGATGGAGCGCCCCGCCGCGCCGGCCGCCTCCACGATCCGCGGGCTGAGCGAGGACGATCTGCAGCGGATGCTCGCCTACGCCGCCGCCCACGAGACGGCCCGCACCCACGCCCTGCTGGCGGGGATGGCCGCCACCAGTTGCCGGGTCTCCAGCATCACCCGGTACCACCCTCGCCGGCCTCGGCCACACCACCCTGGACCTGCCGGTCAAGGGTGGCGCCCTCAAACGCTTCGTCCTGCCGCCGCTGGCCACCGACGCCGTCGATCGCTGCCTGCAGGAACGCGGCTGCGGCCACCAGGCGGCGGACGATGAGAGCGTCAACGATCGGGGCATGGATTACCAGGCACTCGTGCCCCCCGGGGGCGAGGCTCCGCTGTTCGCGACTCGGACTGGGCGGCCGATCGACCAGCCATACGTGTTCCGGAAGATCCGCCGGATCGCCAAGGCTGCCGACATCGCCCAGGCCGACCGACTGTCACCCGCATTCGCTGCGGCACAGCGTGGTCACCCTGCTGCTGGACCGCGGGCACCCGCTGCACGTGGTGCAGGACTTCCTCGGCCACGCCGACCCCCGCACCACACGCAGCTACGACACCGCCCGCGAATCCCTCGACCGCTCACCCGCCTACGACCTTGGCACCGCGCTCGCCGCCGGCGTCGCCCGGCATGTGCGCACCTACGCCGCCCACTGAGCCGGTGGCTCTAGGTGCCGTTCCTGGTGCGGTTCCCGGCTGGTCTGCTGGATCCGGCGGAGTGCGCTGGCCCAACTGCGCTGGTCACTGCTGCTGCCGCCGCATCCGGCGATCAGGCCGACGACGTGCTCCTGCCGCAATGGCCTGCCGCGGCCAGCCAAGCCGACCCAGCCCAAACGGTCCTATCAGAAGCCGTCGGCCGCCGTCCTTTCGGGGAGCAATGCGTTCGAAACTGTCCGAGCAGAGGATAAAGGACGACATAGCATACATACAGCGAACTTGGTTGGCAGCATCGATCAGGACTGAAGTCAACATGACTACTGTCAGAAAGATCGAAAAGTTGCTGACCCAGTGCTCACGTCGACAGTCCAAGCTCTGATGCTTACCGCCAAGAAGCTTGATATCGACACATAAAGCTTCGGCTCCACCAAGATCCTGATAGGTATACCTAACAAAAGCTACTCGTAGGTAGCGAGTCGGTCGCCACATAGAGCACCGAATGGGCAAAGCCAACAATCATGGTGGTAGACTCAGGCGCTCTTGGGACTCCCGTTACATGGGGAGCAGTGCCCAGGACGGAGGCTCTGCTACCGCCTGCTCGGCTCGTCCACTGACTGCGGGTACGAGGGTTCCACGGGAAGCCTCATGAGGCATGGAAAGGTTCCCCCGACCTCGCATGCCCAGAAGTGAAGACTTCGGCGCGATACTACTCACTTCCCTGCACGCGGAGGGAAACCGACTATTAATGGGATCCTCGGATAGTTACGTGGAAACTAAGTATCCCTTCATACAGTGGCAAGAACTTGACTTTGCCGAGCAGATCCCAGAAGTATCTGCCTTTAACGGCGACTACAAGCAGTTTTTGGATGGATCCGCTCTTCAATTAGTAGTGCTCTTGCGAAGCCTCTCAGCAGATGAAGAGCTGGTCGACCGGGTCTTCTTGCAGACGTTGGTTATACTTAAGAGCGAATGGCCTAAGTTCCGAAATCATAAAAACGTAAAGTTGCGCATGTATTACGTAGGGTTGCGTATCATGCGTCGCACCCAAAGCCACTTGCGTTCCCAGAGCTACAAAGCATCACAACTGCAAGACGCTGGACTCTACCGACTAAACCGAGCTATACTCAACGACGAGGCACTGTGGCTCCAATCCTGGGAACCTCTGTTCACAGAAATAAGGGCCATGCCCAGACGCATAGCTGAAATCACTGTCTTGTCCTTCTTCCTGGGCGTCTCTAAAGATGACACGGCCAGGATAATCGGGGTGACGCCGCTCCAGATTACGGAGTACTATAGGTCTATCCCTGCCAGGATAAGAGCGATTAAGCCGATTTCCTGACGGTGCGGAAGGTGTCGATGTCGTCATTCGAAGACCAGTTCTTCGCGGCCGCGGAAATGGTCAAGGATTGGTCGTTCTATGGTGCTGATATGCGTGCCCTCGATAAGGCTATAGCTTTTGAACATGCTCACCAAAACGCCCATCCCTACGACCGCGCTAAACTCGAATCAGAATGTGCGGGGATCGACTTTGAGCGTGCAGCCTACGAGGCAGCATGCCGCAGCGAAAGAAATAATGATCTGCCGGCCGCCGCCCATTGGTATCGCGTTGCTGCGGAAGGTGATTATGGAGACGCCGCCTTCCGGCTGGCCAATGTCCTTTCTCACCTCCTTCTGAAACTCGTGCAGGATGGCGAGCTTCTTTCGGACGACGACCCGTTGCAACAGTACACGGACCTGCTTCGTGAGATCGCAAAATGGTACCTTGAAGCGTACTGCATCGGTCATGACAACGCACTATCGCTACTTGCCGACTTGACTGAGCAGTGGGGGCCTTCGTATGACCTACTCAGAAGGCGCCTGGAAGCAAAGGAGACGTCGGCGCATATACCAGCTTACATCTGCGGGGAATACATTTCTTCTGCTTCAGAGTTCTTGCTGGGATCGTTGCCAGAGCAGCGCGCAGAAGCAGTAAGAGAGCATCTGAAAACTTGCAGGAGCTGTGTTAAATCCTTCAATAGCATCGTTGCTTCACAGCCTGCGCCCATTAGGAATCGAGCGGCTACGAACAATCGCACCTTCGTGCTACATCTGTATACATCAATGTTCGGAGGCCTGACGATGCCAGGGTAGGTGCATCTAGCGGCGTGATGTATCGACTGCTAATCGTGCTCGGCTGCAGCAAGCAGCAGTGTATCGACAGCTGCCGACTGGATGGACCGCACATAGTTAAGGGCCAGCTGCGGTGCGGTCTGACTTGCAAATTTCGCCTAGTGTCCTGAGTCATTAGTTCTTTGTTAGTCGGTAGGCTGTGGGGATGCCGAGCCCGAAGCTGGATCCGGTGTTTGTTGTCGGACGAGGAGCGGCCGGTGCTGACCGGGTGGGTGCGTCGTCGTTGCGGGCGCGGATCGTGCTGTTGTGCGCCGAGGGCGCCACGATCGCCCGGATTGCTGAGCAGGCCGGGACCTCGCGCAACACGGTGTCGAAGTGGCGGGCGCGGTTCCTGTCCGGCCGGCTGGAGGGCCTGACCGATGAGCCGCGCTCGGGTCGGCCGCGCGTGATCACCGATGAGCAGGTCGAGCGGGTGGTCACTGCGACGCTGGAGGAGACGCCCGGTGCCGATACGCACTGGTCGACGCGGTCGATGCAGCCTCGACCGGGATGTCGCAGTCGGCGGTCTCGCGGATCTGGCGGGCGTTCGGTCTCAAGTCGCACACCGTGCAGACCTGAAAGCTGTCGACCGACCCGCAGTTCGTCGACAAGGTCCGCGACGTGGTCGGGCTGTACCTGAACCCACCGGAGAACGCTCTGGTGCCGGCGGTGGACGAGAAGAGCCAGATGCAGGCGATCGACCGCCCCGCCCCCATCCTGCCGATCATGCCCACCTCCCCGGCGCGGATGACCCACGACTACGTCCGGCACGGCACCACCAGCCTGTTCGCTGCCCTCGACCTCTCCTCCGGGTCGGTGATCGCCCAGCACTACCGCCGCCATCGCCACCAGGTGTTCCTGCGGTTCCTCAAGCTAATCGATGCCGCCGTGCCCAAGGACCTGGACCTGCACCTGGTGCTGGACAACTACGCCGCCCACAAGACCGAGCAGGTCCACAAGTGGCTGATCCGCCACCCCCGGTTCTACCTGCACTTGACCCCGACCAGCTCGTCCTGGCTCAGCCTGGGCGAGCGCTGGTTCGCCGAACTCACCAATCGCAAACTCCGCCGCTCAGCCCACCGCAGCGTCATCGAGCTGGAACGCGACGTCCGCGGCTGGATCAACGAGTGGGAACACCGCCCCCAAGCCGTTCGTGTGGACCAAGCCCGCCGACGAGATCCTCGAAACCCTCGCCGCATACTGCCAACGAATTAACGACTCGCGACACTAGCGTGTGGCCTACCAGCGGAGCACAGGCCAGCTCATGTGCTAAAGTTCTATTTCTTCGACCTGTTCGGCCACATATGTAGCCTTTTCCGCACCCACGACATTGATAAGCGCTGTAGTGAACTCTTGTTCACCAAGGGCTTGCCTCTGTCTGCGTAGCCAAAAAAGGTCAGTGGCAACCTGAGGAGATTCGCTATTAAGCCTTGACATGAGGCTCTGTACTGCATAAGACACAGCTAGATCGCTTTCTCCGGCCTCAGTTAGAGTTGCACTGATATGGCTTAGTATGGCGTTCCTGCTACTTTGATCACCAGTCTTAGTGACTGATTCAAGTGCTCGGTTGTACCAGTGAAGGGCTAGCGTAATATTCTCCTGCGCCTGCGCGCAGAATGCAAGCCCCAGTGCACTGGAAGCTATTCCTGGCCTATCGTGAACTTGTTCTCTGATAGTAAGCGCCCTACGGAAATGCGAAGTCGCGTCAGCGTAAGAGCGACGTCGCTGCATTATCCATCCGAGTCGGTGGTAGGTCTCAGCGATTCCGGCCTTATGGTCAAGTTGTTCATAGATAGACAATGCGCGACGAAAATTGTTCTCAGCGTCTTCATCGGACTCATGCTGTTGCGCTATCCAGCCAAGCTGACTGTAGGCCGCGGCTGCCGCGGGCAGGTTTCTTAGATTCTCGTGGATAAATAGGGCCTTCTGGTAGAAACGCTTAGCCTCACCATAGCTTGCGCGCTCCTGGGCTATCCAGCCAAGGCGCTGGAGTATCCTAGCCTTTTCTCGTCTGTCACTAAGACCTGATTGAGCGCTTAGCGCACGGCGAAGGAGCAATTCAGCTTCTTCGAGCCTGCCATTTTCCTGCGCTACCCAACCCATCATAAGCGCGCTGCGAGCGACTCCCCGTTGGTCCCCGACTGTTTCATAGATCTCTAGAGCCGCCTTGGATAGGTCAGTTGCGACATCGAAGCGACCCGTCTCCTGTCCAACGGAGGCGAGCTTATGCAACTGTTCTGCCATACCAGGACGGTTGTCGAGCTGCTCGTGTATGGCGAGGGCCTGCTTGTAATGCTCCTCAGCATCTTCGTAGAAAGCACGCTCCTGGGCTAGCCAACCGAGTTGGCTATGAGCCTCGGCAGATGCGGCCAGGTCGTTGAGCTGCTCGTGTATGGCGAGGGCCTGCTTGTAATGCTCCTCAGCATCTTCGTAGGATGCACGCTGCTGGGCTAGCCAACCGAGTTGGCTATGAGCCTCAGCTATGCCGGCCCTATCGCCGAGCTGTTCTCTGACAGCAAGGGCCCGAACCAGCGAGCTCGTCGCCTCCCCATACTCGCCCTGCTCCGCCTGAAGTTCCCCGAGCAGTCCAAAGGCAACCGAATGCGTTCGTGTGAATCTTCCCCCCCAGGGGGATTCCGGATACAGACCAGTGAGAATACTTAGTGCCTGATGGTGTTCTCCGCTACGCGCTAATGCTATCGCCTGCTGTGCTTTCGCTTCTTGAACCTCGTCGCTCTCCTCGCCAAGTACAGACGCGAGGATGTTCAGACCCTGATAAAGGTTCGCAAGGGCCTCTGCATGCTCGCCCTGCATCGACTGTGCCGCTCCCAGCTTTACGAGTGCTGAGGCAGTTTCGGGGTGATGCGCGCCGAGTTTCTCCACTCGCTGAGAGTAGACGTCACTTAAAATGTGAACTGCTTCATCTGTATGATCGAAATGAAGAAGCAGATCAGCGTAGTTTACCCGAAGAGCCAGAACATTTGGATGTGTCTCTCCGAATAGTTCCACGATTCCAGGCAAGGCCTCGCTGTAGAGCTCTAGCGCCTCTTCGGACCTACCTGCATTAATTAGAATTGTAGCTTCATTGACTTGATCGGCCGCACTGGAGTCGCTCCGGGGAAGCCTTGTTGCATGAGTCCGACTTTCTCGTTGACCTGAACTCAAGTCCTCACAAAAATTCTTAAGTTCGGCTGCAATAGTCTCAATGGGGTCGGACGCATCATATGGAAAAAGTGTTATCCCTTGACCCGCCGCTGCTGCCATCAACCGTTTGCTTATTTCCTGACTGGTGACGACAACCGGAATCACGGGCTTCGCTTTGCTATCGAGATCCTCAAGGAAATCCTGGACAACGCCGATAATATCAAAATGAAGTCGTCCTGATCCTGCTGCCCATTCCAGGCAAATGTAGCCGCCATAGGGATTCTGTACGATTGCGTCGAACGTGGCGTCGTCGGTGCCTGGACTCGACTCGCGCCAATGCCAACCGGTCATACCTTCGATTTCCTGGCGGAAGGCGTCGAGATAGCGGTGTACAACCGAGTCGCTATTCTCTAGGAGTCGCTTAGACCTCATGGCGATACCTTTGAATACTTCCAAGGGGTTTGCTTCTTCCATTCTCTCTGGTTTATATAGATCGGAAGAAGTGCACCCAAGGCGGCAAGTGGGAGCGAGAGCAAGATTGCTAGCAGATTCTGCACGAGGACGCCGGAGGGTTGTCGGACGTTGGTTTGCCAGAGAACAAGGCCGGCCGTTATGCAAACTAGTATAAAGACTATGAAGTAGGCAGCCTTCGCGCCGATTGACCACTTAGGCGGGTCGTTGTCTCTATGAAGAAGAGGATTATGCTGGCCACTGCTCTTTATTTCGCAAATTTCAAGCTTAGGCTTTCTAGTGAAAAAGGGAACATATTTCCAGCGCTCACATGTTAATGCGCTAAAAGCCCCGGCCAGGAACGTTTCAGTGCCATCGATGAGCATCACCGTCGAGGCGACAGCGTTAGGGTGAGAGCGTCCTGTCACTGGGGTTACCTCGACTGTGAATTCCACTTCGGTGCTCACTCCCGAAAAGCCGGTTATCTCAACGTCCTGGAGTTTGATCTCAAAGTCGGCGCCCGAAGGACTGGCTGAAAAGGTAGAGAACTTCTGCGCAAATTTTGCCCGCACGTCTGCCGCCGAAAGGTCCGAGTGACTCAGGCGACCTTTGACGTAGACGTGTTGAGCCATTAGCGCGCCCTCTAGACATCCGCTCTACCCTGCCCAACGAGGATACAGATAGGTTGATGATCAGCGCGGCTGTGTCGACATGTTCACTTTTTGTCACCCTGCAAGCATCTTAGCTCCATTTGTCCTACTTTGAACCTGCAACTTTACCGCAGTGGAACGTCACTGTGTGTTTTCGATGACATACTAAGTGTTCCCAAGGCCCTTCGTGGCTACACGTCGAGTCTGCATCTTCCCTGGCCAACCTGCTTGTGAGCTCTTGAAAAGATCCTTCTTCGGTGGGCACCTGCTGTCGTACTAGTCTCCCTCGAAGTAGTACGGCAGTCCCGACCAGATCAGGTCACTCCGCTGGGTGACAGGAGGCTAGAGGGCGGGCAACAGGCCAGACGGGCTGGGATTGTCACATCGAGCGCAGCAGGAGGCTGCCTGAGCGTCGCTGGGGTGACCACCCCAGCGCACCACCCTCGCGAGCACGCGCCAGCGGCTATGAAATGAGACTGTCAGGACATGGCGTGGTCAGCGCCATCCCCCAGCACGACGGTTCTGCGACATCGTCTACCGGGCCGTGATCCGCGACGCGGATACCGCTCTGGTCGCAGGGCTTGACGCAGACAGGTGCCGGAAGCCGTCCAGCCGCCGATGTTTGTCTGCGGAAACGTCCTGCGGGCGTTGGGTCGAAGAGCCACTTGCTGACCGAGCACCGGGCTGCCGCTGTCTGTCGGGATCTCCGCTGCAAACACCCGCGACAGTCAGGGCCTGGAACCGCTGGTTCGCGGCACCCCGCCGATCCGTTCGTGCCGCGGACCCGCGCCGTCGGCGTCCAGGCATGCCACGGTGCAGGGGCTACGACTACCCGCACCTGCGGTATCGGCTGCGCTTAGATGCCATCGTCGTACGCATCGCCCGCCGCGGCGTCGAGTTCTCCGAACGCTTAGGCCCCATCGTTGGGTGACTAGGGCGGTGCGTGGCTGGTCGGCTGCCACTGCCTGCACCCACGCTACGAACGCAAGCCCGAACACTTACTGGCCTTCTTCGGCATCGCCGCTGCCCTCCTCCATCACTGCAGACTCACCATGTGAAGCGACGGCTAGAAAGGGGGTATTCCCTCAGGTGTGGAAAGTGATCTTGCTGGGGAGCAAGTGATCAGTGGGTGAAGCGCCCACGTTCTTCGGGGGGAGAACCACACGTCATGTCCGTGATCGACCGTGTCGACGGCACCACCTCAACTACCGTAAGCGATCTTCCGGCTACCGTGGCGGAGGTGAGCGAGCCCGAGCACAACGCCATGCACGAAGCCGCGCGTCGGCCGATCCGGGAGCTGGTCGATGACCGGCTGCTGGACGAGCTGCTGGCCCGTTCCCGTGACCAGGCCGGCGGGCTGCGCCTGACCGGTGAGGGCTCCATGCTCGGCGACCTGGTCAAAGCCGTCCTGGAACGCGCTTTGAAGGCCGAGCTGACCGCCCATCTGGGCTACGACAAGCACCACACCGACGGCTACGGTACCGGCAACTCCCGCAACGGGAAGATCGCCAAGACGGTGCAGACCGGGGTCGGGCCGGTGCGCCTGGCGGTGCCCCGCGACCGGGCGGGGTCGTTCGAGCCGGTGCTGGTGCCCAAACGCGCCGGCCGGGTGTCGGGCGGGCTGGACGACATGGTCATCAGCCTGTACGCGCACGGCATGACGGTCCGCGACATCATCCACCACCTCGACCAGGTGTACGGCAATGCCGCGTAGTTAGGGTCAGCGGCCGGTTCGTCAAGCTGAAGCCGGTTGTGGGCGTGTTGCTGGCGATATGAGAACGGGACCCCTGGTAGGCGGGGGATCGACCAAGATCTTCCTGCCCGTGAGAGGTCCCGTTGCGTGACCAGTGTGTCATCACCGCCAGCGCTCCCGCCGTTCCGGCCCCTGCCTCGGTCTCCGCACCCGGCCACCTGGGGGCGTTAACCCGTTTCATCCCCGTCGAACTCGTCGACGCGGTCATCGACGAGACCCGCACCCGGCAGAAACGGCTGCGTTCGCTGCCGTCTCGTGTGGGTGTGTACTTCCTGCTGGCTCTGGCGCTGTTCCCGCAGGTGGGATACGCCCGGGTCTGGGACAAGCTGGTGGCCGGCCTGCGGGCGGCGCCGTTGCGGCGTCCCAGCGAGAAGGCGCTTCGGGATCTGCGGCGGCGGCTTGGGCCTGCCCCGTTCAAGGCTCTGTTCGAAGCGCTGGCCGGTCCGCTGGCCCAGCCGCACACTCCCGGAGTGCGCTACCGCCGCTGGCGGACGGTCGCGTTCGACGGCTGCGGCTCGATCAAGGTTCCCGACCAGGAACGCAACCGCGGCTGGCTAGGCCGGGTCTCCAACCGGCTGGGCTGGGCGGGCTACCCGACCATGCAACTGATGACCCTGTGCGAAACCGGCACCCGCGGGCTGCTGGGCGCGGCCTTCGGACCCCGACGGCACGGAGAGATCCACTATGCCCGTGCCTTGCTGCCGCTGCTCACACCTCAGATGATGGTGCTGGCCGACCGGAGGTTCGACACCAACGACCTGCTGGCCGCCATCGCCGACACCGGCGCGCAGTTCCTGGTCCGCCTGTCCTCACACCGCCGTCCCGCGGTCCTGGCCGTGCTGCCCGACGGCTCCTATCTCACCCGGTTCGGCGCGCTTCAGGTCCGCATCATCGACGCCAGCCTCACCATGACCACCGCCGACGGCACCAGGGTCACCGAGCACTACCGGCTGGCCACCACCCTGCTCGACCATCGCCACCATCCCGCCGACGCGCTGGTCCGCCTCTACCACGAGCGCTGGGAGGTCGAGACCGCCTACTACGCCCTGCGTCACACCCTGCAGGACGGGCATGTCCTGCGCTCGGCCGACCCGACCGGGCTGGAGCAGGAACTGTGGGCCCTGCTCGCGCTCTACCAGGCCACTACGGGCCGCAATGGTGGAAGCGGTGGAATCGGTCCCGGGAACCGACCCCGACCGGGCCAGCTTCCGCGTCGCCTTGGAGACCGCCCGCAACCACACGATCACCGCAGCCATCGAGGCAGACGACAGCGCGGCCGTGGGCGTCATCGGCCAGGCAGTCCTGGCCGCTCTGCTCCCCGCACGACGCCCACGCACCAGCTCCCGCAAAGTCAAGGCGCCAGTCTCCCGCTACGCCGCCCACCAGCACGACAAACGCCCACTGACCTGCCAGAACATCACCGAACTGGCCATCAACATCCACGACGCCGCCCACACCCCAACCGCCACCCCCATGGGACCCGACGGACGCCGCACCGACCGCGGCCCCGGACGCACCGGAGACGGCATGCGCAACCAAACACTGCAACTCCTGCGCAGCCAGCCAGAACGAACCTGGCACCTGCGCGAGATCGCCCAAACCCTGGGCTAAACCAACACCAGAAGCCTCGCCGCCCAGCTGACCAAATGGGTCCGCGAGGGACTCCTCCACAGAGTCAGCCGAGGCGTCTACACCCTGCCTCACCCCGACCCCCAATCAACTTGACGAACCGGCCGCTGACCCTAACTACGCGGCATTGAGGTGTACGGCACCCAACTGTCGCCCGAGACCGTCTCACGCATCACCGACCAGGTGATGGAGGAGGTCAAGGCCTGGCAGCGCCGCCCCCTGGACCCCGTCTACCCGGTGGTGTTCCTGGACGCCCTCATGGTGAAGGTGCGCGACAACCACGTGGTGCACAACAAGCCCGCCTACCTGGCGGTCGGGATCGACACCGACGGCGACAAACACGTCCTGGGCATCTGGGTCCCCAAAGCAGGCGACGGTCCCGCCGGCCCGCGCGGCATCGGGGAGGGCGCCGCGTTCTGGCGGTCGGTGGTCACCGACCTGCGCAATCGCGGCGTCACCGACATCCTCATCGCCTGCTGCGACTGTGCGGCCTCGACGGCCGCCTGGGCGATGACCGCGGCCTTCTTGATCTTCCGGCCTCGCAGCCACGCCTCGAGCCGCTTGGTGCCGCTGCGGCGGATCGCAGCCGGCGTCTGGTAGCCGCTCAGC
>NZ_SMLC01000199.1 GCF_004349245.1 Actinomadura sp. 6K520 | reverse complement strand
GGGCGGGGACGCTTGGTGCGCGGGCTCAGGCGTCGCGGCGTTTGAGGAGGTAGGCGGCGATCACGAGGAGGGCGAACGTCCACAGGGCGAACACGCCGTAGCCCTCCCAGGGCGACAGCAGGTCGTCCTCGCCCTGCCGCGCCGAGGTGATCATGTAACCCGCCTCGGACGGCATGTAGCCGTAGACGTAGTCGCCGATCTTGCCGGGCAGCAGCTGGGCCAGCGGCCCCACCACCAGCACCAGCGCGATCACGCCGGTGATGGCGCCGGCGGTGTGCCGCACGATCGCGCCGATGGCGAGGGAGAACAGCCCGAGCATCGCCAGGTAGAGGCCGCCTCCGATGACCGAGCGCA
The DNA here is from genome assembly GCF_004349245.1 of Actinomadura sp. 6K520. Classification (GTDB taxonomy): domain Bacteria; phylum Actinomycetota; class Actinomycetes; order Streptosporangiales; family Streptosporangiaceae; genus Spirillospora. The sequence continues at coordinate 11,166 of NZ_SMLC01000199.1, read as the reverse complement.
GCACGCCCTCGTCGCCGAGCGACACCGGCACCTTGTCGCTGAGGATCGCCGAGCCGATGAGGTACGACACGAACGACACCGCGAGGCCGGCGACCAGGATGAGCACGGTGAACACCAGGGCCTTGGCCCACAGCACCGGCAGCCGCCGCGGCACCGCGAGCAGGGTGGCCCGGATCATGCCGGTGGAGTACTCGGCGGAGATCACCAGGACGCCGAGGACGCAGACGACCAGCTGGCCGAGGAACCCGGCGCCGAGGATGAAGTTGACCGGGTCGGCGCTGATCGCCGCGCGGTCACCGTCGGCGGTGTCGTCCCACGACGCGGCGATCAGGCTCACGAGCAGCGTGGTGAAGCCGAGGCTGAGCAGGACGTAGAGGATCAGCGACCACATGGTGGAGCGGACCGTGCGTATCTTCGTCCATTCGGCGAGCAGGAGCCGCGCGAATCCCGGCCGCCGGTGCGCGGTGGGGTCGCCGGCGGGCTGCGCGGCGTGCTCGTTGGCGGCGGTCATCGGGCCTCTCCCTTCTCGGCGGGCTGGGCGGCCGGCTCGGCGGCGGGCGGCGCGGCGGACTCGGCCGCCGCGTCGTACTCGACGCTGTCGCGGGTCAGCTCCATGAAGGCGGTCTCCAGTGAGCCGCGGATCGGGGTCAGCTCGTGCAGGACGAGCCCCTCGGCGGCCGCGAGCTCCCCGATGCGGGGCGCCTCCATGTCGATGACGGTGAACACGGCGTCGCCGTCGGGCCGGACCTTGGCGCCCTCGGCCGCGAGCACCTCTGAGAGCCGCACGGCGTCGGGGCTGCGGACGGTCACCGTCTTCTCGGTGCTGCGCTCGACGAACTCCTCGGTGGAGCAGTCGGCGATGAGCCTGCCGCGGCCGATGACGATGAGGTGCTCGGCGGTCACGGCCATCTCGTTCATGAGGTGGCTGGAGACGAACACCGTGCGCCCCTCCGCCGCGAGCCGCTGCATGAGGGTGCGGATCCAGACGATGCCCTCCGGGTCGAGGCCGTTGACGGGCTCGTCCAGGATCAGCACCTGCGGGTCGCCCAGCAGCGCGGCGGCGATGCCGAGCCGCTGCCCCATGCCGAGGGAGAAGCCGCCGGCGCGCTTGCGGGCGACGCCGGTCAGCCCGACGAGCTCGACGACCTCGTCGACGCGCTTCCGGTCGATGCCCTGCGTCTGGGCGAGCACCAGCAGGTGGTTGTAGGCGCTGCGGCCGGTGTGGACGGCCTTGGCCTCCAGCAGCGCCCCGACGGTGCGCAGCGGCGCGGGAAGGTCCTGGTAGTGGACGCCGTTGATCCGGGCGTCGCCGCGGCTCGGCCTGTCCAGGCCGAGCAGGAGCCGCATGGTGGTCGACTTCCCGGCGCCGTTGGGGCCGAGGAACCCGGTCACCCTCCCGGGGACGACGGTGAAGGAAAGGTCATCTACGGCCACTTTGTCGCCGTAGCGTTTGGTGAGGTTCTTCGCCTCGATCATGCACACACATCCTGGATGTATTGCTGGCGAACAGTGCGATCGGATCACCGTAGCGCCCACGGCCCGGGGGGCGGTTCCTCCTCAGGGTGGAGACCTGCCGCACGCGGGCGCGGGGAAGTGGCCCGCGGGGGACCACTTCCCGCCCGCGGGGCCGCAGAACCATTTCGCCCGCGGCCGGTGGGCAGGAACCGCTGCCGCCGCCCCCTGACCTCGGGCGCGCGGACCCCGCCCCTTATTGACCGCTTGCCAATAGCTGGGCGAGGATGACCGGACCCGCCCCCGACCCACGGGAGGTCCCGTGCCCGCCGCCCCGCAGATCCCCGCCCAGGAGCAGCTCGCCGAGCGGCTCGCCGACCGGGACGTGCTGCGCCGGGTCGCCGCCGAGCCGCTCATCGGCCTCGGCGCCGGCCGCGCCCTGCTGATGCAGCTGGCCCATCCGCGGGTGGCGCTGGGCGTCGCCGAGCACAGCGACTTCGCCGACCGGCCCCTCGCCCGCCTGTTCGGCACCCTGGACTTCCTGCTGATCGTGACGTTCGGGACACCGGACGAGGTCGCGCGGATCGCCGCGAAGGTCCGCGGCATCCACACCACCGTCCGCGGCGACGGCTACACCGGCAACGACCCCGACCTGCAGCTGTGGGTGAACGCGACCCTCATCGACTCGGCGCTGCACATCTACGAGCACGTCATCCGCCCCCGCGGCGGCGAACCCGACCTGGCGGCGGAGTACTACCGCCAGTCCCGCGTCGTCGCCGAGGTCCTCGGCTGCCCCCTGGACGCCCAGCCCCCGGACCTCGCCGCGTTCCGCGCCTACATGGCCGCGACGCTCGCGGAACTGGAGGTCACCGACACCGCCCGGGAGGTCGCCGGCGCCGTGCTGTGGCCCCGCAAGCTGCGCGTCCTGACCCCCGGCCTGGCGGTGTTCCGGCTGCTCACGGCGGCGCTGCTGCCCGAGGAGCTGCGCGAGCGGTACGGGCTGCCGTGGAACGACCGCCGCCGCCGCGCCGCCGGGATGATGCTGCGCACGGCCACCCGCGTGCACCACCTGACGCCCGGGGTGCTGCGCCGGCCGCCGCAGCCGCTGCTGGTGAAGCTGGCGAGCCACCGCGTGAACCGCACACTGTCGGCCCGCCGCGCCCGCCGCCGCGGCTGACCCGCGGAGCGGCGGGGCGGCGCGCCGCCGGTCAGGCGACCGAGGAGTACGCCACGACCCCGCGGCGCATGGCGTCCATGGCGCGGCGGGCGGTCTTGCGGATGTGGCTGTTGGGCGGGGCGGCGTCGGCGACCTGCCCGAGCAGGTCCAGGAGCTGCTTGACGGCGCGGACGAAGTCGCCCGCGGTCAGGTCGCTCTCCAGCAGGACCGCATCGAGGTCGTCGCCCTTCGCCCACCGGTACGCCGTCCACGCGAACCCGAGGTCGGGCTCGCGCAGGAACGACACCCGGTTGTCGCGTTCGACGGCGTCCAGCTCGCCCCACAGCCGCACCATCGCCGCCAGCGCGTCCTGCGCGGCGCCCCCGGGGGTGCGGGGCGGCGCGGCGTCGTCGGGCTGCCGCGACTCGTACACCAGCGCGGACACGCACGCGGCCAGCTCGGCGTGGCCCAGTTTCTCCCACAGGCCCTCGCGGAGGCTCTCGGCGGTGAGCAGGTCCAGCTCGTTGTAGATGCGGCCGAGGCGGCGCCCCTCCTCGGTGACCGAGTCGCCGTCCAGGTAGCCGAGCTGCTGCAGGACGGCGCACACGCGGTCGAACGTCCGCGCGATGACCTGGGAGCGGCCCTCGACGCGGCGCCGCAGCTGCTCGGTCTCGCGGTCCAGGCGGTGGTACCGCTCGGCCCACCGGGCGTGCTCCTCGCGCCGGTCGCAGCCGTGCACGGGATGGCGGCGCAGCCCGGCCCGCAGCCGGGCGATCTCCTCGTCCTCGGCCGCCGCGGAGTCGGCGCGGGCCCGCCTGCGGGCCCGCACGTCGTCGGGGACCTTGTTGCGCAGCGTGGCCGCGAGGTCGCGGCGGTCCTGCGGGTTGCGGGGGCTGAACGACTTGGGGATGCGCAGCCGCTCGACGGGCTCGACGGCGCGGGGGAAGTCCTGGATCGACAGCCGCTGCACCGACCGGTTCACCGTCAGCACCAGCGGCGCGGGCCCGTCGGAGCGGCGGCCCACCCCGGGGTCCAGGACGACGGCGAGGCCGGAGCGCCGCCCGGACGGCACGACGATGACGTCGCCGGGCCGCAGGTGCTCCAGCGACCGGGCGGCCTCGGCGCGGCGGGCACCGGCACGCTCCCGCGACAGCTCGGCCTCCCGGTCCGACAGGCGGCGCCGCATAGCCGCGTACTCCATGAAGTCGCCCAGGTGGCATTCGGCGGCCTCCGCGTACCCGGCGAGGGCCTCCTCGTTCTTGTGGACCTGCCGGGCCAGGCCGACGACGGCGCGGTCGGCCTGGAACTGCGCGAACGACTCCTCCAGCAGCGTGCGGGCCCGTTCGATGCCGACGGCGCCGACGAGGTTGACGGCCATGTTGTACGACGGCCGGAAGCTGGAGTTCAGCGGGTAGGTGCGGGTGCTCGCCAGGCCCGCGACCGACGCCGGCTCCACGTTCGGGCCCCACACCACGACGGCGTGGCCCTCCACGTCGATGCCGCGCCGCCCGGCGCGCCCCGTCAGCTGCGTGTACTCGCCGGGGGTGAGGTCGACGTGCGCCTCGCCGTTCCACTTGTCGAGCTTCTCGATCACCACGGTGCGGGCGGGCATGTTGATGCCGAGCGCGAGCGTCTCCGTCGCGAACACCGCCTTGATCATCCCGCGGGTGAACAGCTCCTCGACGATCTCCTTGAACGTCGGCAGCATCCCGGCGTGGTGGGCGGCGACGCCCCGCTCCAGGGCGGCGAGGAAGTCGCCGTACCCGAGGATCCGCAGGTCCTCGGCGGAGATGTCGGCGGTGCGCAGCTCGGCGTGCGCGCGGATCTCCTCGGCCTCCTCCTTGGAGGTGAGCCGGATCCCGGCGTGCAGGCACTGCAGGACGGCCGCGTCACAGCCGGCGCGGCTGAAGATGAACGTGATCGCCGGGAGCAGCCCGGCGCGGTCCAGCCGCTCGATCACGTCGGGCCGCGCCGGGGGCCGGAACCGCTGCGGGCGGGGCGCGCGGCGGCGGCCGGTGCGGCGGCCCTGGTTGACCTTGGCGCGGCGGACCTCCTCCACCGCCATCCGGGTCAGCTGCGGGTTGAGGCGCGCCTGCCGGTCCCCGCCCTTGCCGGTGTCGACGAACAGGTCGTACAGGCGGGTGCCGACGAGCATGTGCTGGAACAGCGGGACGGGGCGGTGCTCGTCCACGATGACGGCCGTGTCGCCGCGGACTTCCTGCAGCCATTCGCCGAACTCCTCGGCGTTGCTGACGGTCGCCGACAGCGCCGCGATCCGCACCGACTCCGGGACGTGGATGATCACCTCTTCCCACACGGCGCCGCGGAACCGGTCGGCGAGGTAATGCACCTCGTCCATCACCACGAACGCCAGCCCGCCGAGGGTGTGCGACCCCGCGTACAGCATGTTGCGCAGGACCTCGGTCGTCATCACCACGATCGGGGCCTCGCCGTTGACGCTGTTGTCGCCGGTGAGCAGCCCCACCTTCGCGGGCCCGTAGCGGCGGACGAGGTCGGCGTACTTCTGGTTCGACAGCGCCTTGATCGGCGTGGTGTAGAAGCACTTGGTGCCGCCGGTGAGGGCCAGGTGGACGGCGAACTCCCCCACCACCGTCTTGCCCGAGCCGGTGGGCGCGGCGACCAGCACGCCGCTGCCGCCCTCCAGCGCCTTGCACGCCTCGATCTGGAACGGGTCCAGGTCGAAGTCGTACAGGGTGCGGAAGTCCAGCAGGGCCTGGCCGCTGCCCGCGGTGCGCTCGCGGTAGGCGGCGTACCGCTCCGCCGGGGTCTGCCCGGCCGACGTCGTATCGGGGGAGGTCATACCTTCGAGCCTACGGTTTCGACAGGCCCGATTCCCAATCGAATGCGCGGCCGGCCGCCCCGGCGTGGCGCGTCAGCCGGCGCGGCCGCCCTTCTCCAGCTCGGCGTCGATCTCCTCCAGGTTGAGGGGGGACGCCTCGTCGTCGGACAGGCCGGCGTACTCGTCGCCTTGGCGGACCCTGCGGCGGTCGTGCAGGTACGCGAACAGCTCGGCGAACTCGAACAGCACGATCGTCGGCAGCGCCAGCGCCAGCATGGTGACCGGGTCCTGGCTGGGGGTGGCGACCGCGGCGAACACGAACACCCCGAACACCAGCAGCCGCCGCGACTTGCGGAGCCGCTCGTGGGACAGCACCCCGACGAGGTTGAGCATGACGACGAACAGCGGCAGCTCGAACGTCAGCCCGAAGATGAACAGCATCGCCTGGGCGTAGCCGAGATAGTCCTGGACGCCGACGAGCACCGTCGTGTCGCCCGGCGCGAGCCCGATGAAGATCTGCAGGCCCTTGTCCATCGTCACGTACGCCAGCGCGGCGCCGAGGAAGAACAGCGGCACCGCCGCCGTCAGGAACACGTAGGTGTAGCGCCGCTCCTTGTTGTACAGCCCCGGCGCGACGAACGCCCAGAGCTGGTACAGCCACACCGGCGACGACAGCACCGCGCCGATCATCAGCGAGACCTTCAGGCGGACGAAGAACCCGTCGAAGATCCCGTGCACGACCAGGTCGCACTTCCCTTCGAGGCAGTGCTCGGGCGGGATCTGCGTGTACGGCTGCTTCAGGAAGTCCCAGATCGGCTCGAACAGGATCCATCCGATGATCGCGCCGACCGCGAGGCCGAGGATCGCCTTGATCAGCCGGTTGCGCAGCTCACGGAGGTGTGCCATCAGGGGCATGCGGCCATCGGGGGCGGCGGCGTCGCGCCTGTTCAGCTTCATCGTCGCATTCAGGCTCGGGGGTCGGCGGTGGTCGTCGCGGGGCGGCGGTCAGCCGCCGTCGCGCACGCGGCCCGGGTCCGACACCGGCACGCCCTGGATCGGCTCACCGGAACCGAGCGCGCCACGCGCCTGCTGGGAGCCGTCACCGTGCTCCCGCGCCGGCGGGTCCTGCGCGGCCGGCGCGGCCTTGGCGGACCTTCTGCCCTCGTCTCCGTCATCGTCGTCGTGCAGGCCCTTCGTCTCGGCCTTCAGGATCCGCGCCGACTTACCGAGCGAACGCGCGAGCGTGGGGAGCTTCGCCGATCCGAACAGCAGCAAGACGACGGCCAGGATGATCAGAATCTCGGTCGTGCCAAGTCCAGCCATGACATTCCTTCTCAGCAGGGGTGCTCAGGTCGATCGTACGCCGTCCTCGGGCGGTTGTGGGGCCCGCGTCTTCTCCATCCGCGAGACTTCATCGCGCAGCGCCGAGTGTTCGCGCTCCAGCCGCCGCCTGGTCCGCTCCAGTTCACGGCCGAAGCGCCGCACGCCCAGCCACACCTTGAACGCGCACCAGGCGAGGACGGCCAGGCCGACGAAACCCAGCGACACCGACACCGCAACCCACGCCACCCGGCCACGGTAGCCGATCCGCTCACGCCATGCCGTAGCGGGCCAGGGCCCGCGCCGCGTCCGCGCGGATCCCCGCGGCCAGCGGCGCGGGCGCCACCACCCGCCCCTGGTCGCCGAGCCGCAGCGCCAGCCCCCGGATCCACCGGCTGTCGGGCGTGCGCAGCACCACCCGCTGCCGCCCCTCCCCCAGCTCCTCCACGCTCTCGCACGGGTAGTAGTCGGCGACCCACCTGCCCCGCGGCGTCAGCTCCAGCGTCACCGCCTCGTCCTGCGGCGACGGCCGGAACAGGCCCGCGTCGACGTCGATCGGCTCGGCGCCGTCCGGCACCAGCGCCGCCACGTCCAGCACCTCCAGGCCCGCGATCCGGTCCAGCTTGAACAGCCGCACCGCCTCCGCCCGGCGGCACCACCCCTCCAGGTAGGTGTTGCCCTCCACCACCAGCAGCCGCATCGGGTCGACGTCGCGCTCGGTGTTCTCGTCCCGCGCCGGGACGTAGTACGTCAGGTGCACGCGGCGGCCGCCGGCGATCGCGTCCCGCAGCCGCCCGAGGACCACGCCGCCGGGATCGGCCGAACCGCCGCGGGCGTCGACCTCCACCGCCACCTGCCCCGCGACCGACGCCGCCGCGCCCGCCGCGGTCTCCAGCTTGGCGATCAGCCGGCTGAGCGCGTCCCGGTCGTCCAGGCCCGGGATGCCCGCCAGCATCCGCAGCGCCACCAGCAGCGCCGCCGCCTCGTCCACCTTCAGCCGCAGCGGCCGCGCGATCGACTCGGCCTCCGCCACCGTGATCTCCCCGCCCTCGTAGGACAGGTCGATCGGGCAGTACGGGTCCGGGGCCCGCAGCTCCACGCACCACAGCAGGTTCAGGTCGTCGATCAGTTGCTTCTCGGTCACCCCGAACGCCGCGGCGGCCTCCCCGAGCGCCACCGAGTCGCGGTTCACCACGTACGGGACCAGCGCGAGCAGCCGCCCCAGCCGGTCCGTCGACGTCGTCGCCTGCCCCCGGGCGGGCGCCTTCGCGCCCCCGGGGGTCTTCGCGGGAGTCCTCGCCGTCATCGCCCCTGCACCGTCCCCTCCGGCTCCGCGGGGCCCGCCGGCTCCGCCGGGCCGTGCGCCCCGGCCAGCACCGACTTCAGGTGCTGGATCACCGCCTCCCGCAGGTCCGGAGGATCGACAACCACGACGTCGTCGGCGAACCGCGCCAGGTACGGCGCGAACCGGTCCGCGTCCCGGAACGTCAGCGTCGCCTCGTCCCACTCCCCGTCGGCGGGACCGTCCTGCGCGGGACGCACGTCCCTGGCCCACCGCCGCGGCCCCTGCGCCGCCCCGGCCCGCAGCAGCACCGTCGCCGGGCGCGGCTCGCTCACCGGGTCGCCCCAGTCGAACGCGATGCGCCGCACGTCCACCCCGTCGGGCACCGTCACCGACCCCGCCGGCCCGTCCGCCGCCACCTCCCCCGCGATACGGCTCAGCCGGAACACCCGCTGCTCGCCGCGGTCCCGGTCGAACCCCACCACGTACCAGCGGCCCCGGCGGCTCACCACGCCCCACGGCTCCAGATGCCGCCGCGCCACCGACGTCCGCCCGATCCCCCGGTAGTCGAACGCGACCGGCCGCCCGTCGCGCACCGCCTCCCACAGCGCCGGGAACGCCGGGTCCTGGGTGTTGACGCGCGGCTCGATGCCCACCGCCGACGGCGCGTCGGTCTCCACCCCCGCCGCCCGCAGCTTCAGCAGCGCCCCCGACGCCGCCTCCGCCATGCTGGCCCGCTGCCACACCCGCGCCGCCAGGCCCAGCACCGCCGCCTCGTCGGGCGTCAGATGGATGTCCGGCAGCTCGTAGTCCTGCGGCGGGATCCGGTACCCGATCTCCTCACCGCCGCCGCCCAGCTGGTCGCTGCCCACCTCCAGCGGCACGCCCAGCTCGCGCAGCTCCTCCTTGTCCCGCTCGAACATCCGCTTGAACGCCTCGTCGGACTCCGGATAGCCGGGCACCGCGCGGCGGATCTGCTCGGCCGTCAGATAGCGCCGGGTGGCGAGCAGGCAGACCACCAGATTGAGCAGGCGCTCGGTCTTGCGCCGCGACACTTCGCCACCACCCCTTCGCTCCACCGCCCCGAACACGCGTCCGCCGGGCCTCGCCGTCTCCGCACCGGACCTTCGCCGGTCAACGGCCGCGCCCCGCCGTTGAGGACGCTACCGTTTCCCGGTGTGATCCGATGGCGCAAAGGCACAGTCGAGGACATCCGCCGCGAATGGCCCGGGGCGGTCGAGCTGACCGTCTCGATCGGGGGCGACGGCACGCACCGCGCCCTGGCCTATCCCGCACTCGTGGGACGCCCCGAACCGGGCGATACCGTCCTGCTCAACACTACGGCCTTGGCGATGGGCCTGGGCACCGGCGGCTACGCCATGGTCGTCGCCGTCCCCGACCGGCTCCCGCCCGACCCCGGCGGCCCCGGCCACCTCGTCAAGGCCCGCTACACGCCCCTGCAGGCCACCGTCCTCGGCGCCGACGAGCAGGACTCCCCCCACCACGACGTCCTCCGCGACGCCGACTCCCTCGACGGCATGCCCGTCATCGTCGCCGACCTGCACTCCGCGCTCCCCCCGATCCTCGCCGCCCTCCGCGCCGAGCGGCCCGCCGCGCGGATCGTGTACGTCATGCCGGACGGCGGAGCGCTGCCGGCCTGGTTCTCCATGTCCATCGCCCGCCTCAAGGACGCCGGCGCCCTCGCCGCGACCGTCACCGCCGGGCAGGCGTTCGGCGGCGACCTCGAAGCCGTCACCGTCCACACCGGCCTCCTCGCCGCGCGGCTCATCCTGCGCGCCGACGCCGCCGTCCTCGCCCAGGGCCCCGGCAACCTCGGGACCGGCACCCGGTGGGGCTTCTCCGGCGTCGCGGCCGGCGAGGCCGTCAACGCCGCCGCCGTCCTCGGCGGCCGCCCCGTCGGATCACTGCGCGTCAGCGAGGGCGACCGGCGCGAACGCCACATCGGCGTCTCCCACCACTCCCTCACCGCCTACGGGCGCGTCGCCCTCGCCCCCGCCGACGTCCCCGTCCCCGAACTCGGCGGCCCCTTCGGCGCCCGCGTCGCCGCCGAGGCCGCCCCCCTCGGCGAGCGGCACCGCCTCGTCCCCGTCCCCGTCGACGGCCTCCACGAGACCCTCAGGGCCGCCGAGAAGGACTGGGGCGTCCGCCTGTCCACCATGGGCCGCCGCCTCGACGAGGACCTGCCCTACTTCCTCACCGCCGCCGCCGCGGGCCGGCACACCGCGGCACTCCTCGACTGACCCGCAGACCCGCCTGACCCTCAGACGGACGCGGGCTCGGCACCGGCGGCGCCCGCTCCGGGGGCTCCCGCCGCGGCGGCCTCCTCGGCGGTGTAGGACGAGGCGAACGTGAACGCCCGCGGCGAGGGGCCCCGGTCCCGCAGCAGGGCGAGGCGCTCCATGGCCTCCGCGACCGTCGGGGTCCGGCCCGCGGGCACCCACCACAGGACGAGATGCGCGTCCACGTGCCGCCCGAACCACTCCCGGCGGCGCCGCATCGTCTCCAGGTGCGCGCTGCGGTACACGAAGTCCCACAGCGCCTCGGCGGACTCCCACACCGAGTAGTTGATGATCACGTCGTCGCCGGCGGGGCGCATCCCGGTGGCGTCGGGCTCCCCCTCCTCCGTCAGCCGCCACACGAACCCCGGGGCGGCGTCGGCGAGCGCGTTGACCGGTTCCAGCAGCGCGACGAACTCCGCCATCCGCGGATCGTCCAGGGGGTAGCGGAGCGTGGCGACATTGAACTGGGCGATGTGGAAACGGGCGGGGTGGAAACGGGCGGGCTGCCGCGCGGAGGCGGGGGTGTGATCGCTCATGCGGCCCACTCCACCACAGCCGCGATTTCTATGTCAATGCCTGTTGTTTTTAGAAGGCCGGTCCGCGGCCGCCTCCGCCGCCACACAGCACCACCCCGGCCGCGGATCCATCCGCACCCTGACCCCGGAAGACCCCTCCACGAGCCCCTCCAGCAACGCCAGGTTCATCCCGCACACCAGCGGCGGGAACGCCTCGGCGACCGCACCGAACGGGCAGTTCCGCATCCGCAGCACCGCACCGCCCTCGTCCGGCACCGGCTCGTAACCGCGCGCCGACAGCACCTCCGCCAGCTCGTCCAGACCCCCGCACGGCCCGTCCC
>NZ_SMLC01000198.1 GCF_004349245.1 Actinomadura sp. 6K520 | reverse complement strand
CGGCGCTGGTGCTGCGCGCCGGCGACCCCGCCGCCCCGGCCGCCCGCCCGGCGGGAACGCCCCAGGCATGCGGCACCGCAGCCCAAGCCCCGCACCAGAGGACGGGACGGCAAGCGGGACCTGCCTCCGATCAGCACGGACGCGATGCGGGTGACGGTCCTGATCCCGGCGCACAACGAGGCCAAGCAGATCACCGAGACCATCGCCTCGCTGCGCCGCCAGGAACGTCCCCCCGACCACATCGTGGTGATCGCCGACAACTGCAGCGACGCCACCGCCGCGTTCGCGCAGCTCTGCGGCGTCGAGATCGTCGGCACGCGCGACAACCGGCACAAGAAGGCGGGCGCGCTCAACCAGGTCCTGGACCGCCTCCTGCCGATCCTCGGCCCGGACGACGCGGTCATGGTGATGGACGCCGACTCGGCCCTCGACCCCGGGTTCATCCGGCACGGCGTCGGCTACCTGGCCGGCGGCCGCTACGCCGCCGTGGGCGGCACCTTCACCGGCAAGCCCGGCGGCGGCGCGGTCGGCATGTTCCAGCGCAACGAGTACGCCAGGTACGCCCGCGACGTGCGGCGGCTGCAGGGCAAGGCCCTCGTCCTGACCGGCACCGCCACCATCTTCCGCGCGACCACGCTGCAGGAGGTCGTCGCCGCCCGGCGGGAACGGCGCCTCCCCGGCCTCCCGCACGTCTACGACGTCCGGGTCCTCACCGAGGACAACGAGCTCACCTTGGCCATCCTGCATCTCGGCTTCCGCATCCTGTGCCCGCCCGAGTGCACGCTCACCACCGAGGTGATGCCCACCTGGAGGGAGCTGTCCAGGCAGCGGCTGCGCTGGAAGCGCGGCGCCCTGGAGAACCTCCTGGACTACGGCTGGACGCCGATCACCCGCCCCTACTGGGGACGGCAACTGCTGTCCCTGGTCGGCATCCTGGTGATCACCGCCTACCTGTCGTCCATCGCCTACTCGGCCATCTGGCTCGGCGGCATCACGATCAGCCCGATCTGGGCCGCCATCACGGTGATCTTCATGGTGGAGCGCGTGGTGACCGTCCGCCGCCGCGGCGCGCTCCAGATGGCACTCGCCGGCACGATCGTCGTCGAAATGATCTTCGACGTCTTCCTCCAGTTCGTCCAGGCCCGCGCCTTCTGGCAGGCGGCCTGGCGCAAAGAAAGGAAATGGTAGGACATGTACAACACCCCACCGATCGGCGGCGTCGCAGCGGGCTTCGGCGGCGCCGCCGCGGCCTCGCCGTGGCTCGGCCTCCAGGCCCTCTGGATCGGCCTGGCCCTGTTCACCCTGGTCTCCGCCGGCCTGGCCGTGAAGCGCATCCTCCCGGCCCGCAGAAGCTGACCCACCCGAACGGCCCCTGGTAACCCCGCCAGGGGCCGCCCGTCCCTCCGCCCTGGCGAGGCGCAAGATCAGGGGATCACGTCGGCCGTGATCGTCGTGGAGGCCTTGCGGCAGGTGGAGAGACGGCCGCTCGCGCTGGCCTGGGCCGCACTGTTACTGGCACAGCGCCAGCCGTTGACGGTGGCCACGCCCGCGGAGCCCTGCCTGGGCGTGCCCGGCGCGAAGTAGCTGCGGAAGACGGTCAGTACCGTCGCGCACGTCGTCCGGCCGCTGAGCACACCGACCGCGAAAATCTCACCGTTGACCGCCTTGACCTCACCGCAATTCGTTCGCGGCCCGACCAGCTTCGCCCTACTCCGCGAAGGCTCCGGCGAATCGGCGGAGATGGACGGCGCGATGGCGGGAGCGGTCGGGGCGGGCGGAGCCGAGGCCGCTGGACCGGCCTCGGGCCTCACCTCGCCCTGGCATGCGGTCAGGGCAAGAGGAAGCACGGTCAAGGCTGCGAAAAGGCGTGGACGCACAAGAACTCCGCGGGCTAATTCCAAGATCGACAGAGTCTCTCACGTGGCCGGGCGGCCGGGCCGCTACCCATGAGACGACCGAGCGAGCCACCACAGCCGTCCCCATACAGATGGCAGGACAGCGCCAGACCGGCCCCACAAGCACCACAGCCATCGTGGGCGCTCACAAACGCCTACACACAACCGGCCCGGACACGACGAGAACGGCCCCTGACCGCGTTGAAGCTGGTCAGGGGCCGTTCTGTGTGATGTGGCGGGTGCAGGGTTCGAACCTGCGTAGGCTAAGCCGACGGATTTACAGTCCGCTCCCATTGGCCACTCGGGCAACCCGCCTTGGCGTCGCTTGCGCGGCGGCACTGGAAAGAATAGCGGACGGTGGGAGTGGGTGTGACATCGGGGCGCGGGCTTGATCGCTAAGCTCGGTGGACCGCGAAAGTTGCTGCTGAGGGGATGTGTGCGCGATGGCGGACAGCTCTTTTGACGTCGTGAGCAAGCTCGACCGGCAGGAGGTCGACAACGCGCTGAACCAGGCCGCCAAGGAGGTGGCCAACCGGTTCGACTTCCGGAACGTGGACGCGGGGATCAAGTGGTCGGGTGAGTCGATCGACATTCAGGCGAACACGGAGGAGCGGGCCAACGCCGTACTCGACGTGCTCAAGGACAAGCTGGTGAAGCGGGGGATCTCGCTGAAGGCGATCGACCCCGGGGAGCCGAAGCTGTCCGGGAAGCTGTACAAGCTGGGCGTGGGCCTGAAGGAGGGCATCGCGCAGGAGGACGCGAAGAAGATCAGCAAGATCATCCGGGAAGAGGGGCCGAAGGGCGTCAAGGCCCAGATCCAGGGGGACGAGCTGCGGGTCAGCTCGAAGAAGAAGGACGACCTGCAGGACGTCATCGCGCTGCTCAAGGGCAAGGATCTCGATGTGGCGCTGCAGTTCGTGAACTACCGGTAGTCGGGTGCGCCGGCCCCATCCCCCGCAGAAGGGGCCGGCGCTTTGTTATGACGCGGCCGCGTCCTCGATGGTTCGGTCGAATTCGTGGAGAGTTCGGGCGAGGGCCGACAGGTCGAGATCCAGGACGCGGGCCAGGGACGCGACGGTGAAGAACGCCGGGGCCGCGATGGCGCCGCGTTCGATCTTGCGGAGGGTGTCGAGGGAGATGCCGGCCTCCTGGGCCACGGCGGCGGCGCTGCGGGGGCCCCGGGCGGCGCGGAGCACCTGGCCCAGTGCCCTGCCCCGGTCGCGCTGCTCCTCGGTGAGCGGGGTTCGTACCATGCGAGCATTGTAATACTGGTATTAGAATCTTCCCATGGTGAACTACCGGACTCCGCGCGAGTGGGAGCGCATGCGGGAGGCGGGACGGGTCGTGGCCCGGATCCTGCGGGACGTGCGAGCGGCGGCCGAGCCCGGTCTGCCGCTCGCGGAACTGGACGCGGTGGCCGCGCGGACGCTCAAGGAGCATCAGGCGACATCGCCGTTCCTGCACTACAAGCCGAGCTGGGCTCCGATGCCGTATCCGGCCAACATCTGCGTCTCGGTGAACGACGTCGTGGTGCACGGGATACCGGCGGGCGGGGTGCTCAAGGACGGTGATCTCGTGACGGTCGACGCCGGCGCGACGGTCGGGGGCTACTGCGGGGACGCGGCGGTGTCGTTCATGGTCGGGACGCCGGACGAGGACGGCGCGCGGCTCATCGAGACGACGCGGCTCGCGCTGGAGCGGGCCATCGCGGCGGCCGTGCCCGGGAACCGGATGGGGGACGTCGCGGCGACGATCGAGAGCACGGCCCGCGAGGCGGGCTACGGGATCGCGGACGGGTCCGGCGGGCACGGCATCGGTACGGAGATGCACGAGGATCCGCCGGTGCCGAACAAGGGGCGCCCGGGGCGCGGGATGAGGCTCAGAGAGGGGCTGACGATCGCCATCGAGCCGCTGGTGACCGAGAGCGGGCGTGACGCGACCCGGCTTCTGCAGGACGGATGGTCGGTCGCGACGGCCGACGGGAGCCGCGCGGCGCACTTCGAGCACTCGATCGCGGTCACCGCGGACGGGCCGATGATCCTGACGGCGCTCTAGCGGCGGCCCGCCATGCGTTCCAGGCGGGCGATGCGGTCGGCGGTCGGGGGGTGCGTGGAGAAGAGCCTGCCGATTCCGGCGCCGGCGAACGGGTTGGCGATCATCAGGGAGCTGGTGGTGGCGAGTTCGGGGTCCTGCGGCAGCGGCATCGCCCTGGTGCCGGCGTCGATCTTGCGGAGGGCGGCGGCGAGCGCGAGGGGGTCGCCGGTGAGGCGGGCGCCGGCGGCGTCGGCGGTGTACTCGCGGGTGCGGCTGATCGCCATCTGCACGACGGCGGCGGCGACGGGGCCGAGGACGAGCATCAGCAGGGCGCCGAGGAGGCCGGGGCCGTCGTCGTCCTCGGCGCGGCCGAGCGGGATGAAGATCGCCAGGTGGGACAGGTAGGTGATGACGGTGGCGATCGCGGCGGCCACCGAGGAGATGAGGATGTCCCGGTTGTAGACGTGCGACAGCTCGTGGCCGAGGACGGCGCGCAGCTCCCGTTCGTCCAGGATGTGCAGGATGCCGCGGGTGCAGCAGACTGCGGCGTTGCGCGGGTTGCGGCCGGTGGCGAACGCGTTCGGCTGGCGGGTCTCCGAGACGTACAGGCGCGGCATGGGCTGGTGGGCGGAGTTCGCGAGTTCGCGGACGAGCCGGTACAGCCGCGGCGCCTCGACCTCGCTGACCGGGTGGGCGCGCATGGAGCGCAGGGCGATCCGGTCGCTGAAGACGTAGGCGAACCCGTTGGTGCCGAGCGCGATGAGCAGCGCGATCGTCAGCCCGGTACCGCCGCCGATGGCCCAGCCGGCGGCGAGCATCAATGCCGACAGCGCGCCGATGAGCGCCGCGGTCTTGACACCGTTGAACTGCACTTCCGTTGCCTCCCCGTCGACTCCGGCCATGAACATCAACGGTTTGACCTGGGTGAACGTTCCCGCCTAGGTGACGTGGCCGACCGTCTGCAGGACGATCTGCGGCGCCACCGACAGCACGACGGCGCCGGCGGCGGTGGCGGTGATGGCGGCGCGGACGGGCAGCCCCGGCGCGGGGTCGTAGGACGGTCCGGGCGCGGGCGCGAAGAGCTTGGCGGCCCACACCAGGTAGTAGTACAGGCCGATCACCGTGTTGACCGCCATGACGGCGGCCAGCCAGGTGACACCGCCCGCGACGGTGGCGCGGAACACGACGACCTTCGCGAACAGCCCCATGACCCCCGGCGGCAGCCCGGCGAGGCAGATGAGGAAGAAGGCGAGGGCGGCGGCGACGGCGGGGCTGCGGCGGGCGAGGCCGCGGAAGTCGTCGAGGGTGTCCCAGGACGGGCTGAGCCGCCCGGCGGTGCGGCGCCGGAAACCGATCACGACGGCGAACGCGCCGAGGTTCATGACGGCGTAGAGGGCGACGTAGGCGGTGGTGGCGGCGACGGCCTCGGGGAGCCGGTTCGTGCCGACCGCGAGGGGCGCGAGCATGTAGCCGGACTGGGCGACCGACGACCAGGCCAGCAGCCGGATCGCGGTCCGCTGCCGCAGCGCGAGGAGGTTCCCGAGCGTCATCGTGACCGCGGCGAGGACGGCGATGACCGGCCCCCACACGTGCCCGTACGCGGGGAGCCCGAGGGCCACGACGATCAGCAGCCCGGCGAACCCGGCGGCCTTGGAGACGACGGACAGGAACGCGGCGACGGGCAGCGGGGACCCCTGATAGACGTCCGGCGCCCAGAAGTGGAACGGGACGGCGGCGACCTTGAACGCGAACCCGGCGAGGACGAGCACCGACCCGGCCACCGCGACGGTGTCCAGGCCGGACGGCAGGTTCTCGAGGGCGGGGGCGATGCGGTCGAGGTGCATGGCGCCGGTCGCGCCGTACAGGAGGCTGATCCCGAACAGCATGATCGCGGTGGAGACCACCGAGACGAGGAACAGCTTCAGCGCGGCCTCGGACGCCGTCCCGTCGTAGCGGCGCAGGGCGGTGAGCGCGAACACCGGCAGCGACAGCGTCTCCAGCGCGACGAGGAGCAGGACGAGGTCGCGGGCGGCGACGAGGGTCAGCGCGCCGATGACGGCGGCGAGCAGCAGGAAGTGGTACTCCCCGGCGGGCATGCCGGAGTCGGTGATCTCCTGCAGCGACAGCAGGACGACGACCGCGGCGGCGGCCAGCACGATCCCCTGGAACAGGAGCGTGAAGTCGTCGGCGACGTAGGAGCAGGAGGCGGGGCCGTCGCCGCGCAGGCCGTCCGGCAGGCAGAACGTGGCGCGGCGGTCCCCGGACGCGAGCGCGGCGACGGCGACGAGCGCGGCGGCGAGGGCGCCGCCGCTGAGCAGGGACAGCAGGCGGCGCGGCACCTCGAAGGCGTCGGCGAGCAGCAGCCCGATCGCGGCGATCGCGAGGATCAGCGGCGGCGCGACCGCCGCGTAGTCGATGCTCTGGATCATCAGCCGCCTCCGAACAGCGCGCGGACGGGTCCGGTGGTCACGTCCAGCAGGGTCTTCGGCCACAGGCCGACCAGCAGCGTGAGCGCGATCAGCGGCGTCCAGGCGGCGTACTCCTGCAGGGACACCCCCGCCGCGGGGACGCGGGTCTCCCGGCCCCGCCGCACGGCGGCCCCGGCCTCGGCGGCGGCGCCGTCCGCGGGCCCGTGGGTGAGCTTGGCGAGCATGCGCAGGAAGTAGGCGGCGGTCAGCAGCGCGCCGAGCGCGGCGACGACCATGAACGTGACGAACGTCTCCCGGGGGAGGTCGGCGTGCGGCCGGTACGCGCCGAGCAGCGCCAGCATCTCGCCCCAGAACCCGGCGAGCCCCGGCAGCCCGAGCGAGGCGACGGACGCGAAGGTGAGGATCGACGCGAGGCGCGGGGAGGTGCCCAGCATCCCGCCGCCGAGGGCGTCCATGTCGGTGGTGCCCCAGCGTTCCTTGACCGACCCGGCGAGGAAGAACAGCAGGCCGGTGATCAGGCCGTGCGCGATGTTGCCGAACAGCGCCGCGTTGACGCCGACGGGGGTGAGGGTCGCGATACCGAGCAGCACGAAGCCCATGTGCCCGACGGACGAGTAGGCGATCATCCGTTTGAGGTCGCGCTGAGCGAGGCAGGCGAGCGCGCCGTACACGATGCCGATCACGGCGAGGAGCCCGAGCCAGGGCGCCCAGAACCGGGCCCCCTCGGGGGCGAGCGGCAGCGTGACGCGGACGAGCCCGTAGGTGCCCATCTTCAGCAGGACACCGGCGAGCAGGACGGACCCGACGGTCGGGGCGGCGGTGTGCGCGTCCGGCAGCCAGGTGTGCAGCGGCCACATCGGCGCCTTGACCGCGAAACCGATCCCCATCAGGGCGAACGCGGTGATCTGGATGCCGCGCGTCAGGCCGTCCCCGTGCCGGGCGGCCAGCTCGGTCATGTCGAGGGTGCCCGCGGTGGCGCCGACGAGCAGCATCCCGGCGAGGAGGAACCCGGAGCCGAGCAGCGTGTAGAGGATGAACTTGTAGGCGGCGGCGCGGCGTCCCGGCCCGCCCCACAGCATGATCACCACGTACATGGGGATCAGGACGGTCTCGAAGAACACGAAGAACAGCACGAGGTCGAGGGCGACGAACGTGCCGAGCATCCCGATCTCCAGGACGAGCAGGAGCGCGGTGAGCAGCCGGATCCGGCCGCCTTCCGGCGGGTGCCGCAGCGTGT
The DNA here is from genome assembly GCF_004349245.1 of Actinomadura sp. 6K520. GTDB lineage: Bacteria > Actinomycetota > Actinomycetes > Streptosporangiales > Streptosporangiaceae > Spirillospora. The sequence goes on along the minus strand of NZ_SMLC01000198.1, from coordinate 3,943 downwards.
AGAGGAAGCACAGGAACGTCAGCAGCGCGGTCAGCACCACGAGCGGCAGCGAGATCCCGTCGACGCCGAGGTGGAACCGCAGCCCGATCGCGGACGCCCATTGCCGGTCGACTTCGAGCTGCATGCGGGACGTCGCGCCGAAGTCGAAGGCGGTCAGCGCGGAGATCGCGACGAGCAGCGTCGCGCCGGACACGGCGGTGCCGAAGGCGCGGACGGCGAGGTCGGTGCGCAGGAACCGGTGCGCCGGGACGAGCATCGCCAGCGCCCCCGCCAGCGGTATCGCCAGCATCAGCACGAAGATCACAGGAGGATCACCACCCCGGCCACGATGACGACGACGCCGGCGAGCAGGCCGGTGAGGTAGGACTGCGCGTTGCCGTTCTGCGGGACGCGGAGCCACTCGCCGAGGCGGAGCGCGCCGCGCCCGGTGCCGGTGACGGCGGCGTCCACGCGGCTGCGGTCGAGGACGACGACGTACCGCGCCGCGGCCCGGACGGGCCGGACGATCGCCGCGTCGTAGAGCTCGTCGACGTAGAAGGCCCGCGCGAAGACGGGACGGACCGGCCCGAGCGCACGCGCCGGATCCAACGCGGGGTCACGGTTCCACAGGAGGAAAGCGGCCCCTGCGCCCGCCGCGAGCAGCACCACGCTCAGCAGAGCCGGGCCGGCATGCGGACGCAGTTCCGCTGCCCCGAGCCCGAAGAAACCGAGGATCGCGGCGGGGACGGCCAGGGCCGCCACCGTCCACGACATGATTCTCGACGGCTCGCGTATCTCGTACGAACCGCGCGGTTCCCCGAAGAACGTCATCAGCCACGTGCGCATCGCGTACGCCGCCGTCAGCGCGACCGTCAGCAGCAGGCCCAGGTACACCAGCCACGCCACGGCGCCCGCGACCTCGCCGCCGTGGAGGGCGGCGTGCTGGGCGGCCTCGATGACGGAGTCCTTGCTGAACCAGCCGCTGAACGGCGGGACGCCCGCGAGTGCCGCGAGACCGACCGTCATCGACCAGAACGTGATCGGCATGCCGTGCCGGAGACCGCCGTAGTGGGCCAGCATGTTCGACCCGGCGACGGCGATGACGCATCCGGCGGCGAGGAACAGCAGCGCCTTGAACGCGCCGTGCGTGAGCAGGTGGAAGATCGCCGCGGACCTGCCGCCGACCGCGAGACCGGCGGCCATCACCGCGAGCTGGCTGATCGTCGAGTACGCCAGGACGCGTTTCAGGTCGTCCTGCGCGAGGGCCGCGCACGCCGCGCCGACCATGGAGACCACCGCGACGATCCCGAGGACGGCCAGCGCCGCGGGGGCCGCCTCGAACACCGGGAACACCCTGGCGACGACATAGACGCCGGCCGCGACCATCGTCGCGGCGTGGATGAGCGCGCTGATCGGCGTGGGGCCCGCCATCGCGTCCGGGAGCCAGGTGTGCAGCGGGAACTGGGCGCTCTTGCCCGCGACGCCCGCGAGCAGCAGCAGCGCCGCCGCCGTCACCGTCGTGCCCGGCAGGTCCGCGGCGGTCCGCGCGATCTCCCGGATCTCGAACGTGCCCGCGCCGACGCCGAGGACGAGCACGCCGATCAGAAAGCCGACGTCGCCGAGCCGCGTGACGAGGAACGCCTTCACCGCGGCCCGCGAGTTGGCCCGGTCCTCCCAGTGGTGGCCGATGAGGAAGTAGGAGCAGATCCCCATGACCTCCCACCCCGCGTACAGGACGAGGAGGTCACCGGAGTAGACGACGAGCAGCATCGCCGCCGTGAACAGCGAGATGAAGGCGGCGTAGGAGGAGTAGCGGCGGTCCCCCTCCAGGTAGGCGACCGAGTACACCTGGACGGCGAGCGCCACGCAGCAGACCATGAGCGCGACGACGGCGGACAGCCCGTCGACCTGCAGCCCGACCCGGATCGGCACCGAACCGGTCTCGATCACGGTGAGCATGCCGGTCCGCTCGCCCGGCTCGCGCCAGACGGTGAACGCGACGACCGCCGCGAGGACGAGCGAGACCGCGATCGGCGCGCACGCGACGAGCGCGGGCCCGTTCCGCAGCGGGGACGTCCGGCCGGCGGCGCGGCCGCCGCCGAGGAGGCGTGTCACGTACGGGCCGAAGAGCATCCCGGCGAACGCGGCGAGGAACGGCAGCAGTGCCACCAGCGAGGCGAGCACGATCACGGGGCGGCCTCCTCGACCGCCGCGGCCCGTCCGGGCTCGGCGGGCCGGCCCTCGGGTCCGTCCGGACCGTCCTCCCGCTCCGACAGCGCGCGGAGCCGGTCGACGTCGACGTTCCGCCGGTTGCGGAACACCAGCAGGACGATCGCCAGCCCGAGCCCGATCTCCGCCGCGGCGATCACGATCGTGAACAGCGTGAGGACCTGGCCGCCGTGCAGCGGATCCCGCAGCCACATGTCGAACGTGACGAGGTTGAGGTTCACCGCGTTCAGCATCAGCTCGACCGACATCAGGACGAGGATCGCGTTGCGGCGCGCCAGCACCCCGTACACGCCGACGGAGAACAGCAGCGCGGCGACGACCGTCGGGTAGGCGAGATGCATCAGCCGCCGTCCTCCTCGCCCGCGTCGCCGCGTTCCGGTTCCGGTTCCCGTTCCGCCGGGCGGACGCGGGCCTCCGGACGCGCCCGGATGTCCGACCGGGACAGCACGATCGCGCCGACGAGCGCCGCCAGCAGCAGCACCGACAGGATCTCGAACGGCAGCACCCACGTCCGGAACACGCTCGCGCCGAGCGCCTCGGCGGACCCGCCGCCCTCCCGCAGGGTCATGCGCTCGTCCCCGAACCCCATGACCACGACCGTCACCAGGACGGCGGCGGTGGCGACGGCGACGGCGACGGCGGCCCACCGGTTGCCGGAGTCCAGGTCGGCGGACTCCCCGATCGGCGCCCGCGTCAGCATGATCCCGAACAGCAGCAGCACGACGATCGCGCCGACGTAGATGAGCACCTGCACCCAGGCGACGAACTCCGCGGTCAGCACCAGGTAGCCGCCGGCGAGCGCACCGAACGACACGACCAGCCACAGCGCCGCGTGCACGAGCCGCCGCGTCGTCACGACCAGGACCGCGGACCCGACGGCGACGACGCCGAGCAGCGCGAACACGACCTCCTGACCGCTCATGCGCCGGTACCGGGGGGTTTGCGGGCGGCGCGCGCCGCCGCCTTCTCCGCGGCGCCCACTTCCTTGGGCGGCTCGGCGGCCGGGTCGTGGTCCTGCGGCGGCGGGACGGTCCACATCCACTCCCGCAGCCGTTCCTTCTCGTGCGTCAGCTCCGCGATGTCGTACTCGGCGTACTCGAACTCCGGCGACCAGAACAGCGCGTCGAACGGGCACACCTCGATGCAGATGCCGCAGTACATGCACAGCGCGAAGTCGATGGCGAACCGGTCGAGGACGTTGCGGGTCCGGGCCCGCCCGCCGCCCTCGGCCGGGAGGGTCTCCTTGTGCGAGTCGATGTAGATGCACCAGTCGGGGCACTCGCGCGCGCACAGCATGCAGACGGTGCAGTTCTCCTCGAAGAGCGCGATGACCCCCCGGCTGCGCGGCGGCAGATCGGGCTGCACCTCCGGGTATTGACGCGTTATGGAACGCCGCGTCATCGTTCGCAACGTGACCGCCAGCCCCTTGGCCAGCCCGCCTCCTGGTAGCCGTCCCACGCGCCCCATGATTGCGCACGATCGGCGCGGGGGGAACGCGGCGGGCGTCCCATCCGTCCTAGAAGGTGTGGACCTCATGGTCAACGGCGTGTTCGCGGTCGGGGAGGGCTTGTGAATCAGCGCGCAGACCGCCCTGACGATCCGATACCGCACCACCGCCCCCACGTTCCGCGCGCCGACCACACCCGGGCCCGCGGGGGCCCGGCGCCGCGGCCGAACGCCGGCAAGGGGTTCGGCCCGCCCGGCTGGCGTCCCCCGCCCTTCCCGGGCCCGCCTG
>NZ_SMLC01000197.1 GCF_004349245.1 Actinomadura sp. 6K520 | reverse complement strand
CTCCGCTACCGTCCGATCGGACCACCCGTCGCTGGAGGACGCATGCCCGCACGACCCCGCCCCGCCCTTCGCACGCTGTGGCGCGGGACCAGGACGGCCGCCATCGCCGTACTCGGACTGGCCCTGGCGTCGGCCGCCTACCTGGCGGGCAACGCGATGGTCGCGGCCCTGCTCATCATCTGCGGTTTCGCCTCCGCGGTCGTCGCGCTCGGGCTCCTGTACGACAGGCGGCGCCCACTCCGGTTCAAGAGCGTGCCGCTGTCGCTCGGCGTTCTGGCGCTGCTCGTCCTCTACGGCGTCGGTGTCATCCTCGCGCGGGACATCGCGATGACGCTGGTCGGCACCGACGCCGACGCGGTCGTGGCCAGGACCTGGACGACGCAGTACAAGCGCAGTACGCAACCGCACTGCACGCTGCGCCACGCCGACGGCACCTCGATCCCGCACGAGTACGCGTCGAACTGCGAAGGCCTCGAACCCGGCGACACCCTGCCGGTCGTCCTCGACCCGCAGGGCCGCTTCCCCCCGGTCGCCGGCCCCAAGGCCGACCTTCCCGGGGCCGGAGAACTCCAGGTCGCGGCGACCGCCGCCCTGATCCTCCTCCTCTCCATCGCCATCGGCAGCCCACCCAAGCGCCCCTGACCCCGTCGGCGCGTGCCGAGCGATCACACCAGCGACCACCCCCGCCCAGCTTCAGACCATTTGCCCCATGCCAGACCCCGGCGGGCCCGGCGCGGCGCGTGGGCTCCGAGCCCATGCTCAACGCCGACAGCACAGGCACGGCCATCCGAACTATGGATGGTGACATGTCCGACTGCTACCCTTGACCGCACTCGAGGTCAGCTCCGCTCTCGACACCTGCCGGTGGGCCCTCGTGGTCTTCTGGGGCGGCGTCGCCCTTGCCTATATCGCCCTGATCGGCACGCTGGTCAAATGCTGCGTCGCGGCGGCCACCGGCGTGGGCACGCTGCCCGCGCTCGGCGCGGCCATCGTGGCCATCGGCGTCTTCTTGGGAGCGGTCGCCGCGGGCGCTTGGGGGACCGTCCAGTGGATGGGGGAAGCAGCGAGCACCTTCCGCACGGAGAACAACGGCAACAACAAATGGCCGGGCGGCAAATGGCCGCCGGCGGGCCTCCTCGCCGACTGAGGAATCCGGTCAAGATGCCATCGCCGACCCGTCGCGCCAGTCCGAAGGCACGCCGAGCACTTCAGTGGGTAGATCTCTGCCGCCATCTCGCGGGCGCGGCCATATCAGTGAGCATTCTTTCCGTCGCCGCAACGGATGCGGATCGGGTTCCGAGCGCGGTAGTGCCGGTCCTCGTCGCGGCCGCGACAACGATGCTGACCTCGGTCGTCTCCGCGGCCGCCATGATCACGGCATTGCGCGCCCGAGACCCCCGTACCGTGCTCCGCTCTGCCTTCACCATCTGGACGACCGGGATCGTGGCGACGGTCCTCGCCACGATATTGGTCGTCGCGAGCACCGCGAGGTCACCAAGCCTCTTCACGGCCTTCTTCGCCCTCCCCTTCTTGATATTCGCGAAGCCGCCGTCCTCCGCACACCTGCGACCGATCCGAACCGACCAACCGTGAGACACCGAGATCAGGCGCGCGCGAGGTGTCGATGAGGGGCGTCATCGGCTGGTGCTCGGCGATGGGGCGCAGCCGGCCGGGCATGGTCTCCACGCGGGCGAAGCCGCTCGAAATGTGGGGCAGGAAGAGCAGGATGAAAGCGTAGCGGCTACTCCATGCTCACACGGGTCCCGCGCTCCGCAGTGATCCGGCCCGCCCCGCGACGACACTCGACCGCATTTCCGGGAGGGCGGTCCGGACTGTGATGCGGCCCTCCACTGCGGCCTTGCGGCACCGCGGGCCGGGCGGGGACGATAAGCGTCATGTCGCCCCAAGACCCACCATCCCCCCAGGGTCCACCCGAAATAGACACCTCACGCCCGCATCCGGCCCGCATGTGGAACTACTGGATCGGCGGCAAGGACTACTACGCCATCGACAAGCAGGTCGGCGACGAGGCCGCCGCGGCCTTTCCCTCCATCGGTGAGGTCGCGCGGCATTCCCGTGTCTGCCTGGGCCGCATGGTCCGCCACCTCGCGGTGGAGGAGGGCATACGGCAGTTCCTCGACGTCGGCACGGGGCTGCCGACGCACGACAACACCCATGAGGTCGCCCAGCGCGTCGCTCCGGAATCGCGCGTGGTCTATGTGGACAACGACCCGCTCGTCCTCGTCCACGCGCGGGCTCTGCTCGTCGGCCGTCCGGAAGGGCGGACGGACTACGTCGAGTGCGATGTCCGCGACCCGGACCGCATCCTGGCGGAGGCGGCCCGCACGCTCGACTTCACGCGGCCCATCGGCCTGATCATGTTCGGGATCATGGGAAACGTGATCGACGACGACGAGGCGCGGGCGATCGTCCGGCGGCTGGTGGACGCGCTCGCCCCGGGCAGCTTCATGGCCTTCAACGACGGCACCGGGGTCATCGACAAGAAGGGGCGCGAAGAGGGCATCAGGATCGCCGTGGAAAGGGGCTCGGCGCCGTACGTCGTCCGCACCCCCGAGCAGATCGCCGAGTTCTTCACCGGCATGGAACTGCTCGAACCGGGTGTGGTGTCCACGTCCCGGTGGCGGCCCGAACACAACCCGTTCGAACCGCCGCCCGAGGTGGACGCCGCCTGCGGCCTGGCCCGCAAGCCCTGATGCGCCCGGCGTCCCGCGGCGCCGCGGACGCGCGCGAGCCCCGGACCCCACACCGGTCCGGGGCTCGCTCTCAGAAACTCAGATGAGGCCGAGCTTGCGGACGGCGTCGCGCTCCTCCGACAGCTCGGCGACCGACGCGTCGATGCGGGCCCGGGAGAAGTCGTCGATCTCCAGACCCTGGACGATCTCCCACTCGCCGTCCTTCGTGGTGACCGGGAAGGACGAGATCAGGCCCTCGGCGACACCGTAGGAGCCGTCCGACACGACGGCCATCGACGTCCAGTCGCCGTCGGCGGTGCCGTTCACCCAGGTGTGGACGTGGTCGATCGCGGCGGAGGCCGCCGACGCCGCCGACGACGCGCCGCGCGCCTCGATGATCGCGGCGCCGCGCTTGGCGACGGTCGGGATGAAGTCGTTCTCCAGCCAGTTCTGGTCGTTCACCGTCTCGGCGGCGTTCTTGCCGGCGATCTCGGCGTGGAAGATGTCCGGGTACTGGGTGGCGGAGTGGTTGCCCCAGATCGTCATCCGGCGGATGTCGGCGACCGAGACGCCCGCCTTCTTCGAGAGCTGCGCGAGCGCGCGGTTGTGGTCGAGGCGCGTCATCGCGGTGAACCGCTCGGCGGGGACGTCCGGCGCGTGCCGCTGCGCGATCAGGGCGTTGGTGTTGGCCGGGTTGCCGACCACCAGCACCTTGATGTCGTCGGCCGCGCCCGCGTTGATCGCCTCGCCCTGCGGCTTGAAGATGCCGCCGTTGGCCTCCAGCAGGTCGCCGCGCTCCATGCCCTTCGTCCGGGGGCGGGCCCCGACGAGCAGCGCGACGTTGGCGCCCTCGAACGCCCCGGCGGCGTCGTCGAAGATGTCGATGCCGGACAGCAGCGGGAACGCGCAGTCGTCCAGCTCCATCGCGGTGCCCTCGGCGGCCTTCACCGCCTGCGGGATCTCCAGGAGCCGCAGGCGCACGGGTACGCCCTCGCCGAGCAGGTGCCCGGACGCGATCCGGAACAGCAGCGCGTAGCCGATCTGGCCCGCGGCGCCGGTGACGGTGACGGTGACTGGGGTGCGAGTCATTCCTTCTTCTCCTGCTGCCGTGTCCTGAGCCCGCCGCCGCGCGGGTTCTCTCGCCATCGAGATATTTCCGCGCTCAGGCTATCGCGCGTCCCCTACCCGCCATCGCCCAGGTGCACCACCCGGCATGGCGGACATGCCCGGAACCGCGGAAGGCCGCCCCGGACGAACCGGGACGGCCCACCCCCGCGTGCGCGGGGAGCACGGAAAGTCGACCCCGTGCCTGACCACCCAGGAGGGATCATCCCCGCCATAGCGGGGAGCGTTCAGGTGAACACTATCCGTTGATCTTCTTCTGGAGGTTGGCGTCGAGAGCCTCCAGGAATTCTTGCGTTGTCAAGAAGGGCGTGTCCCGCCCGACGAGCAAGGCCAGGTCCTTCGTCATCTGGCCACTCTCGACGGTCTCGACGCAGACCTGTTCGAGCTTCCTGGCGAACTCGCTGACCTCGGGCTGGTTGTCGAGCTTGCCGCGGTGTTCGAGGCCGCGGGTCCAGGCGAAGATCGACGCGATGGGGTTGGTCGACGTCGGCTTGCCCTGCTGGTGCTGCCGGTAGTGCCGGGTCACCGTGCCGTGCGCGGCCTCGGCCTCGACGGTCCTGCCGTCGGGGGTCATGAGGACGGACGTCATGAGGCCGAGCGAGCCGAAGCCCTGCGCGAGGGTGTCGGACTGCACGTCGCCGTCGTAGTTCTTGGCGGCCCAGACGAAGCCGCCCTCCCACTTCAGCGCCGCCGCGACCATGTCGTCGATCAGGCGGTGCTCGTACTCAAGGCCCTTGGACTCGAACTCGGCCTTGAACTCGGTCTCGTAGATCTCCTGGAAGATGTCCTTGAAGCGGCCGTCGTAGGCCTTCAGGATCGTGTTCTTCGTGGACATGTACAGCGGCATCCCGCGCTCCAGCGCGTACCGCATCGTCGCCCGCGCGAAGTCGCGGATCGAGTCGTCGAAGTTGTACATGCCCATGGCGACGCCGCCGCCCGGGAAGTCGGCGACCTCGAACTCCATCGGCTCCGAGCCGTCGGCGGGCGTGTAGGTGATCGTCACCTTGCCCGGGCCGGGGACGACGAAGTCGGTCGCCTTGTACTGGTCGCCGTGCGCGTGGCGGCCGATGATGATCGGCTTGGTCCAGCCGGGGACGAGCCGGGGGATGTTGGAGCAGATGATCGGCTCGCGGAACACCACGCCGCCCAGGATGTTGCGGATCGTCCCGTTCGGGGACCGCCACATCTTCTTCAGGCCGAACTCCTCGACGCGCGCCTCGTCGGGGGTGATGGTCGCGCACTTCACGCCGACGCCGTGCTCGCGGATGGCGTTCGCGGCGTCGATCGTGACCTGGTCGTCCGTGGCGTCACGGTGCTCGATCCCCAGGTCGTAGTACTTCAGGTCGACATCGAGGTAAGGCAGGATCAACTGGTCCTTGATGAATTTCCAGATGATCCGGGTCATTTCGTCGCCGTCGAGTTCGACGACCGGGCCCGCTACTTTGATCTTGGGCATGCTGTTGCTGTCCCTTTCCTACACCTGGCCAGCGGTGAGCCCTTGTCATCCACGATGGGCGGTATGGCGGTGTCTGGCCGCCGGGACACCCCGGACGAAAGGGACTCGGTCCTTGTAAGGCTCAACTGGCAAGGCTAGCCGAGGCGCCCGGAAGGTCTAGACCTGCCCTCGGCTTTGCGGCGGCCCATGGCCACCTTCACCTGGGACGACATGGTCGCCCGGCGGACCCGCCCGACGGCCGCCGACGATCAGCTTCACCGCGCGGGCCAGCAGGACGAGCAGGATCAGCACGCCGAACGCGCCCGCGAGGATGAGGCCCGTCTTGTGCATCGGCGGGACGCTGAGCGAGACGAAGGCGATCATCTCGCCGAGGATGACCAGCGTCCAGCAGTCGATGGACCGGCTGCGGACCGCGAGCGGGCCGAGCTGCGACTCCGGCAGCAGGAGCCGCGCGAGCGCCCCGATGAGCAGCGCGGCCGCCATCAGGCCGGCGCCCTTGCGGAAGTAGTTGAAGGCGCAGAGCGTGAGGCCGGCGCCGACGCCGCTGAGCACGACCAGGTACGGAAGCTGCGCGAGCCAGCGCGGTGCGGCGCCCCTGCCACGCGGCGCCTTGCGCCGCCGCCGATGCACCTGGGTGCTCATGTCCGTCCTCCAGCCCCCACCAGCCGCCATTCAACTGACGAGCTCCGCTCGGCTTGATCCACGGTATAGGCATTCGGTTCCCGGCACGACATCCTGCCGGACGGCTCCGGTCGGCGCGCGGCGCGGCGGTGCTCCGCCGGTCCGGTCGCCCGGGTTGTGGCCCGGAGCGGAAAAGGTCGTGGGACGGGTGGGGCGGAAGCGATGCCCGAGAGGCCCGGATGCCCCGCGCCATCGGTGCTACTCGCCAGTAGGAGGGTGTGACGGTGACGCGCCCGGGTAACCCGGCAGACAGGGGTCGCTAACTAGCTGGGAGGACTGCCGTGGAGGGGCCGTTCATGCGGATCGAGGACAGCGGGCTGGTGATGCCGCTGCGCCCCGACGTTACGACGGTCGGGAGAGGGAGAGGAGTCGACGTACGCCTCGACGACCCGAGTGTGTCCCGTTTGCACGCAGAAATCGTCCGACGCGGTCCGTACGTCTACGTGGTGGACATGGGCCTGTCCCGCAACGGGACCCGAGTCAACGGCAGGCCGATCGCCCGCCGTGTCCTGGAGGACGGCGACGTCGTGAGCTTCGGCACGGCGCGCTGCAGGATGGGGGGAATCCCCCGTGAGGAGGTCGACCCGGACGTCGAACTCCGGCGTGCCGTCGCACCCGAGCTCACCCGCCGCGAGGTCGACGTGCTGACCTCGCTCTGCCGTCCCGCACTGTCCGACGAGGCGTTCGTGGCCCCGGCCACGGCGCGCGACATCGCCGGAGAGCTGGTGGTGACGGAGGCGGCCGTCAAGCAGCACCTGCTGCGCCTCTACCAGAAGTTCCGGATCCCCGAGGGCGCCAACCGGCGCACGCGGCTCGCCAACGAGGTCATCGCGATGGGCCTCGTCCGGCCGCTGCCGCCGGTGCACGTCCCGCAGGGCCGCCCGCCGATGGACGGGCGGGTCCCCGGGGTCCGCGGCACGACCGAGACCCGCAGGGCGGGCACGGGACACGGTCACACCAACGGTCCGGGCCGCCCGGCGCCGAGCGCGGCGGGACGGAGGGCCAGCTGAGGTGAGCCTGCGGTCGCCCTCCACGGCAGCGCGATACGAGGGCGACCGCTGAACCGGCCCGTGCGGGGCCGCGCGTGTGACGGCGCGGTCCCGCGGCGGGAAGCAGTCGCGCAGGCCGTCACCGGGGTGCTGGTGGCGGCCTTCGCGTGCGTGCCGGCGCGTGCGCGGCGGGCCGGGCGGGTCAGGCCCGCTCGGCGGCCTCCACGACGTTCGCCAGCAGCATCGCGCGGGTCATCGGGCCGACACCGCCCGGGTTCGGCGCGACCCAGCCGGCGACGTCGCGGACGTCGGCGGCGACGTCCCCGGCCAGCTTGCCGTCCACGCGGGACACGCCGACGTCCAGCACGGTGGCGCCGGGCTTGACCATGCCGGCGGTGATGAGGCCGGGCACGCCCGCGGCGGCCACGACGATGTCGGCCGCGCGGGTGTGCGCGGCGAGGTCGCGGGTCGCGGTGTGGCAGAGGGTGACGGTCGCGTTCTCGGAGCGGCGGGTCAGCAGCAGGCCGAGCGAGCGCCCGACGGTGATGCCGCGGCCCACGACGGTGACCTCCGCCCCCTTGACCGGGACGTCGAAGCGGCGCAGCAGCTCCACGATGCCCTTCGGCGTGCAGGGCAGCGGGCCCGGCTGCATGAGGACGAGCCGCCCGAGGTTCGTGGGGTGCAGGCCGTCGGCGTCCTTGGCCGGGTCGATGCGCTCCAGCACCCGCTGCTCGTCCAGGCCCTTCGGCAGCGGAAGCTGGACGATGTAGCCGGTGCACGCGGGGTCGGCGTTCAGTTCGGCGACGGCGCGTTCGACCTCGTCCTGGGTGGCGGTGGCGGGCAGGTCGCGGCGGATGCTCTCGATCCCGACCTCGGCGCAGTCCCGGTGCTTCATGCCGACGTAGGAGTGGCTGCCGGGGTCGTCGCCCACCAGCACGGTGCCGAGGCCGACGTGCACGCCGCGGTCGCGGAGCGCCTCGACGCGGCCCTTGAGGTCGGAGCGGATCTCCGCGGCCGTGGCCTTGCCGTCCAGAATCTGTGCCGTCATGCGTTCCTCCGCGGTCTCGCCGGAGGCCCGGCCACCCAGGCGCGCGGTGTCCGGACCGTCGATCGCTCCCCGGTGGTGATCCACCTTGACCGCGCCAGTCACGTGAAACCCATGGTAGCCAGCGGGACGCCGGCCCCCGGGACGGTCAGTCCTCGGAGCGGCTGCGCCGGGCGATGACGCGGTCGGTGCCGTGCCAGCCGAGATGCGCGGCCAGGACCGCGGCCAGGAAGGCGGCGAGCAGGCCGATCAACTGCCGGGACTCCATGAGCAGCGTGTCCGCCTGGTAGACCGAGGCCAGCACGAGCGACAGCAGCACATCCATCCGCGCCTCCAGCAATGCGAACGTCGCGCCGGGGTCAACGGAGGTTCATGGGACGCGACGAGCCTGAGGCTACCCGCAGAAACGCCGGCGCAGAACGCCCAAACCCGATGCGGCGGTGTTCTCCGCCACACCGGGCCCGACTCGGCAGCCGGAATCGCCGGTCAGTGGAAGAAGTGGCGGACGCCGGTGAAGTAGAGGCTGATCCCGGCCTTCTCCGCGGCGGCGATCACCTTGTCGTCGTTGACCGACCCGCCGGGCTGGACGACCGCCCGCACGCCCGCGCCGGTGAGCACTTCCAGGCCGTCCGGGAAGGGGAAGAACGCGTCGGACGCGCCCACGGCGGACGCGGCGCGGTCCGCCCCGGCCCGCTCGACGGCGAGCCTGGCGGAGTCGACCCGGTTGACCTGGCCCATGCCGACGCCGACGGTGGCGCCGTCCGCGGCGAGCAGGATCGCGTTGGACTTCACCGAGCGCACGGCCCGCCACGCGAACGCGAGGTCGGCGAGCGTGGCCTCGTCCGCGGCGCTCCCGGCCTTGAGCTCCCAGGTGGCCGGGTCGTCGCCGGAGGCGTCGACCCGGTCGACGCTCTGCAGCAGGACGCCGCCGTCGATGCGCCGGTACTCGGACGCGTTCGCGGGCCCCTCCGGGCAGCGCAGCAGCCGGATGTTCTTCTTGCGGGTGAGGACCTCCAGGGCGCCGTCCTCGAAGCCGGGCGCGACCAGGACCTCGGTGAAGATCTCCGCGACCTGCTCGGCCAGCGCGGCGGTCACCGGGCGGTTCACCGCGATCACGCCGCCGAACGCCGACAGCGGGTCGCAGGCGTGCGCCCTGCGGTGCGCCTCGGCGGCGTCCGCGCCGATCGCGATGCCGCACGGGTTGGCGTGCTTGATGATCGCGACGGCGGGCTCGGTGAAGTCGTAGGCGGCGCGGCGCGCGGCGTCCGCGTCGACGTAGTTGTTGTAGGACATCTCCTTGCCGTGGAGCTGCTCCGCCCCGGCGAGGCCGCCGCCCGTCGCGTCCCTGTAGAGCGCGGCGCGCTGGTGGGGGTTCTCGCCGTACCGCAGGACGTTCGCGCGCTCCCACGTCACGCCGAGGAAGTCGGGCCACTGCGCCTCGGCGGCCGTCTCGTCGGGCGCGTAGCTACTCGCGAACCAGGACGCCACGGCCACGTCGTAGGACGCGGTGTGCGCGAACGCGCGCGCGGCGAGGCGGCGCCGCTCCGCGAGCGTGAAGCCCCCGGCCCGCACGGCGTCCAGGACCGTTCCGTAGCCGGACGGGTCGACGACGACGGAGACGCTCGCGTGGTTCTTCGCCGCGGCGCGGACCATCGTGGGCCCGCCGATGTCGATCTGCTCGACGCACTCGTCCGGCCCGGCGCCCGAGTCGACCGTGTCGGCGAACGGGTACAGGTTCGCGACGACCAGGTCGAACGGCTCGACGGCCAGGTCGTCCAGCTGCTGGAGGTGCTCCTCCTTGCGGCGGTCGGCGAGCAGTCCCGCGTGCACCTTCGGGTGCAGGGTCTTGACCCGGCCGTCCAGGCACTCGGGGAACCCGGTGACCTTCTCGACCTTCAGCACCGGCACCCCGGCGGCGGAGATCCGTCCCGCGGTCGACCCGGTGGAGACGATCTCCACGCCGGCCTCGTGCAGGCCCCGGGCGAGGTCTTCCAGCCCGGTCTTGTCGTACACGCTGATCAGCGCGCGCTTAATCGCCACCCGACTCACCGGCCGAGCTCCCCTCTTGATCGGACGAACAGGTCCTGCACTTCATCGAGACCCGCCTGCCGCGCACGGTCCAGCCGTCGCGGGCCAGCCGTCCGACGACGTCGACCAGGAGCCGGCGCTCCACCCGCTTGATGCGCTCGTGCAGGGAGTCCTCGTCGTCATGCCAGCCCACGGGGACGGTCTCCTGGGCGATGACGGGTCCGGTGTCCACGCCTTCGTCGACGAAGTGAACCGTACAGCCCGTCACCTTCACCCCGTACGCCAGGGCGTCCCGTACGGCGTGGGCGCCGGGGAACGACGGCAGCAGCGCCGGGTGGGTGTTGACGGTCCGGCCGCCGAACCGCGCGAGGAAGCGCGGGCCGAGGATCTTCATGAAGCCGGCGGAGACCACGAGGTCGGGCTCGTGCTCGGCGACCGCCGCGGTGAGCGCGGCGTCCCAGTCGTCCCGGGACGGGAAGTCCGGGATGCGCACGGTGAACGTGGGCAGTCCGGAGCGTTCGGCGCGGGCGGTTCCGCCGGTATCGTGGCGGTCCGCCCCCACGGCCACCACTTTCGCCCCGTAGGCTGGATCCGCGCACGCGTCGAGCAGCGCTTGTAGGTTGGTCCCCGCGCCGGAGACGAGGACGACGAGCCGGGCGGACACCATGACTCCCTGGTGGACGGTGGGGCGGGGTTCGGCCATGACGAAGCCTATCGGGCCTGCTCGGTGCGCTTTGAAGGCAGACCGCGCGGGCCAGACCCGGATCCGCACCATCGCAGGAGGAACGAGACGTGAGCGAGCAGCCGGGCCCTCCGGCCCAGCCCGAAGACCGCCCCGACGGGCGGCCCGCGGGTGAGCCGCCCGCGGGACAGCCCCGGACGCAGCGCAGCGGGTGGCGGGCGCTGTGGCTCGGCGGCATCGCGCTGCTGACCTCGTTCTTCTTCTATCCGGTCGGCCTGGTGCTGGGCATCGCGGCGCTGGTGGTGGGCGTCCGCGCCCGCCGGGCCGCGCGCGCCTCCAGCGGCTCCGCGCCGGGCGCCGTCCCCGGCATCGTGCTCGGCTCGGTCGGCCTGGCGTTCTCGGTGCTGTCGGTCTCGCTGACGGTGTTCCTGTGGTCGGAGCTGAGCGGCTACCAGAGCTGCCTCAGCACGTCCAACACCGCGACCGACGAGCAGGCGTGCCAGGACGAGTACTACCCCCGGATCGAGGAGAAGCTGGGCCTGCCGTCCGGCAGCATGGACCAGTACGGCGACCTGCTCTAACCGCGCCCGGCCCTACTCGGGCGGCTCGCCGGGAGGCGGGTCCTCGCGCAGGACGTAGATGGCGCCGCCGCGGTTCTCGGTCCGCCCTGGATCCTCGCGGGGCGGCGGGACGTGCCGCTCCGCGGCCTCAGGTCCGGCCGCTGGTTCACCGGGTGCGGGTTCGCCGGGTGGGTCGTCCACCAGGTGGCCTTCGACCACGATCGTCCCGTCGCCCGGCGGCGGGGCCGGTTCCCTGGCGGGCCGCTTCTCTTCCCTGGCCGGCGGGTCGGTGCCGGGGGGCGGGTCCGCCTTCC
>NZ_SMLC01000196.1 GCF_004349245.1 Actinomadura sp. 6K520 | reverse complement strand
CCCACCATCAAGACCCCCGCCACCCTTGTCATCGACAAGACCACCGGCGCGGTCACCCGATGGCCCCTGCTCCCCATCAACGTCCTCGCCAAGCAATACCGCCGCTATCTGCACCTAGAATCCATGGATCTTGAGCAGGACTGATGCGTTCTCACATGGCGGGACCGAGTAGCTGGAGTGCGTGGTCGGGGCGGTCGCGGTAGTGGTCGCAGGCGGCGCCGTTGACCAGGCCGGCCTGGGCGGCGTGCGGGAACAGCAGGTCGTTGACGGTGCAGACCTTCAGGCGGCGGGTCTCGTCGCGGCCGTGGGCGCGGTCGCGGGTCCGGTCTCCCATCTGGACCCGCGCCACGGGAGGCGCTTGAGCAGCCGGTGAAGGTGCGGGGATCTTGCTTTTGACGATCACGATGTAATGGGCGCTCTTGGTGTCGACCAGCCAGGCGGCGTGGTCGCGGACGGTATGGAGGGCGTCGGCGGTGACCACGGTGCCGTGCAGGTCGAGCGGTTCCAGCAGGCCGGTGAAGCAGGCGGTCTCGCCGCGCTTGGCGGTGGTCTGGCGCTGGGCGAGTACGACTCCGGCGTGGACGGCGGCGACCAGGTGCGGGCGGGTTCCGTCGGGGCGGCGGGTGCCGCGGACGGTCTTGCCGTCCACGGCCAGGCCCGCATGCCCGCCGCCATCAGTCGTCGCCGGTGCCGGTGGTGGTCAGTGCGGTCAGGTAGCCGTCCAGGACGTCGTCGAGCGCGTCGCCGTCCGCTGCGGCCAGGGCCCGACCCAATGTGGTGGCCACCGGCAGCACGGCATCGCCATCGGCATCGAGCGCGAAACCCGCAGCCGTCCAGATCCGCGGGTCCATGGCCCGGGCCCGGCGGCAGATCTGCGCCAGGGACCTGGCTCCACCCAGCACCGCGACCGTGCACAACGCCAGGATCGGTCCGAGCCGCTACCGGCGTCCGCGCCGGTACCGCCGGTCGGGGACGGTGTCCAGCACCATGGCCAGCGCTGGCACCTCGAGCACCTCGAGCACCTCGAGCACGTCGGTCACGTCGCCGGGCTCGTCGGCTTCGGGAAGGTCGTCGTAGTGGCGCGTGAGTGTGTCGAGCAGGGAAGATGGCATACGAGCGCGACCTCGGGTTCATGATCGAAAGGCTTCAGCAATCTTGATCATCCCCGAGTCGCGCTCCTTCGTTGCGCCCCTGCCACCGCACGCATGACCGCACCGCAGGTCATCTCACCATCCGAGAACGCATCAGCCCTGCCCCGCGCGACGGCCCCCAGCCGCGGCTTGGCATCCATAGGGCATCAGTTCCCGAAGGTGCGGTGACCGTCACACACCTTCCGCTACCTTACTCTTACGTGACAGTAGATTATTCGGTTGCGTCGGACTGCCGGCGACCAGACCGGCAGCCCGACGCACCGTCGACTGCATACGTCGTGACCCTTGAGGCGACTCAGAACGGAGATGGCGTTGACCGACGCGCAGGCACGAGACGAAGAATACGAGCATCGGCGCCTCGCCAGGACGGTGCATTTGCTGACGAACGAGCTGAAGCGTTTCACCGACTCCGTCGACGGGTCTGCCAGACATGTCAAGGAGCAGAAGGAGTACATGTGGGAGAGCTGGCGTGACATGGACGCCGCCGAGAAGGCCAACCACCGCACCGAGGTGAACATGGCGGTCGCCATCGGCGACCATGCAGTGCAGGCCAGAAAGCGCATGGAACGCTTGCTGAACTCTCCCTACTTCGGGCGCGTCGACTTCTATAGGAGAGGCGACGAGGAGGCCACGGCTCACTACATCGGTGTACACCATCTTCTGGACCCCGAGACCCAGGAAATTGTGATCCACGACTGGCGGGCCCCCGTGTCCAGTCTCTTCTATGACTTCGAATCGGGGGAGGCCTTCTTCGAGGCCCCCGAAGGCATCGTCCACGGCGAAATCACGGGTAAGCGCCAATATAAGATCCAGGGTGGGCGCTTGGAGTACATGTTCGACAGCGCGCTCAACATCGGTGACGACGTCTTGCAGCGGGAGCTGAGCCAGTCCGCCGATGACAAAATGAAGAACATCGTCGCGACCATCCAGCGGGAACAGAACGCTGTGATCCGCAACGAGACGGCACAGGTGCTGATCCTGCAGGGTGTGGCGGGCTCCGGCAAAACGTCGATCGCGCTGCACCGGGTGGCATTCCTGCTCTATCGCTTCAAAGACACCCTCTCGTCCGACAACGTAATGATCCTCTCCCCCAACAAGGTTTTCGGCGACTACATCGCCGACGTGCTTCCCGAACTGGGTGAGGAACAGACCGCGGAGATCGACTTCGACAGGATCGCCAGCGGTTTCCTTGCGAAGGTGACCGACTACGAAACGTTCAGCGAACAGGTGGTCAAGCTGCTTGACCAAGTCGATGAAGCGGCGGCCGAGCGCATTCGCTACAAGGCGACACCCGAATTCGTCGCCCGCCTCGATGCATGGATCACCTCGCTCGTGGACGAGGAGTTCACTCCCAGGCCGATCGAGCAGAAGAACAAACGACTCTCTGGTGAATGGGTCGCGGACGCCTTCAAAGAGGCACAGGCCCTTCCACTCTTCATGCGCCTGGAGCGCGTGGCCTACACCGCTGCTCGCCTGCTCAAGAACGAGGTACTGGACAGAGGTGGCAAGTGGACGGCCGCTGACACCAGCGGAGTCCGCCGACAGGTCAGCGCCATGTTCCCGTATAAAGACGCGCTCACCATCTACAAAGCGTTCTATCAGGACCCTGGGCGTCGTGGCCTGTTCAAGCCGGCCGGCCGGAACAAGATCGAGTACACCGATGTGTTCCCGCTGATCTACACCATCATCAGCACGTCCCGCTATGAGAGCTATGGACACATCCGCCATCTCCTGGTAGACGAGATGCAGGACTACACATCCATTCAGTATGCCGTGCTGCGCAAGCTCTTCTCCTGCAAGATGACGATCCTCGGAGACTCCAACCAGTCGGTCAACCCGTTCAGCTCCTCGTCACTGTCAACGATCCGCCAAACCTTTCCGGAGGCCGACTGCCTGGAGTTGTGCAAGAGCTACCGCTCCACGACCGAGATCACGGAGTTCGCCCAGAACATTTCCAGGAATGAAAAGCTCATCCCTATCGAGCGCCACGGGCTGCCACCACAGATCATCTCCTGCACGCACCAACGTGACCAGGAGGCACAGATCCTGGCCTTGATCGAGCGGTACGGACGCAGCGATCACAACTCACTGGGCATCATCTGCAAGACCGTCGCCCAGGCGGAAGCGCTCTTTGTCTCCTTGACAGAGGCCGGAGTCCAATTGACCTTTATTGATTACGACAGCAAGGCATTCTCCACCGGCATCATCATCACCGCGGCACACATCTCCAAGGGACTGGAGTTCGACACCGTGATCGTCCCGCACGTGGAGGACACGAACTACGCCAACGAGATGGACAGGTGCATGCTCTACATCGCATGCACCAGGGCCATGCACGAACTCCACCTGACCCACGAGGGGCGCCTCTCACGCTTCCTGGAGTTCGCGCAGGAATCCAGCCGTCTCGGCAATGATCACGCCGAGACGGCGGAGATCCTCGATCGTGCGGCGGGCGCACGACAGAGCTGATCCTGTCTGTCCAGACTGGAGAGATACCTCCGGTCATGCGGCATTCTGGTGCTCGTGGCGGATTCTGCCGGGGCGTTGGTGTCGACGTGTGTCCAGGCGTCTGGTCTGTTTGCTGATCGGCGGGGGCAGTGGATTGAGCGGGCTTTGGGTTCCAAATGAGGGAAAGGTGTCCGACTCGCCGGTATGGCCATTGTGGTGGGCGCTGTGCTGGCAGGGAGCGGGTGCTTCCTGATGGTGCGGATGCTGTATTTGATGTTCGTCCGCTTGTCCGACTGGATGGCGCTGCTGGCGCGTTCGACGGCGCCCCAAGGATGCCGAGCTGCTGGTGCTGTGCCGTGAGGGTCGCGGACGGAACGCACCCGTTCATGGACCGGTGGCTTAACCTCTGGACACGTGCCGCCCACCGGGCGCGGTGCAGTCGGCAGTTGAGCGCCTCAGCCTGCTGGGCGGTGTTTGCGGAGTTCTGCTGAGAGCTCGGCGGAGAATTGTTCGGCGTGGGCCAGGCGGGCGCGGATCTTTTCGCAGCGTTCCTCGACCAGGGAGCGGTAGGCGGTCAGGCGTTTGGCGAGGTCGGTGCGGACGGCGTCGCCGGTGTCGGGGGACTGGAGGTGGTCCAGGATTTCCAGCAGGTCGCGAATCTCTTCGAGGGTGAAGTCGAGTGGCTTCATGCGCTTGATGACCAGGAGGCGGGTCACGTCGTCGTCGGTGTAGAGGCGGAAGCCGCCCTGGGAGCGCGCCGCGGGCAGGGCGAGGCCGACCTCCTCGTAGTGGCGGATGGTGCGCAGGCTCAGGCCCGTCCGGTCGGCGACCTCGCCGATCTGCATGTGCCTGCCGTCCATCGGGCTCCTCCTGACGCCGCCGGCCTGCCCTGCCGGGGGCGGATGGTCCATATCGTCGGTCAAGCTTGCCATCATCTGCCTTGTGGCGCGGCCGGGGCTGCGCCGCGGTGCCGGTGGCGCCGGGAATAGCTGCTGGGAACCCAGTTCGACTCGGTCATGGTCGAGGCGTTCCTGCGTGCCCTTGAGTCGTGCGGCTGGGAGAGCGAAGCAGAGTTGCGGGAGCCCCTGGAGCTGCTGGACGAGGTCGAGCAGCGCATCGGGCTGCGCCCGGCACCGATGAACTGGCCGGTCGGCATCGCCGGGGACTTCCGCGGGCTGATCGACCGGGCCGGCGGCTCGTTCACCCGGTTCCGCCGTACCCCCGGCGGCGCCACCCGCGCGATCGCCGAAAACGTCCCCCCCGAGCAGGCCGCCGAACAGGAAGGCGAGGCGTGGGAGACCGCGGTGGAGGAGCTGGCGCTGCTGGACGAAATCGGCGCCACCCTCGACATGGACGCGTTCGCCGCCGGGAGCTGTACGCCGGTGCTGTTCGGGGCGGCGCTGCCCAACTTCGGGGTGGGGACGCTGCTGGAGACCGTGTGCCGGCTGGCGCCGGCGCCCTCGGCGCGGGCGGACGTCGGCGGTAATGAGCGGCCGGTGTCGGCGCCGTTCGCCGGGCAGGTGTTCAAGGTGCAGGCGGGCATGGACCGGGCGCACCGCGACCGGCTGGCGTTCGTGCGGGTCTGCTCGGGACGCTTCGAGCGCGGGATGTCGCTGACGCATGCTCCGACGGGGCGGCCGTTGGCGACCAAGTACGCCCAGACGGTGTTCGGCCGTGACCGCTCGACGCTGGAGGCGGCCTATCCGGGGGATGTGATCGGGCTGCCGAACGCGTCCGGCCTGTCGGTGGGCGACACCCTGTACGTCAAGACCCCGGTGGTGTTTCCGCCGATTCCGGCGTTCGCCCCCGAACATTTCATGGTGGCCAGGACGACCGACAACAGCCGGGCCAAGCAGTTCCGCCGCGGTATCGAGCAGCTCGACGGGGAGGGTGTGGTCCAGGTGCTGCGCAGCGATCTGCGCGGCGATCAGGCGCCGGTGCTGGCCGCCGTCGGGCCGCTGCAGTTCGACGTGGTCACCGCCCGGATGGCCGACGAGTTCGGCGCACCGGTCGACCTGACCCGGCTCGATTACACCACCGCCCGCGTCACCGACAAGGAATCCGCCGAGACCCTGACCGGCCGCCGCGGCGTGGAGGTCCTCTCCCGCTCCCTGGACGGCTCGCTCATCGCGGTGTTCGTCGACAAGTGGCGGCTGCGCGCCATCGAACGCGAACACCCCGGCCTCACCCTCACCCCCATGCTCGCCGCAGGCGTCCCCGACTGAGCACAGACCTCGTTACGACGTTCGCATGATCGCCAGTGCTCTCGTCTCGACCTCTGGCGGCACAGACCTCGGTCAGCGGTGCTGGCCTTGGGTCGATGCGGTGATGCAGGAGTTGCTTGGCGCGCTGGGTGTTCTCCCTGTCGTCGGCCTGAACCTCGCGGAAGAAGTCGGCTGCCGTCTGGTCGCCGTTGTCCTCGGCGTCCTTGATGTAACGCTCTAGTTAGCGTGTCGGCTTCCTGAAGGGTGTGGTAGAGCACGCTCACGATAGTGCTCATCCCGGGCGGCGGTTGCGGCTTCGGCTGCCATCGAGCCTCCCTCGAAGCGTGGTGGTTCCGTACGTGCGGCGCTACCCACGCGAAGTCGACATAAATGCCGATTCCGCAAACTTTCCTTACGTGAGAGTAATCTCTGCTCGGCTTCTGCGAGGGCTCCAAGGAGGGGGTGCGAGTCAGCTCCGCGGTGTACCTGCTCGTTTTGGGGCGTTCCTGGACCGACCCTGGAGCTGCTGGGCACCACAGGCGCTGGCCCTACTCTTACGTTAGAGTAGGATTGTTGGGTAGGTGGCGGTCCGGACCCATAGGGCCCTGACGCCTCGTCGCAAGGCTCGTTCACCGCATCCACGAGAACGCTGGGGCTCGCCCGGATGCTCCGCGAATGGCCTTGTCGCAGAATCCGACGTTGGTGCGAGTCACTCGTCCCATGACACCCCCTCCAGGAGGTCTGATGACCACTCGCGCTCTGTCGGCCACCACCCTGATCTGGTTGCGTGAACACGCTCTTCGCAGCTCGGACGCTGCGGGTGCCGGAAACGGGGTGATCGGTATCGTCCGCGGTTACGACAAGGCGAGCCGCTCGCGCGGTACGCAGTTGCGTCGCCAATGCGCCGCCTTCGGCTTGGCCACCATCGACATTCCGCCCGTCCTGCGGCACAGAACCACGCTGCCGGACCTGCGGCGAATCACGGCCTCGGTGTCCCTGCTCGTTGACGTCACGGGCCACGGCACGGACGCGCGGCGTATGGCCGCGCTGCTTGCACGCCCCCTCCTCAGCGGCGGCGCCCACGTGACCACGGAGGTCCCTGTCATCGGCATCGAAGAGGACTCCGACCTCGTCGACGTGGCGCTCAAGACCGTGGAACTGCGGCCACTCCACGACGATTTCCGTGTTCGGATGTGTCTTGACGGCCGATGGGTCGACCCCGCACCGGGGGCCAAGGTGCGCATCACGCTAACCCGGAGCCCGACCTGGCGGCTTCAGTGCACCTTCGGCGAAGGCCCGACCAGCATCTCCGTCGAGGGGACGGCCCTGACCCTCCGACCATCCTGGGGAACCTATGTCCTGGGTCGTGACGACCAGCCCATCTCCGACCTCAGCGACCCGGTCCAGGTGGCGCCGCTCCAGCAGCGGCTGACTCTGGTGCCGCCTCGACGCGGTACTGCGCTCGCCGGCTGACCACCGGCAACCGTGGTTCGGCGCAGCAACCCTCTCCATCAGGACAGCCGACTCTCGGATGCCGAACAGGCCTGGCTCCCGACATTGCCAGGGCCGCCCCTGCATACCGGAGTTTCTGCCGAACTATCCATTCGAGATTACTCTTACGTTAGAGTAGATATCGGCGGAGGACCCCCTCGTCCGCCTCCGGCGTCCCGCGGTGCCGGCTGCCCCCAAGCCCTGCACCGCGGTGACGCCACCATCGAGATCCAACACAGAGCGGCCCGAACCGGATGCGGTCGCGCCCAGTCGCATCCCAGATCGCACAGCGGAGAGAATCACCATGGTCGTGACGCGTCTTGAGATCGCCGAGACCATCGACAGCGTGTTCGGAGACGGTCCGGTATCACGGGACCAGATCATCACTGCGGCCCAGAACGCCGGGGCCCGGCCGGACGTCGTGGCCGCGCTGGAGCGGTTGCCGGAGCGCTCCTTCCCGCATCTGCGGGAGCTGTGGCAGCACCTGCCGGGACCTACCGGTCAGCGCCTCCAACGGCTGACGGCAGGAACACCGCACGCTCGACCGTCCAGGTATGTGACGTTCAAGGAGGCCGTGCCAATCGCGTCCTCGGTGGGACCCGGCTTCACCAGCGATGACGAAGGCGGTGCGGCCCTGCCGCAGGGTGGCGATGTCGGTGCGTCCACGCTGACGCGTCCGCCGGTGACGTCGTAGAACCGCATCAGCAGGTTGACGAGGACGGCTTTGCCGGCACCGGTGGGGCCGACGATGGCGACGGCGCTGAGGCCGACCTGTGGGACGCCTACATCGCCGAGTTCTCGCGCACCGACCCGCAGGGGCCGGTCGTGGAGGCGCTGCGCGCCGCGCTCACCGCCGCGATCCTCGGCATGGACAGCGGATGGGACGACCGCATCGTCAGGACCCGGATGCTCATCTCCCACGTCCCCGTCCCGCTGCGGGACGCCAGCACCCTGCTGTCCATCAACGCCCAGGAACGCCTCGTCGCCGCGCTGGAGACCAAGCTCGGCATCGACGGACGCGAGGACGTCCGTCTCCGCCTGCTGGGAGAGTTCGCCTTCGGCGCCTACCGGTGCGGCGCCAAGAACTGGGCCGCCGGCCGCGGCGCGGGCGGCGGGCGCGGCAAGTGGAGCCGCGCCGTCCTGGCCCGCCGGGTGGAGGAGGCGTTCGACGCACTCCCGGGCGCACTGGCGATGACGGTGTGATCATCGTCTCTCCCCGGCGTCCGCGGCCTCTACCGGCGCCTATGACTCTTCTGTGACGTTAGAGTAGGCACGCGACGGCAAGCGCTGGTGGTTGCGGTCTGCTGTCCGTCGAAGCCCATCGGGCTTCATCCAGGTCGTGATTTCTCGGGGGAGTCCGTTGCCGTCTCATGCCGACCTCGTCGGTGGCCGGTCACGGCCGCTCACCGCGGCCCGGCCCATGTGATTCGTCCATCGGTGAGCCGGTCGTCGTGACGGTTCACCGGCCCGCGGCCTGACCGCCGGGCGTCCCGGCGGCTCCATCACCGGCATCGGCGCCGGTTCCCGCCCCGCAAACCGCGTTGTTCGTGTTCCCGTGCCCTGATCCGGCACGGGCGACCCGCCATGTCTGGAGTGTTTTGAGTCTGCCCGCCGTACTGGCACACCGGCTGAAGCCGGCGTTCACACCCGCCCGGCCGATCACCGCCAAGCTCCTGCGCACCGAGGCGCTGGCCGGCCTGGTGGTCGCCCTCGCGCTGATCCCCGAGGCGATCTCCTTCTCGATCATCGCCGGGGTGGAGCCCGCGGTGGGGTTGTTCGCCGCGTTCACCATGGCCGTCACGATCGCGGTCGTCGGCGGACGGCCCGCGATGATCTCGGCGGCGACCGGTGCGGTCGCGCTCGTCGTCGCCCCCCTCGCACGCGAGTACGGGCTCGGTCACCTGCTGGCCGCCGTGGTCCTGGCCGGGGTCTTCCAGGTGGTGCTGGGGGCACTGGGGGTGGCGCGGCTGATGCGGTTCGTGCCCCGCAGCGTGATGGTCGGGTTCGTCAACGCCCTGGCCATCCTGATCTTCCTGGCGCAGGTTCCCGAACTACGGGACGTTCCCTGGGCGGTCTACCCCCTGGCGGCGGCCGGGCTGGCGCTGATGGTGCTGTTCCCGCGCGTCACCAAGGTCGTTCCGGCGCCGCTGGTGTCGATCGTGATCCTCACCGTGATCACCGTCGCCGCGGGCATCGCGGTGCCGACCGTCGGCGACAAGGGCGCGCTGCCCTCGGCGCTGCCCGCCCCCGGCCTGCCCGACGTCCCGTTCACGTTCGGCACCCTGACGCTCCTGGCCCCGTACTCGCTGGCGTTCGCGCTGGTCGGGCTGATGGAGTCGCTGATGACCGCCAAACTCGTCGACGACATCACCGACACGCACTCGGGCAAGACCCGCGAGTCCATCGGGCAGGGCGTCGCCAACATCGTCACCGGGTTCTTCGGCGGCATGGGCGGCTGCGCGATGATCGGCCAGACGATGATCAACGTCAAGAGCGGCGCCCGGACCCGGCTGTCGACGTTCCTGGCCGGGGTGTTCCTGATGGTGCTGTGCATCGGTTTTGGCCCCGTCGTGTCCGACATCCCGATGGCCGCCCTGGTCGCGGTCATGGTCCTGGTCGCGGTCGGCACCTTCGACTGGCACTCGGTGGCCCCCGCCACGCTCAAGCGGATGCCGCGGGGCGAGACCATCGTCATGCTGGTCACCGTCGCCGTGGTCGTGTTCACCCACAACCTGGCGATCGGCGTGGTGGCCGGCTCGATCACCGCGATGGTGGTCTTCGCGCGCCGCGTGGCGCACCTGGTGAACGTCTCCGCGGTCACCGACCCCGACGGCGGCCACGTCGTCTACGCCGTCACCGGCGAACTCTTCTTCGCCTCCAGCAACGACCTGGTCTACCAGTTCGACTACGCCGGCGACCCCGACCATGTGGTGATCGACCTGACCGACGCCCACGTGTGGGACGCCTCCACCGTCGCCGCCCTCGACGCCGTCACCACCAAGTACCAAAAGCGCGGCAAGACCGTCGAGATCGTCGGCCTCAACGAGCACAGCGCCCGCATGCACGACACCCTCAGCGGCGAACTCGCCGGCAGCCACTGACCGGGAGCCCGGCCACGTCCGCGCGAGAGCCATGCCCCGGCACCGTCCCGCAGGTGCCGGGGCTTCGCGCCGCCGGGCAGGCGCCTCAGCGCCGGTCCGAGTCCTGGCGCCGCTGGGCGATCTCGGTGTCGAGCGCGGCGGTGAACTGGCGGGCCTGCCCAAGTTCCTCTGCCAGTCGGGCCGCCCGGAGCCGGGCCGCTTCCAGGTACATCTCCGTGCGTTCCAGCAAGTGGTCGCGCTGATCTGTGATCTCGGGGTCCTCCAGGATCTCCAGCGTGGCGAGCAGGTCCCGGATCTCGCGGAGGCTGAAACCCATGGGGCGGATCCGCCGCAGCAGCGCGAGCCGGGCCACGTCCTCCTCGGAGTACAGCGCCCCGTCGTCCGTGGGAACCGATGGGACGACGAGATTGAGCCGCGCGTAGTGCCGGATCGTCCGCAGGCTCAGTTCCGTGCGGGCCATCACCTCGCCCACGTCCATGCCCTCAGCGATCACCGCTCAGCCCTCCATCGAAGTACCGGTCAGATGTCGATCACCCTGGTGAGGACCATCGGCCGCCGCCGGAACCGCGCGCCGGTCCAGCCGCTGACCTTGCGGCGCAGCAGCTGCTGGAGCTGCCCCGCGTCACCGATGCCGTCGGCCGCCGCGGCGGCGAGGACCTCGTGGATGACCGGTTCCAGGGCCGCGAGCTCGTGGTCGGGGATGCCTGCCCCCCGTGCGTGTATCTCCGGCGCCGCGGCGAGCTTGCCGGTGGTCGCGTCCACCACGACAAAGACTGAGAGGAAACCTTCCTCACCGAGCACTCGCCGGTCCTTGAGGGAGAACTCGGTCACCTCGCCGACCGACAGGCCGTCCACGTAGATGTAGCTGCACGGCACCTTGCCGGTGATCCGCGCGATGCCGTCCACCAGGTCGACCACGACGCCGTCCTCGGCGATGACCACGCGTTCGGGCGGGACGCCGGTCTGCACGGCCAGCGCGGCGTTCGCGCGCAGATGCCGCCACTCCCCGTGGACGGGCATGACATTGCGGGGTCTGGCCAGGTTGTAGAAGTACAGCAGCTCACCGGCCGAGGCGTGCCCGGACACGTGCACCCGGGCGTTCTCCTTGTGGACGACGTTGGCGCCCCACCGGGTCAGGCCGTTGATGACGCGGTTGATGGCCGTCTCGTTGCCCGGGATCATCGAGGACG
>NZ_SMLC01000195.1 GCF_004349245.1 Actinomadura sp. 6K520 | reverse complement strand
CCAACCGGCTCGTCGGCATCCTGCACGGCTGCCTCAAAACCGGAACGCTCTACGACGAGACGACCGCCTGGTCGCATCACCCTCAAAGCGCCGCGGCTTGACATTCAAACCTCCTGGGATGTCTTTCACCGGACAGGTTCGAGTTGTGCGCCGACTTCGCCGGCGTCGGTGAGGACGGCGTCCCAGGTCAGGCCCGCCAGGGTGGCGGGGGCCGGTCCGCCGAGCAGGACGAGCGGCAGCGTGCGGGCCGCGGCGATCCTCCGGATCTCGTCCAGCGCGGCGTCCCGGTCGTACATGCCGGGTACGCCCAGGTACGCCCAGGGGCCGCCGGGCTCGCCGGCCGACGCGTCCACGACGACCATGTCCACGTCCGCCCGGTCGAGGACGATCGCGGCGTCGTGCGGGTACAGCGCGACGACCTCGACGTGCTCGGCGAGTTCGGCGGCCGTGCGCCGGGCGAGGACACCCGCGACGATCGGCCGGTCGCAGGGGCCGGCGACGAGCAGGCGGTCCTCGGGACGGTTCACGCGGTCGGGCGTGACCGCCCCGCCGCCGCCCCTGCCGGACGCCGGCACGGGCGCGTTGCGCTTGCGCCACAGCCGGTACAGGTCCCGTGGCAGCCGCCGGCCGCGCCGCGGGTTGCGCGCGGCTCCGGCGACGAGCCGCCCGAACTGCACGGCCGTCGAGGCTTCCAGTGCCGCGACCCGCTTCTCCAGTTCGGAGAGCCGCGCCTCGCGTTCGCGGAGCGTGGCCCGCAGCCGTCCGAGCTGCTGGTACGCCTTCGCCTCCTGGCGCGCGGCGGTCTCGGCCTCGTCACTCACCCAGATACCTCATGATCACTTCGGCGATGCGGGGACCGGCGTGGCCGTCCCACAGCGGCGGCTTGCGGTCGGCGGCGACCGGACCCGGCTCCGGCGCCGTGCCGATCAGGGGGGACGACCCCCCTGACCCCCCGTCCAGGCTCTTGCGGACTCCAGGCACGAGCTCCTCGAACGTCACGAGGCGGTTGGTGCCGTGGGTGATGGTGATGGGTCGCTCGGTGTTCGGCCGCACGGTCAGGCACGGCACGCCGAGAATCGTCGTCTCCTCCTGCAGGCCCCCCGAGTCCGTGACGACCGCCGCCGCCCCGCGCACGGCCGCGATGAAGTCGATGTACCCGAGCGGCTCCAGGATGTGCACGCCGTCGTGGTCGTCCAGCCCGGCGGCCAGCAGGTTCGCCCGGCCGCGCGGGTGGACGGGGATGACCAGGTCGGCGAGGTCGGCGACGCCGTGCAGGTGCCGGACGAGGGCGGCGGCCGTCTCGGGCGCGTCCACGTTCGCGGGCCGGTGCATCGTCGCCAGGACGTACCGGCCGGGCAGCCCGTGCGCCTCCCGGACCCGGTCCGTGTCGAACGAGCCGAGGTTCGCCAGCAGCGTGTCGATCATCGGGTTGCCGACGAGATGGGTCCGGTGCACCGGGACGCCCTCGGCCGCCAGGTGCCCGATCCCCTCGGGGCTCGTGACCAGGCAGAGCGCGGACAGCTGGTCGGTGATCCGCCGGTTGACCTCCTCCGGCATGGACATGTCGAAGCTGCGCAGCCCCGCCTCCACATGGGCGACGGGGATCTGCAGCTTGGCCGCGACGAGGGCGGCGGCGATCGTCGAGTTCACGTCGCCGTACACGATGACGAGTGCGGGTGAACGGCTCGTGAACTCCTTTTCCAGCCCGACGAGGAGCGCGGCGGTCTGCTCGGCGTGCCCGCCGGAGCCGACGCCGAGGTTGACGTCGGGTTCGGGCAGCCCCAGCTCGGTGAAGAAGATCTCCGACATCCGCGCGTCGTAGTGCTGGCCGGTGTGGATCACGGCCTGTTCGGCGCCGGCGGCGCGCAGCGCGCCGATCACCGGCGCGGCCTTGACGAAGTTCGGCCGCGCCCCGAGGACGTGCACGATGGATGCCAACACGATTTCCCTTCTGTTCATCGGGGTCGCCTACGCTCGCCCGCCGTGCTCACAAAGAAGCCCGTCTACCTGGTGGGACTCGCCTGGCGGCAGGTCCGGGACGACCCCGGCCGGGCGTCCCGGCTCGCGGTCCGGCTGCTCGCCCGCACCCCGTTCGGCGTCCGGCTGCGCCGTTCCCCGCTCGTGGTCCCGAAGCCGCGGGACGTCCGGCGCGAGACGGCCGACCTGCGCCGCCTGCTGGCCCGTCAGCCGCATCCCCGCGCCCCCCTCGCCAAGCCGCGGGGCAGGACCGTCCTGCAGTTCGTGACGAACTCGCTGCCCGGCACGAACGCGGGATACACCGTCCGCACGCACCGGATCGCCCAGGCCCAGCGGGAGGCGGGCCTCGACACCCACGTGGTGACGCGGCTCGGGTATCCGCTGAGCCAGGGCGGCGGGGACGCGCGGGCGCGGGTGGACGTCGACGGCGTCCCGTACCACCGGCTGCTGCCCTGGCTGCCGCCCGCCGACCCGGTGCGCGCCGTGGGCAGGAGCGCCGAGCTGGCCGGACGGCTGGTGGAGGAGCTGCGGCCGGCGGTGCTGCACGCGGTCAGCAACCACCTGAACGCGGCCGTCGCGCTGGAGCTGGGACGGCGGCACGGGCTGCCCGTCGTCTACGAGGTGCGCGGCTTCCTGGAGGACTCCTGGCTGTCGCGCGACCCCGCGCACCGCGAGACGGACGAGTTCTACCGGCTGACCCGCGAGCTGGAGACGCGCCGCATGGCCGAGGTGGACGCGGTCGTGACGCTCGGCGAGGCCATGCGGGCGGAGATCGCGTCCCGCGGCGTCCCCGAGGAGAAGATCACCGTGGTGCCGAACGGGGTGGACGAGACGTTCCTCGAACCGCTCCCCGACCCCGGCGACCTGCGGGAACGGCTCGGCATCCGCGGGGACGCCCCGGTCGTCGGCCTGACGTCCTCGTTCTACGGCTACGAGGGCATCGACACGCTCGTCGACGCGGCGGCGCTGCTGCGCGACCGGGGCTCGCCGGTCACGCTGCTGCTGGTCGGCGACGGTCCCGAGCGCGGCGCGCTCGAACGGCGCGCGGCCGGGCACGGCGTTCACGCCGTGTTCACCGGCCGCGTGCCGATGGGGTCCGTTCGCCGTTTCCACGCCGTCCTCGATGTGTTCGCGGTTCCGCGCCGTGCGGACCGGGTCTGCCGGTTGGTGACGCCCCTCAAGCCGATCGAGGCGATGGCCGGGGGAATCCCCGTCATAGCCAGTGATGTCAGGGCACTTCGCGAAATCGTGGAACCTGGCGTGACCGGCGCGTTAACAGTTCCGGAAGACCCGGAAGCATGGGCGAATTGCCTGGAAGACCTGGCTTACAGTCCGGAAAGAAGGCAGAAAATCGGGCAGGCGGCCCGGGAATGGGTCAGGGCGGAACGCACCTGGCGCACCGTTACGGCCGAATACCGGACCGCCTACGCGATCTCCTGAACCGCGACCGCGTACATTCTGCGAAGGGAGCCACCGGGTGGATCTGGTGGTCATCGGACTCGGCTACGTCGGACTGCCGCTCGTCCGGGAGGCATGCCGGGCCGGCCTGCGGGCCGGCGGCCTCGACCGCGACGCGCGCGTGGTCGCCGGGCTCAAGGCCGGACTGTCGCACATCGACGACGTCTCGCCGGCCGAGATAGAAGACATGCTGGAGGCCGGGTTCGTCCCGAGCCTGCACGAGGACGTCCTGGACGGCGCCCGCACCGTGGTCATCTGCGTGCCGACGCCGCTGTCGCCGGAGGGCGGCCCCGACCTCACCGCGGTGCGCGGCGCGGCCGAGACGGTCGCCCGGCACCTGGAGCCGGGGACGCTGGTGGTCCTGGAGTCGACCACGTACCCCGGCACCACCGAGGAGGTCGTCCGGCCGATCCTGGAGACGTCCGGGCTGGTCGCCGGGGAGGAGTTCCACCTGGCGTTCTCGCCGGAGCGGATCGACCCGGGCAACCCGGTGTACGGGGTCCGCAACACGCCGAAGATCGTCGGCGGGCTGACCCCGGCGTGCGCGTCGGCGGCGGCGGCGTTCTACGGCAAGTTCGTCGACCGGGTCGTGCAGGCCAGGGGCACCCGCGAGGCCGAGATGGCCAAGCTGCTGGAGAACACCTACCGGCACGTGAACATCGCGCTGGTCAACGAGATGGCGGTGTTCTGCAACGAGCTGGGCATCGACCTGTGGGACGCGATCGACTGCGCGGCCACCAAGCCGTTCGGGTTCCAGGCGTTCCGCCCCGGACCGGGCGTCGGCGGGCACTGCATCCCGATCGACCCGAACTACCTGTCGTACAAGGTCCGGTCGCTGGGCTACCCGTTCCGGTTCGTGGAGCTGGCCCAGGAGATCAACGACCGGATGCCCCGGTACGTCGCCGAACGCGCGCAGCAGCTCCTCAACCGGGAGGGACGCGCGCTGAAGGGCGCCAGGGTCCTGCTCCTCGGCGTCACCTACAAGGCCGACATCGCCGACCAGCGCGAGTCGCCGGCCCGCCCGGTGGCGCGGCGGCTGGCGCGGCTCGGGGCCGAGTTGTCGTTCCACGACCCGTTCATCGCGTCCTGGGACGTGGACGGCACCGAGATCCCCGACGCGGGCGCCGACCTGCCCGCGGCGCTGGCGGCGGCCGATCTGGCGATCGTCCTCGCCGATCACGCCGCGTACGACGCCGAGACGCTGACGCGCAACGCGCGCCTGCTCTTCGACACCCGGGGCCGGACGCGCAACGCCCACCTGGACACCGTCGAACTGCTCTAGCGGCCGCCGCGGAGGACGCGCAGGGGACGCGGAGGGGCCTCGGAGCGGACATGGCGCGCCACTAGCACACGGCGGACCAATCGCCCGGCGCCGTCCATGCCTCCGACAACCGGAATTCATCCGCAATTTCCATCGGCGGCCCAGACTCGGAATCACGTCAAAGGCTTCGGCACGGAGTGAGAGTAAATGCGGGTCTGCGTTTGCACGGTGGTGCATCACCCCGAGGACGCGCGCATTCTGCACCGGCAGATACGCGCGCTCCTCGACGCCGGCCATGAAGTCACATACATCGCTCCATTCCGGGCATGCAATGCGACCCCGTGGCGGCAGATCAGCCCCGTGGACGTGCCGCGCGCCACCGGACGGCGCCGCCTCAGGGCGCTGCGCGCGGCGCACCGCGCGCTCACCGAGCACGCCGCCTACGCCGACGTGATCCTCCTCCACGACCCCGAGCTGATGGTGTCCCTCCCCCGAGAGGTGCGCCGCCGGACCGTCGTGTGGGACGTCCACGAGGACACCGCCGCCGCCCTCAGCGCCAAGGGCTGGGTGCCGGCACCGGCGCGGCCGCTGCTCCGGCCCGCCGTCCACCGCCTGGAGCGGCGCAGCGAGCGGCGGCACCGGCTGCTGCTCGCCGAGGAGGGCTACCGGGCGCGGTTCCGCGAGGACCATCCCGTCGTGCCCAACACCACCTACGTCGCCGACGCGCCGCCCGGCCCGCCGGACGGCCGCCGCGCCGTGTACGTCGGGCAGCTGTCCAGGGCGCGCGGGGCGCTCGACATGGTGCACATGGCGCGTGCGCTGGCCGCCGAGGGGATCCTCGTCGAGCTGATCGGCGCCGCCGACGCCGACATCAGGAACGCGATCCGGGACGCGCAGCGCGAGGGGATACTGCGCTGGTACGGGTTCGTCCCCAACGACCGGGCGCTGCGCATCGCCGAGGGCGCGATGGCCGGGCTGGCGCTCTTGCACGACGAGCCCAACTACCGGCACTCGATGCCGACCAAGATCGTGGAGTACATGGCCCGCGGCGTCCCGGTCATCAGCACGCCGAACCCGCCGGCCGTGGACATCGTCGAGTCCGCCGGGTGCGGGCTGATCGTCCCGTTCGGCGACCCGGGCGCCGCCGCCAAGGCCGTGCTGCGGCTGCGCGACGACCCGGCGCTGCGCACCGAGCTCGGCGAGCGCGGCCACCGGGCCGCCCGCGAGCGGTACCACTGGCCGGTCCACGCCGCGCGCTTCGTCGCCCAGCTCGAAGCGTGGGCGGGCCGCGAGCACCTCCTCGCCGCCGAACCCGTCCCCGAGTTCTGACGGTCCTGACGGTTCTGCCGGTTCTGATCCGCTCCGCGCGGCGTCAGGAGGGGTGGTGCAGGCGGTGGGCGACGGAGCGGGCCAGCCGGGCGGCGACGCCCGGCGGCCGGTCGGCCTCGACCACCACCACGTACCGGCCGACGCGCAGGGCG
This sequence comes from Actinomadura sp. 6K520, assembly GCF_004349245.1. GTDB lineage: Bacteria > Actinomycetota > Actinomycetes > Streptosporangiales > Streptosporangiaceae > Spirillospora. The sequence goes on along the minus strand of NZ_SMLC01000195.1, from coordinate 5,580 downwards.
ATCATGCCGGCGGCGGGCCCGATCTCGTACGCCTCGTCCGCGCCGATGTCGCGGCGCTTGCGGGCCTTCGCCTGGGTGGCCTGGAGGGCGTCCAGCAGCTGCGACGCGACGTGCTCGGTCCGGCCGACCCAGCGGACGCTGACGGTGAAGCCGCCCACGGTCCGCTCCACGCCGGCGTCCTCCTGCCCCTCGCCGTCCTCTCCGGGACCCGCCGATCCGCCGGGATCGGCCGGCGAGGACCCGGCCGGGTCCGGGGACTCCGTGCCCTCGCCCTCGGGCTCCTCCCCCTCGCGGTCGCCGGGATCGCCGTCCTTCTCGGGCGGCTCGTACCGGCAGGACACCGGCCGCGGCAGCCGCACCGGCCCGGCGGACGCGCGGCGGGGCTCGGCGGTGTGGCCGTCCACGCGGGCCGCGACGAGGTCCGGTTCCGCCAGCAGCGAGCAGGCGTCCGGCCAGTCCGCCGCCGGGACGCCGCCCAGCTCGGCCGGGCCGCCGCCCGCGAGGCCGCCGCGGAGCGCGACCAGCCGCGCGGAACCGTCCGGGCGCGGCGCCGCCTGCGGGACGGCGGCGTACAGCAGCCCGCCCGCCGCCGCCAGCCACGGGCGGGGACCGGGCAGGTCGAGGTTCACCGAGATCGGCGCGGGCGCGCTCGTGGCATCCCCGCCGCCGGGGTCGACGATGTCGACGCCCGCGGGCAGCAGCCGCCCCGACAGCCGCGGGCGCAGCGCGAACACCTGCCCGCCCGCCTCCGCCAGCGCCGCGTACGCGGGGGTGCCGCGGCCCCACTCGAGCTTGCCGGACGGCACCCGCACCGCCTCCATGCGGGTCTCGCCGCGCTTGGCCCCGTCCGGGTGGTAGACGACGAGGAGCCGCCCCGACCGCAGCACCGCCGGGCACATGGTGTCGCCGCAGACCCCGGCGCCCTTCCAGACGCCGAACTGCCCGCCGTCCGCGTCGAACGCGCGCAGCGCCGTCCCGTCGGAGACGAGCGTCACGCCGTCCAGCATCGACACCTCGGGCGACTCCTTCGAGCCGAGCGGCCGGTCCCACGCGACGGTGCCCGCGCCCGGCTCGACCGCCAGCAGCCGGCTGTGCCGCGCCTTCCCGGCGCAGTCGAGGGCCAGCGCCGCGAGGTCCTCCCGCCCGTCGGACGGCCGCGAACTCCCCTCGAACAGCCGGCAGCCGCGCGGCAGCGGCAGCCGCCACACCCGGTTCCCGGTCACCGCGGAGACCCCGAACAGCGTGCGGCGCTCGTCATCGGTGGTGAGCAGGACGCCGGACCCGGCGGGCCAGCGCAGCGTGGTCCGGGAGACCGCGGCGGGGCGCGGCCCCTCGCGCTGCCACAGCAGGCCGCCCGACAGCGCGTCGAAGGCGATGACCAGCCGCTCGCCGCGGTCGCCGTCCCGCTCGAAGTAGCCGAGGAGCCGCGACCGCGTGGCCGCCCAGCCGAGCAGCGTCCAGCCGGAGCGGCGGTAGCTCCAGCGGTCCGCGCCGGTCCGCGCGTCGTGGACCTCCAGCCCGCTTCCGGACGCCGTCACCACCTGCCCCTGCGCGACCGCGTGGGCGAGCCCGTCGTAACCGGCGACGGAGCCGTGGTGGATGCGGGTCGTGCGCTCCCAGCTCACCGTGAGCGGGCCGGGCGGCGGCCCCACGTCGCGCTGCGGCGTGACGGGCTCGGCGGTCACGGTGTGCCGTACCTGCCACCACTCCGCGCCGAGGACGAACCGGTCGACCAGGACGGCGGCGAGCGCGATGGCGACGACGCCGGACACCACGCCGAGGGCCACGCGGACCCCGCCCACGGACTCCGGCCGGCCGCCCGGCCGCTGCCGGCCTTCGCCCACGCCCCCCACGCCTCCCATCGCGTACCGGTGGAAAAGGACGACAACCACCATGCCCTGTGCGGGGCGCCCGCGCGACAGAACGGCGGAACCCCCCGGGGTCGCGCACCCCTGACGTGACCATACGGTCATGAAGTGGGATGATCCCGCCCATGGAACGGGAGTGGGTCGTCGAGGAGAGCGTGGCGGTCGCGGCGCCGGCGGAGGACGTGTACGCGGCGGTCGCCGATCCGCGCCGGATGCCGGAGTGGAGCCCGGAGGTGTTCGCCGCGTGGGTGCGCGGGCGGACGGTCACGGCCGGGACGAGGTTCGTCGGGTGGAACCGCAGCGGGTGGCGGGTGTGGTTCACCACGTGCCGGGTGACGTCCGCCGTGCCCGGCGAGGTGTTCGCGTTCCGCGTGTCCAGCTTCGGGATCCCGGTGGCGCTGTGGGGGTACCGCGTCGAGGACGTCGCGGACGACCCGTCCGCGCCCCGGACGCGGCTCACCGAGTACTGGGAGGACCTGCGGCGCGACACCCGCGGCGCCCGGTTCGTCTCGCTGCTCGGCAGGCTGTTCACCGGCGTCCCCGCCGGCCGCCGCGCCGCCGTCAACCGCGCGGGGATGCGCGCCACCCTCGACCGCGTCAGGGCGGCCGTCGAGCGGGACCGGGCCGGCACGGGATGAGGCGGGCCCCCGCCGGTCCTTGGCAGGAAAACAAGAACCTGTTCTACTAACGGTGTGACAAGCGCCGTGCAAGCCCACGCGATCCAGGGCGAGCGGGTCGAGCTCCCGGTGCGGATCCGCGACGCCGCGGTGGCGTCGGCGATGTTCGCGGTGCCCGCCGACGCCGCCCGTGCCGTCATCTCCTACTCCGGGCTCGACGTCGCCGAGCCGCTGCCGGGACGGGCGATCTGCTCGCTGGCCTTCGTCCGGTACACGGACGGCGACCTCGGGCCGTACCACGAGTTCGCCGTGGCGTTCCTGGTCCGGCCGCCCAGCTCGGCACCGCCCTCGGGGCCGCTGGGCCGCCTGCGCGGCATGGCCGGCGTGGGCGCGTTCATCCACTGGCTGCCGGTCAACCAGGAGTTCACCCTTGAGGCCGGGCGGACGATCTGGGGCTTCCCGAAGGAACTCGCCGACATCCCCATGGACCTGGCCGGGCGGGTGAAGCGGTGCGCGGTCCGGTTCGGCGACCGGACCGCGATCGAGGTGGCGGTCGGGCCGGGAGCGCCGATGCCGGAGGGCTCTGGAGCGCCCAAGGTCGAGGCGTACTCGTGCATGGACGGGGTCACCCGCCGGACGCCCTGGACCGTCACGCCGTCCGAGGTGCGGATGCGGCCGGGCGGAGCGAAGGTCGTCCTGGGCGACCATCCCGTGGCGGAGGAGCTCCGGGGACTGGGCCTGGACCGGGCGCGCGCGCTGAGCAGCAGCACGGTCGGCCACCTCCGGATGACCTTCGGGGCGGCCGAGGAGGTGCGCCCATGATGCGGACGGCGCTGGTGACCGGTGCCGCGCACGGCCTCGGCGCGCTGGCCGCGCGGCGGCTGGCGGCGGCCGCCTGGGACGTCGTCGCGGTGGACCTGGACGCCGACGGCCTGGCCAGGACGGCGCTGCGCTCCCCCAACATGCACGTCCGGACGTGCGACGTCACCGACCCCGAGGCCGTCGCGGACGTGGTGGCGATGGCCGGGCCCGTGCAGCGCGTCGTACACGCGGCCATGATCTCGCCGGCCGCGCCCGCGCTGGAGCAGCCCTTCGCCGAGGTGGAGCACGTCCTGCGGACCGACGTCCTCGGCACCGTCCACGCCGTGCGGGCGACCCTTCCCGGCATGCTGGAACGCGGGCGCGGCGAGCTGATCCTCTGCCCGGACCACCCGGTGCCGGGCGCGGCGGCCGCCGCCGCGGCCTCCGCCGCCGTCGCCGCGTACACCGACGCGCTCTGGGCGGAGCACCGCGGGCAGGGCGTGACGTTCCGCTGCTGCCGCACACCGCACGGGGTTCCCGCGCGCCTGGTGCTCGACGCCATCGACCGGTCGCTCGCGCGGCCCGCCGGGGAGACGCACGTCCGGGTTCCCGGCGGCACCCTCCGCGAGCGTCTCGGCTCCCTGCCGACGCGCCGTTCACCTGCCGATACGGTCGCGCCGCGCTGAAGGTCGGACCGACCGAATAAGCTGTCTCTTCGCCCCTTCGGGGGTGCCGGGGGACGTCCCCGGCGCGACACTCGTGCGAGGAGCAGCCTGCATGTCGTCCCAGGTCACCGGGCGTCCGACCGACTCCGGCGGCACGGTCAAAGACCGGGAGATCGCCGCCGAGCAGCGCTACGTCGACATCGCCTACGCGCGGCTGGAGGAGATGCGCGCGGAGGCCCAGGCCATGATCCGCGAAGGCTACCGGCAGTCCCTCGCCGGAACCAAGGGCTCGCTGGTGGACCGGGACGCGATGGTCCACCAGGCCGCCATGCGCGCCCAGGCCCTCGACATCGCCGACGACGGGCTGGTGTTCGGCCGGCTCGACCTCGCCCCCGCCGACAGGGACGCCCGCGAGGTCCGCTACATCGGCCGCATCGGCGTGCGGACCGGCGAGCACGACTCCCTGGTCATCGACTGGCGGGCCCCCGCCGCCGAGGACTTCTACCGCGCCACCCCCGAGGACCCGCGCGGCGTCGTGCGCCGCCGCGTCCTGCACTCGCGCGGGCACACGGTCGTCGACCTGGAGGACGACCTGCTCGACCCGGACGCGGCCGACGGGATGACGATCATCGGCGACGGCGCGTTCCTCGCCTCCCTCGCCCGCACCCGCGAGGGCGAGATGCGCGACATCGTCGCGACGATCCAGCGCGAGCAGGACGAGGTGATCCGCGCCCCCGCCGACGGCACCGTCCTGGTGCGCGGCGCCCCCGGCACCGGCAAGACGGCCGTCGCCCTGCACCGCGTCGCGTACCTGCTGTTCCGGCACCGGCGCCGGTTCGGCTCCCGGGGCGTGCTGGTCATCGGCCCGAACCGCCGGTTCACCGCCTACATCGAGCGGGTGCTGCCGTCGCTCGGCGAGGGCTCGGCGACGCTGCGCTCGCTCGGCGACCTCGTCGACGGCGTGACCGCGACCGTGCACGACCCGCCGCGGCTCGCGCGGGTCAAGGGCGCGGACGCGATGGCGGCGGTGCTGCGGCGCGCCGTCACCGACCACGCGCCCGGCGCCCCCGGCGAGCTGCGCGTGGTGTTCAAGGGCGTCGTCGTCGCGCTCGACCGGGCCCGCCTCGACCAGATCAGGAGCGATGTCCACCGGCGCAGCCGCGGCAGCGTCAACGCGGCGCGCGGCCGGGCAGCCGAGGCACTCCTGGACGCCCTGTGGGACCGCTTCAACGACATCGGGGGCCCCGACGCGGCCGAGGAGGCGGAGGGCGCCGAGGAGGGCCTGTGGAACGCGATCCTCGCCGCCGACGGCCTCGCCGAGCTCGACGAGGAGCCCCCCGCACGCGGCGGCGGCAGCGGCAGCGGCGGCGGTGACCCCCAGCGCGACCAGTTCGTCGCGCGGGTCCGCGAGCAGCGCGCGTTCACCGACTTCCTCGTCGCGTGGTGGCCGATCCGCCGCCCGCTGGACGTGCTGCGCTCGCTCGGCGACCCCGACCGGCTCCGCCGCGCCGCCGGACGCGACGTCGACCGCGCCGCCGTCGAGCCGCTCGCCCGCTCCTGGGCCGGGGACGCGCCGCTCAGCTACCAGGACGTGGCGCTCCTGGACGAGATCGACGCGCTGCTCGGCTC
>NZ_SMLC01000194.1 GCF_004349245.1 Actinomadura sp. 6K520 | reverse complement strand
GCAGCAGCCCCAGCCCGCCCCCTACAACGACCCGAACCCGAGCGGCCCGCCCATGGTCGCCCGCAACCTGACCATGGGCCTTCAGGACCGCCCGCGGTGACCTCGGATCAACCCGCCCGTTCGGAGCGGATGCGGGTGACGACGTCGCCGGCGGCGGTTCTGATCGAATCGAGTTCCTGCAGGTAGGACCAGTAGTCGGGGTGGGTGCCGGTCAGCCGTTCCGGTGCGTTCTCCAGGCGCTCCACCAGGGAGTCGAGGACCCGGGCGTGGTGGGGGGCGGCTCCGCCCGGCTGGGCCATGGCGAGGCGCTGGGCGTCGCGGACGGCGAAGCGGACCCGTTCCACGGGGGCCTGGGGGTCGGCGGCGACGGCCTTGAGTTCGTCGACCCGGCCGGTGACGTGCCCGGCGCGCCGGTCGGCGGCGTTCAGCTCGGTGCGGGCGGCGGTGAGCGCCTGCTGTGCCTGCTTCCACTCGGCGCGGGAGACGTGCGCGGACGCCTCGTTGAGCCGCTCGCGGGCCCGGTTCGCGCCCGCCTCGATCGACTCCGGCGCGCCCCTGAGGTCCTGCCAGCAGGACTGCGAGTAGCCGCGCAGCAGGACGCGCATCGCCTCCCGGACGGGGCCGACGCGGTTCGCGACGACGTCCACGCGGGTCCGGACGGAGGCCAGGGAGTTGCGGACCTTCTGCGCCATCTGCGGCAGTTCCGCGGCGGCCTCGCGGGCCCGCTCGGCGATCTCGCGGACCTCGTCGGCCTTGCGCATCGCCCCGTCCAGGCCGAAGCCGCCGAGCCCCTGCGAGCCGAGCTGGGCGAGGAGCTGCTTGGCGCGGGCCAGTTCGGCCTCCGGGTCGGCGGCGTCCATCCCGGCGTCCCTGGCGGCGGCCACGGCGGCGTCGGCGGCGGCGACGGCGTCGCGGGCGGCGGTCAGCCGGGGCGGGAGCTGGTCGAGGGCGGCCTCCAGCCGGGCCATGCGCGAAGAGAGCCGCTCGGCGAAGCCGTTCAGGTTCCGGCTGATCTCCTGGAGCCGCTCGGTGGTCGCGACGAACGCGCGCCGTGCCGCGTCGTACTCGGCGGGCGACCGGTCCTGGTCGTCGACGTCGTGCGCGTCCAGGACGGAGATGTAGGCGTGGGCCGCGGCGTCGGCCGCCGCGGCGAGCCCGGTGAACTCCCGCCGGACGGGCTCGGCGGCCTTGGCGTCCAGGTCCTCGAAGACGGTCACCCGGCCGTCGATGAACTTCTGCGCCTGGTCCATGTCGTAGAAGGCGGCCGCGGCCGCCTCTCTCGCCTCGACGGCACCGGCCGCCGCCTGCGCGCCCCTGCCCCTGCGCCGCTGGTCGCCCGCTCCCCGCAAGGCAGCCTCCCTTCGTCCCTGCCCAGTCTGGCGCAGATGGGCCGGATTTCGCGCGGTGGGCGCGGTCTCGTGTAATGCGTCCGTCAAGGATGGAACGGATAGCATCGCTCCAGCGTCGTTAAGTCTGGGCGCCGGGACGGCGTCCGCGAAACCGGCATGCGATCATGGAGGCCACATCGTGGGTGTCAGTCTCAGCAAGGGCGGCAACGTCTCGCTCACCAAGCAGGCACCCGGGCTGACCGCGGTGACCGTCGGTCTCGGCTGGGACCTGCGCACCACCACGGGCACCGACTTCGACCTCGACGCCTCCGCACTGGTCCTGGACGCCTCCGGCAAGATCATCACGGATCAGCACTTCGTGTTCTTCAACAACCTCCGCACGCCGGACGGCGCGGTCTCCCACAGCGGCGACAACACCACCGGCGCCGGCGAGGGCGACGACGAGCAGCTCCAGGTGAACTTCGGCATGATGCCCGCCACCGCCGAGCGGGTGGCCTTCGCCGTGTCGATCTACGACGGCGACGGCCGCGGCCAGAACTTCGGGCAGGTCCGCAACGCCTACATCCGGGTGCTGAACCAGAGTGACGGCACGGAGATGGCCCGCTACGACCTGACCGAGGACGCCTCCATGGAGACCGCGATGGTCTTCGGCGAGCTGTACCGGAACGGCGCGGAGTGGAAGTTCCGCGCGGTCGGCCAGGGCTACGCCTCCGGGCTCGCCGGCATCGCCGCGGACTTCGGCGTCAACCTCTGACGCCCCGCGGGAAACGGTTCCCGCGGACTTCGGTCTCAGTAGGATCCACAGCCAGGGATCAGGCAACAGGGAAGGGAGTGGCCCGAACATGGGAGTATCACTCGCCAAGGGCGGCAACGTCTCACTGACGAAGGCCGCGCCCAACCTCACCGCGGTCACCGTCGGCCTCGGCTGGGACGTCCGCGCCACCACCGGCGCGGACTTCGACTTGGACGCGTCCGCGCTGATGCTCGCGAGTACGGGCAAGGTCATCTCCGACCACCACTTCGTGTTCTTCAACAACCTGCGGAGCCCGGACGGCTCGGTGGAGCACACCGGTGACAACCTGACCGGTGAGGGCGAGGGCGACGACGAGTCCATCAACGTCGACCTCAACGGGGTGCCGCCCGAGTGCGACCGCATCGTGTTCCCCGTCTCGATCTACGACGCCGACAACCGGCACCAGAGCTTCGGCCAGGTGCGCAACGCCTTCATCCGGATCGTCAACCGGACCGACGGCAACGAGCTCGCGCGCTTCGACCTCACCGAGGACGCCTCCACCGAGACGGCCATGGTGTTCGGTGAGCTCTACCGGCACAACGGCGAATGGAAGTTCAGAGCGGTCGGCCAGGGGTACGCCTCTGGGCTGGCCGGTATCGCGATGGACTTCGGCGTCAACGTCGGCTAGCGCCGGCGACCCCGCGTCCGGGCCGCCGCGCCCGGCCTCCTACCTACCAGAAATACGCGCATGATTCTTCGCACCTTCGGGTGGTCCTTCGGCGTCACGGCCGTCGGCCTGCTACTCGCCCTGCTCTACGGCGGGCCGGCCGGGCTGGCCCTGGTCGCCGTGCTGTCCATCCTCGAGATCTCGCTGTCGTTCGACAACGCCGTGGTCAACGCCAAGGTGCTCGACCGGATGAGCCCCTTCTGGCAGAAGATCTTCCTGACGATCGGCATCGCGATCGCGGTGTTCGGGATGCGGCTGGTCTTCCCGCTGGTGATCGTGGCGCTCACCGCCCAGCTCGGCCCGTTCCAGGCGTTCGACCTGGCGCTGAACGACTCGGACCGCTACCACGACCTGATGAACGACGCCTATCCGACGATCGCGGCGTTCGGCGGCATGTTCCTGATGATGCTGTTCCTGAACTTCGTGTTCGAGGAGCGCGCCGAGAAGTGGCTGCCGTGGCTGGAGAAGCCGCTGGCCCGCATCGGCCGCCTGGACCAGCTCGCGGTGGTGGTCGCGGCCGGTGCGCTGTCGTTCGTGGCGTGGCTGGCCGCCGACGACCCGGGCACCGTCATGATCGCCGGCGTGCTCGGCATGATCACCTACATCCTGGTCAACGGGCTCGGCGAGCTGTTCTCCGAGGCGGCCGACTCCGACGACGACGAGGAGGCCGGCGAGGAGGGTGCCGCGGCGGTCGCGCGGGACGCCGTCAAGGAGGCGGCGCGGGACGGGCAGCCGCGGCGCGGCGGCCCGAGCCCGCTCGCCGTCGCCACCGGCAAGGCGGGGTTCTTCCTGTTCCTGTACCTGGAGGTCCTGGACGCCTCGTTCAGCTTCGACGGCGTCATCGGCGCCTTCGCCATCAGCACCGACCCGATCGTCATCGCGCTGGGCCTCGGCATCGGCGCCATGTACATCCGGTCGCTGACGGTGTTCCTGGTCCGCAAGGGCACGCTGCACGAGTACGTGTACCTGGAGCACGGCGCGCACTGGGCGATCGGCGCCCTGGCGACCTGCATGCTGATCAGCATCGGTCACCACGTCCCCGAGTGGATCACCGGCGGGCTCGGCGCGGGCCTGATCATCGCCGCGTTCGCCAGCTCGATCATCCGCCGCCGGGGCGAGCAAGGGGAACCGCCCGAGGCGCCGTCCGACGAGGGCGGCAAGGCGCTCCACTCCAGCAACGTCTGACCGCCACCTCGCACCTCGCGACAGCATCGATCACCGAAGGAGCCGAACGATGTCCATCTCGCTGCAGAAGGGCCAGAAGGTATCGCTGGCCAAACCCGGAGGGGGCACGCTCACCCGGGTCAAGATGGGGCTCGGCTGGGACGCCGTCGCAAAGAAGGGCCTGTTCGGCAGGAGCAAGGCGCAGAACATCGACCTGGACGCGTCCTGCCTGCTGTTCGACGCCAGCGGGAACCTCGCCGACCAGGTGTGGTTCCGGCAGCTGCGCAGCAAGGACGGCTCCGTGCTGCACACCGGCGACAACCTGACCGGTGAGGGCGAGGGCGACGACGAGGTCATCAACGTCGACCTGCAGAACGTCCCGGCCAACGTCACGCAGCTGGTGTTCACGGTCAACTCCTTCACCGGCCAGGACTTCACCCAGATCGAGAACGCGTTCTGCCGGCTGGTCGACGAGACCACCGGGCAGGAGATCGCGCGCTACGACCTGAGCGGAGCCGGGCAGCACAACGCGCAGATCATGGCGAAGGTGTCCCGGGACGGCGGCGGCTGGTCGATGACGGCGATCGGCGCGACCGCGACGGGCCGGACCTTCCAGCACCTGCTGCCGGCAGTGTCGGCGCATCTGTGATCCGGCGCCCCGGCCCGGCGTTCCGATGCTCGATCCGATGATCCGGCGGGTCTGACGGGGCGCCCATGCGGCATTTCGACCACATCGACGCCGCGCGTCGCAAGCACCTGTTCTACCGGCATCCGCGGCCGTTCGACCGGCACGACGACCCGGCCGTGCTGGCGGTGGCGCTGGGCGCGACGCTGTACAGCCCCGCCACGCGGCCGGCCCTCGCCGACGACGTGCTGCGCGCGGCGCGCCGCGGCGTCATGAGCATGGTCCTGTGCCTGGAGGACGCGATCGCCGACGACGAGGTCGAGTCCGGCGAGGCGAACCTCGTGGCGCAGTTGCGCTCGCTGCACGGCGCCGCCCGCCGCGGCGGTGCGGGGAACGGCGGTGCGGGGAACGGCGGTGCTGGAAGCGGCGCCGGGGACGTGCCGCTGCTGTTCGTGCGCGTCCGCGACCCCCGGCAGATCGGCGACCTGATCGGCCGGCTCGGGGGCGCCGCCGAGCTGATCTCCGGTTTCGTGCTGCCCAAGTTCACGGCGGCCGGCGGTGGAGCGTTCCTCGACGCGCTGGAGGACGCCGCGGATCGCACCGGGCTCCGGCTGCTGGCGATGCCGGTGATCGAGAGCCCGGAGGCGGTGTACGCCGAGTCCCGGTCGGAGATGCTGCACGAGGTGGCGCGGCTGCTGGCCAAGCACCGGTCGCTGATCCTGGCGGTGCGGATCGGCGCGACGGACATGTCCGCCGCGTACGGGCTGCGCCGCCCCCCGGACCTCACGATCTACGACATCCGGCCCGTCGCGGGCGTGATCTGCGACGTGGTCAACATCCTCGGCCGCGCGGACGGCACCGGTTACGTGGTGACCGGTCCGGTGTGGGAGTACTTCTCGGCCGGCGAGCGGATGTTCAAGCCGCAGCTGCGGCAGTCGCCGTTCGACGCGCAGCGCGCGGCACCGCTGCGGCAGCGGCTGATCACGTCGGACCTGGACGGGCTGATCCGCGAGGTGCACCTGGACAAGGCGAACGGCCTCATCGGCAAGACCGTCATCCATCCGAGCCATGTCGCGGCCGTGCACGCCCTGTCGGTGGTGACGCACGAGGAGTACTGCGACGCGGCCGACATCCTCGGCGTCGCCGGGGGAGGGGCGATGGCCAGCTCGTACGCCAACAAGATGAACGAGGCCAAGCCGCACCGCGCGTGGGCGCAGCGGCTGATGCTGCGCGCCCGGGTGTTCGGGGTGGCGGCGGAGGGCGTCACGTTCGTCGAACTGCTGGAAGCGGCGGGCACCCGGTGACGGCCCGCCCGCCCGGGTGGCCGGGTTCCTGGGTGGCGGCGCGCCTCGGGGTGCGGCTCGCGGACGGCCCGCGCCCGGTGGGCGTCGGGCTGGCGGACCTCGTCGGCCTCGCCGTGCGGCGCAATCCGCGCCGGGCGCACCTGCTGGTCTCGGCGGTGCTGGGCAAGCACGTCCCGACCGATCCGCGGCTGGTGCACGGGTCGGGGCTCCTGCTGGGGGAGCTCGTGCGCACGCGCCTCCGAGGTGAGGAGCCTCCCCGTCCTGGGAGCCTCCTGGCGGACGCCCTGCGGGGCGCGCCGGGTGCCGCGGCCGGGCTGCGCGACCTCATGCGAGCCCCTCGGACTCCTGTGGACGCCGTCGTCCTGGGCTACGCGGAGACGGCGACGGCTCTGGGCCATTCCGTCGCGGACGCTTTGGGAGGTGCCTACTACCTGCACTCCACACGTCGTCCCGTGGCGGGGTTCGCCGCGTACGGCGGGTTCGAGGAGGAGCACAGCCACGCGACGAGCCACCTGCTGCTGCCCGCCGACCCTGCCGCGCTCGATCGTGACGTGCCCGCCGTGCTGGTGGACGATGAGCTCTCCACCGGCCGGACGGTGCTGAACACCATCGAGGCGCTGCACGCCGTCCATCCCCGAAGCCACTACGTCCTCGCCGCCCTTGTCGACCTGCGCGGTCCCGACGACCGGGCCCGGATGGACGGACTCGCCGAACGGCTGGGCACCCGCATCGAGGCGGTGGCCCTCGCCCAAGGGCATGTCGACCTTCCGGGCGACATCCTGGAGTCGGGCAAGGCGCTCGTCTCCGATCTGACCGCCCGTGCGATCCTCCCGGAGGACGCGGCTGAGACGTTCGCGGTGTCCCGGCTCGACCTGGAGTGGCCGGCCGGACTGCCGGACGGGGGACGGCACGGGTTCCTGCCGGCCCAGCGGTCCCGGCTGGAGAAGGACCTGGGGAGGATGGCCGACGCCCTGGCCGCCGCGCTCGGCGACGACGCGTCCCGGATTCTCGTCCTGGGGTTCGAGGAGCTGATGTACGCGCCGCTCAGGCTGGCCGAGGCCCTCGCCGACACCCTGCCGGGCGCGGACGTCCGGTACTCGACCACCACCCGTTCACCCGTGCTCGCCGTGGACGACCCCGGCTACGCGATCAGGACGCGCCTGGCCTTCGAGGCACACGACGACCCCGCCGACGGCCCGGGGGAGCGGTACGCCTACAACGTGGCACCGGCCTCCGGCCAGGACGGCTTCGACCGCATCGTGTTCGTGGTGGACGACGTCGGCGACACTCCCGCGCTCGCGGGCGGGCTCCTGGCGCGGCTCCGCGCGCTCGCGCCCGTGCTGGTCGCGCCGGTCCCCGCCCGGAGGGGCCTGTGAAACCGCTGTACGGGCCGTCCTTCGGCAGCTACGCGGCCGAGGACGTCGCGTGGCTGCTCAAGGACCTCTCGCACGCGCGCCTCGAAGCGCCCACCGAGGAGCGCGAGGCCGCGATCCAGGCGGGACGGGCCCACTACGCCGAATCCCTGCCGGTGGAGTACCAGCCCGGCCCCGAGTACCGGCGCCTGTTCCACCGGGCGCTGGAGACGTCGGCCGAGCGGATCGCGTACGCGACCGGCCTGGTCACCGAGCTGGTCCTCGCCGGGCGCGGCCCGCGGGCGGTGCTGGTGTCGCTGGCCCGCGCCGGGACGCCGGTCGGCATCCTCATGCGCCGCTGGGCGCGGTTCGCGCACGGCCTCGACCTGCCGCACTACGCGGTCAGCATCGTCCGGGCGCGCGGCATCGACACCGCGGCCCTGCGCTACCTCGCCGAGCACCACGACCCGGCGTCGGTGATGTTCGTGGACGGCTGGACCGGAAAGGGCGCGATCACGCGGGAACTGACCGCCGCGCTCGCCGCGCACCCGTTCGCCGCCGACCTTGCGGTGCTCGCCGACCCGGGGCGGTGCACGCCTCTGTTCGGAACGCGGGACGACTTCCTGATCCCGTCCGCGTGCCTCAACTCGACCGTCTCGGGGCTGGTGAGCCGGACCGTCCTGAACGCGGACCTGATCGGCCCCGGCGACTTCCACGGCGCCAAGTTCTACGCCGATCTCGCTGGCGACGACGTGTCCGCCGTGTTCCTCGACACGGTGTGCGCGCGGTTCGGCGACGTCGCCGAGCGGGTCGCGAAGGACCTGCCGGACCTCCGCGCCGCCGACCGCACCCCCGACTGGTCCGGGTGGGAGGCCGTCCGCCGCTGCGCCGGCGCCGAGGGCATCGACGACCTCAATCTCGTCAAGCCGGGCATCGGGGAGACCACGCGGGTGCTGCTGCGCCGCGTCCCGTGGAAGGTGCTCGTGCGGGCCGACTCGGGGCCCGAGGTCGCGCACATCAGGCTGCTCGCCGGTGAACGCGGGGTGCCCGTCATCGATGTCGGGCCCGACCGGTTCCCCTACGCCTGCATGGGCCTCATCCATCCCCGGTTCGGCAAGGGAGCCGTCCAGTGACCGTCCTGGTGTGCTCCGACCTCGACCGCACGCTCATCTACTCCGCCGCGGCCTTCGCGCTGGACGGGCCGGACGAGACGATGCCGCGGCTGCTGTGCGTGGAGTTCTACCGGGGCGCGCCGCTCTCCTACATGACCGAGGCCGCCGCGCGCACGCTGGAGACCCTCGCGACCGCCGCGACGTTCGTCCCGGCGACGACCCGCACCCCCGAGCAGTACCGGCGCGTCAACCTGCTGGAGAAGCCCGCCGCGTACGCGATCACCGCGAACGGCGGCCACCTCCTCGTGGACGGTGCGGACGACCCCGAATGGGCGGCGTCCGTCCGGGCACGGGTCGCCGACGGGTGCGCACCCCTCGCCGACGTCCAGGAACACCTCGTGCAGGTCAGCGGCGAGTTCGTGCTCAAGCGGCGCAGCGCGTCCGGCCTGTTCGCCTACACGGTCGTGGACCGGGCCTCACTCCCCGCCGGGTGGGTCGGGGACCTCACCGGATGGTGCGCCGAACGCGGCTGGCGGACGTCCCTCCAAGGCCGCAAGGTGTACTGCCTGCCCGCCGGCCTGACCAAGGCCGCCGCCGCGGCGGAGGTCGCCCGCCGGACGGGCGCGTCCACGATGCTGGCCGCCGGAGACTCGCTCCTCGACATCGAACTCCTCGAAGCGGCGGACCGGTCCATCCGGCCGGCCCACGGCGAACTGCACGACACCGGCTGGACGTCCCCGGCCACGTCCGTCACCGCCGCGCGGGGCATCGCCGCAGGCCAGGAGATCGCCGCGTGGCTGGTGGAACGCGCGGCGACCCCATAGCGTCCCGGACCGGAGCACCGCGAAAAATCACGTCACCGCCCCGGGTGCCGTCGACAAGCTACGCACCCCGGGGGGTCGCGGCGACCGCGTTCTGAGGTCACAATCACGAATAGCCCCTCGCACTCAGGAGGAGGACACCCTGAACACATGACCTCCCGTCTGACCGGCGACGAGACCGCGCTCTGGAAGGCCGCGGCCAGGGTTCTCGACGCGAACTGGACCGGGACCGCCACGGCGGCGTCCCCCGGCCTCTACCCGCACCAGTGGAGCTGGGACTCGGCGTTCATCAGCATGGGCCTCGCCCGCCACCGCCGCGACCGCGCCGAAGCCGAACTGCTCTCCCTGTTCCGCGGCCAGTGGGCCGACGGGATGCTCCCGCACATCGTGTTCGACACCAGCCTCGCCCGGCACGCCTACTTCCCCGGCCCCGAACTGTGGCGCAGCGAACGGCAGCGCGACGCGCCGCACGGCGTGCACACCTCCGGCCTCACCCAGCCGCCGCTGCACGCCCTCACCGCCCTCCGCCTCCACGAGAACGCCGCCGACCTCGAAAGCAGCCGGGCGTTCCTCGCGCGGCTGCACCCCATGCTCACCGCGCAGCACCGCTACCTCGCCCGCGCCCGCGACCTCGACTCCAGCGGTCTCATCGCCATCTGCCACCCATGGGAATCGGGCCTCGACAACAGCCCCGCCTGGGACCGGCCCCTCGGCGCCCTCCGGCTCCCGCCCACCGCCTACGCGCCCGCCCAGCGCGCCCGCAACCTCCCCACCGGCGAGGACTACGAGCGCTACGTCTGGCTCGCCGCGCTCGTCCGCGACGCCGGATACCGGCCCGGCTACCTCCGCGACACCCACCCGTTCGCCGTCGAGGACCCCCTCGTCAACGCCACCTACCTCGCCTCCGCCCACGCCCTCGCGGAGATCTCCGAGATCGTCGGCGCGGACCCCGTCCCGCACCGCGAACGCGCCCAGCGCGTGCACCAGGCCCTGCTCGACCGGCTCTGGGACGCCGAGACCGGCTGCTTCCGCGCCCGGGACCTGCGCGACGACCGGCTGCTGCCCGTCGTCACCGTCGGCGCGTTCGGCCCCCTCCTCGACCCCGAACTGCCCGCCCCCATCGTCCGCAACCTCGTCGACCTGCTGCTGTCCGCCCGGTTCGCCGGAGCCGCCGGATACCCCGTCCCCACCTGCGACATCCAGGCCCCCGCCTTCGACCGCGGCGGCTACTGGCGCGGCCCCACCTGGATCAGCACCAACTGGCTCATCTGGTACGGAGCCCTCGGCCACGGGTTCCCCGTCGTCGCCGACCTGCTCTACGGGGCCACCATGCGGCTCGTCCGCCAGTCCGGCTTCCGCGAGTTCTTCGACCCCTTCGACGGCACCGGACGCGGCAGCCACGACTACGCCTGGACCGCCGCCCTCGTCCTCGACCTCCTCGGCGCCCGCCGCGCGCCCCAGGCCGCCTGAGCGCCCACCTCGCCTGATCGCCTACCTTGGGGGCATGCGCCTACGCCGGGGTACCCTGCCGTCCGCGGTCCGCGACGCCCTGCGACTCGAACGGGGGGAACGCGTCCTCGCCGCCGCCCCCACCCGCGGCGGGTCCCACGTGACCGCCACCACCGCGGCGCTGCACCTCCCCACGACCTCCGGCGGATTCACCCGCATCCCATGGGAACGCGTCGACCACGCCACATGGAAGGACGGATGGCTCCACGTCCAGGAGACATCCGCCGGTGCCGCGCACGACATAGGGCTCACCGACCCGGGGTCCGTCCCCGAGACCGTCCGGGAACGCGTCACCGCGACCATCGCCGTCAGCCACCAGGCCGTGCTACCCGGCGGCACCAAGGTCCGCATCGCCGGCCGGCGCCCCGCCACCGGCGGCGACATCCGCTGGACCTTCGTCTTCGAGGCGGGAACGGACCCCGCCGACCCGGGCCTGCGGGCCCAGGCCGAACAGGTCCTCGAAGAGCTGCGCCGCCAGACGGGCCTCTAACCGGGGTAGACCTGCGGCGGGTGCTCCTCCTCCGCCTTGCGGCGACCCGGCACCTGCTGCGGCACCCGCTCCCGCATCTGCCCGGCCTTACCCGCCAGATCCTCGCCCTTCGCGCGGATCTTGCCGGCCGCCTCCTGCACGTTCGGGTTCTCCGACATCTGCTGGGACAGCCTCTTGATCTGCTCGTACCGCTCACGCCCGGCCTTCGTCCCCAGGACATAGCCGATCGCTGCGCCTGCCATGAACATCATGCGAGTCTTCACGTGCAACTCCTGCCGACGGCGAATTCGTGTGACCCCCTATACCCGCCATCGCCGCGCCCACCCATAACGCATGCGCGAACAGCCCCGGACATGCGCTAACCTAGAGCCGCCGCCGGGGCCCAACGGCCCCGGACGCACGTACGATCCCGCGTAGCTCAATCGGCAGAGCAGCCGGCTGTTAACCGGCAGGTTACTGGTTCGAGTCCAGTCGCGGGAGCGGAGCGACCTCCTGCTCGGCTCGCTTTGCTTGCCTTCGCCTGGCCGCACCCTTTGTGTCTTCCGGGGGACGATCCCCCGGAAGACACAAAGGGTGCGGCCAGGCGAAGGCAAGCAAAGC
>NZ_SMLC01000193.1 GCF_004349245.1 Actinomadura sp. 6K520 | reverse complement strand
CCCCCCGACCGCTCCCGCAATCGCCGCCCCTGGACGCTGATGGCCGGGGCCGCCGCAGGCGTCACCCTTGCCTCCCTCCTCGGCCGCGCCCTCACCCGCCGGAGTCCACGGCGCTGAGCCCGACCCGGCCTGCGCCAGGACGTGCGAAGTCCCCATGGTGGATACCGCCCGTGTCCTCCCATGCCGGGGCGGAGGATGAGCCTGCTCCGCCGCGTCCGGTTCCGGGTGCAGACCTACCGGTCGCCGCGGACGAGTCACGAAGCCCGGTTCAGCGGATTTCACTCGGCGGCTCCGAGCACATAACTCACTTGAAAGGATATGCACTAGGCCACAAATGGGATCTCTTGTCCAAGAGCGGTCAGCCGTGCTCGCCGACCGAACCATGCCGGTAGTATCGCGGGCGACACCGGCAACTGGCGCCAGCCAGTGATCGGCTGTGGAGAAGCCCTCATGAACGCCCAGCTCACAGCGGAACCGCCCAGCCACGACATATCTCTGATCATCTCAGATCTGGACGGGACGCTGCTGGACGACAAGGCGGAGATCAGTTATCGGACGGCCGAAGCCATCGCCGGCCTGAACCGACTGGGCATCCACTTCATCATCGCCACCGCCCGCCCCTTGCGTGACATCGTTGAAATAGCGAAATCCTTATCGCTCAACGGCCCCGTCATCTGCCAGAACGGGGCGGTTATCGCGTACCGGCCGCAACTGGGAAGCGGTCTCCTCAGTTGGCTCATGGACACCGCGCTGCAACGAGGCCTAGTCGAATTCGTCCGCACCGAGTTTCCAGGCTGCTCCATCGCCATCGACTATCCGCGTTACCGACTGGCCGATCCGGAATGGCCGGGTCCCTACGGCCGGGGACCCGTGTATCAGAGCCTCTGGCCGCTGGTCGGACCGGAACTTCCCACGCAGCGCGCGGCCTGCGTGCTGATTGCGGGTGGCCATGTCAACGCGGACGAACTCGAACAGACCTTCCGTGTCACCGTCACCACCAGTTCGGCCGGATTGCTCGAAGTCAGCCGAAGAGGCATCGACAAGGCCAAGGCGATGCTGCGCGTGTGCACGATGCTCAACATCTCTCCGGACGACGTGATCTCATTCGGGGACATGCCCAATGATGTGACGATGCTGGCTCGATCGGGACTCGGTGTCGCGGTCGCCAACGCTCCGGCGCGCGTGCGCGCGAACGCCGATGTGGTCACGAGATCGAACGCCGACGACGGTGTGGCAGAAATGATCGAATGCATTGTGCGGAGACGGAGCCGGACATGAAAGCGGAGAGCACGATGACACGGGGACTGGTCGACGCCTACCGGAACGGCATCCAGTTGTTGCTCGAACAGGGCGCCCAGGTGCCCTCTGTCCTCGGTGCAAAATCCAAGGCGTCGAACTTCGGAAAAGGCGACCGGCCGTGGATAGAATTAGTCGCCCAGCAGTTCCGGGTGAGACTGGGGCATCCGCAGGCGATCACATCTGCGGCGCTGCCGACCAATCTCAGCTACCTGCTCGGGCTCCTGGCATGGACGCTGGACGGCCGGAACGACCTGGACACACTCCAGTACTACCGCAAGTCCGCCAGTGATTACTCCGACGACGGCATGACCATGTGCGGAGCATTCGGTGCACGCTTGTTCGGCCCGGGGGGCAAGGGAGGGCAACTCTCCGCCATACGCGACCGGTTGACCGAGGATCCGGCCAGCAGGAGGAGTTATGCCACCATAATCAGAGATTCCGACAACCTCGACGAGTCGTTGGAATACCCATGTGCGGCCGGCGTGCAACTCTTCCTTCGCGACGGCCGGCTGCACTGGCTGACCTTGATGCGGGCCCAGCAGGCGCTCACCATACTTCCGTACGACTCGTTCCTCTTCTCCTGCCTTCATCAGTTCACCGCGAGCTCACTGAACTGCGAACCAGGTGATTACCTGCACTTCTCCGGAACATTCCATATCTACGCGAACGAGCGCGACCTGGCCCGGCGCGTGCTCGGTCAGGAAACAGAAGTCATAGATTTTCCGCGGATTCCGTCGGGCCGGGGCGAGGCCGTCGGGCGAGAGCTGATCACCCTGGAGGCCGACATCCGGACCGCCGCGACCAGAGACGACCGTGACACATTGTCGTGTATCGAACGTCGGGAACTGCAATGGAAATTCAACGAATGTGCACGACGCTATCTGCTGGACTTCGCCTTCCGTAGGTCCTGACCGCCCCCCGGGCGCCACATCGAACCGCTTGTGGGGAAACCGGCCGCCTGCCCGGAAAATTCCGCTAATCTCTGAAATGACAAGTCGATCGACCGGGGTGGACAGAATGGGAGACCGTGGCGAGTTGAACCCGCGATGTCGCAAGCCATCACAGGGTCGCACGCTGAACCTGAACCGAGGTTATAAGTCTTGCGGATGCGATGGACACTCCACTATGTACGCACTAGCATCATGCGCATGATTGAGAAATCGGCACTTCTGCTCACTCGGGGCTCGTGGCCGGAAAGTGAACTGCTGCTGGTGAGGGAGCACGGCAAAGCGCACTGGATCTTTCCCGGCGGCAAACAGGAGGTCGGCGAGAGCAGTGAGCAGGCCCTGCGTCGCGAGGTCCGAGAAGAACTCAACGCCGAGGTGACGCAATTCAGCGATCTGGGCGTCGTGCAGGGGTACACCCCGGACGGCCGTGATCTGCGCATCCACCTGTACTGCGGTGAGATCGATGGGGAACCCCAAGCCTCAAGTGAGATATCGGCGCTCAACTGGCTCAGCCGGGCGGACCTCCGGAAGGTCTTCGGGGAACTCACTCCGATCACGGTCGAGAAGGTCTTCCCGATGCTCGCGCACATGAGGATATGGTGACCTGCTCGCCTCCCGCCGGAGCACCGCGGCATCGCGGAGAGTGTCATGTTGAGTGACGGCGCCGTCAGCGGCGGCACCATCGCCGAAGTCTGGGAGGACAGCATGAGGCTCCTCCTGCGCCAGCGCGGGGCGGCGGTGATCGACACCGACACCGGGGGCGGGACGATGGAGTTCGAAGGGCTCGTCCTGCGCGTCCGGAACCCTGCCGCAGAACCGCGGATCTCGGATCGATACGTCGATCCGCAGCTCATCGCCGACTACGGCGGCCTCTTCTCCCGCACCCGGCGCGGTCGGCCGACGGAGATCACGACCGTCGCCGATCGCCTCTTCGCCTGGCCGGCCGCGAACGGCCGGAAGCTCGACCAGATCCGCAGGATCGTCACTGAGCTCAAGGACAACCCGAACTCGCGCCGGGCGGTGGCGCAGATCTGGCACCCCGAGCGCGACCTCCCGGCAGGGGCCGCGCAGAGCCCGTCCGGCCACTGTCACCTCTACTTCTCCGTCCGGGAAGAGGCGCTCAACCTGACGGTGAGCAGCCGGAGCGTGGACGCGTGGAACGGCGAACTCCCCAACCTGCTGGCACTGGTCGGCCTCCAGCAGCGGGTTGCGGACAGGCTGCAGCTGCCCCTCGGCCTCTTCGTCCACTTCGTGGCCAGCTACCACCTCTACATCCGGGACCTGCCGAGCGCGCTCGCCGCCTTCCCCGAGGAGGAGCCGTGACCCGTCGGCGCCGCCGCATCACGATGCTGTACAACGATCGAACCGACATAGGTCCCGTGCAGTTGGAAAAGATGATCCAGGCGATCGTCTGGCTGGCCGACGGGATCGTCCTGCCGGCTTATGCCCGCCCCAGTCCCGCGCTCTCCCCGGAAGAGCGACGCCGGACGGAGACCCGTCTCGCGGAACTGGCCGAGGCGGGGTATCTGCACCGGTGGAGCCTTGACCCCGCACCCCCGCAGGTGCGCGCCGCCGAGTGGTGGCCGGCGGCGACGGTCACCCAACGGCTGGACACGGCGGCGCACGAACAGTTGCAGCGCGGCGTCCGCGCCGGGGTGGCCATCTACCGCGACGATCTCCTGCGTGGGGTGGGGAAGCCCGCCAACTCCATGATCTCCGGCATCTCGGAGTTCGTCAGCCTGCAGGATTCGCTCTGGACGCTGGGGCTCGCCCGCTTCTTCGATACCGACTGCCTGCTGTCCTCGGACAACCGCTCCATGGCTCTGTCCGCACCGATGCGCAGACTCGCCGCCGCCGGAACGATCACCGGACCCGTCACATCCACCATCATGGAGATGCACGCGGTCGGCTCGCTTCTCCATCTTTCCGTTGCCGACATCGACAAACTGAGCCGATACAAACCCGCCACCCGTGCGATGGTCGCCGACGTGGTGACGAAGGCCGAGCACAACGTCCTGGACACGTTGGACTACAAACGCTACATCGAGACCGCCATAGAGAGCGCGCGGCAACAGTACGTAGAATTGCTGGGCGACACGGTACAGCGCGGTAATCGCCGTGCCAATTACGGACAAGCGATGGGATTGAGCGTCAGCATCGCCGGAACGATCTTCCCTCCGCTCGGCGCGCTGTCGTTCGTCGAACCGGTCCTCTCCTGGGACCCGCACGGGCGGACCGGACGACGGTTCATCGCCTTCCTGACCAAGCTCCGGAAGCGAACCTCACAAGGGCGCCGAGGTGGGAGCCACTAGCCACGGCGGCCCGTGCTCAGGCGGGCCTCCACGGCCGCCATGTACGCGGCGACCTCCCCCGCGGACCAACCTTGAACGGCGATCCGCTCGTGCGCACCCGCGGACGAGTCCAGTACGGCCCCCCAGCGACCATCATCGCGCCGCCGTACCCGCCAGGCCGGAAAATGCCGTCGCAGTATCGCCTCGGGCGTCAGTCCTATCTCCACGCGCTCACTGTCCAATAAGGGTGGACTTCTTGCGGTAATTGGTTATGCGAGTGCTGTCGGTAAGGATTCTAATACACGCACCTCATCCTTGCCATGACACCACACGATCAAACGCCGTGATGAACATCGAGACACCATCCATTGGTTCCGGCGGCACTGACCGCTGACGGCCAGGATGATCTGCCCGGAGCGGGCCGGGACCGTCACCGACCGTCGATAGCCTGTCGCGGATGGACGAGGGGGCGGTGTAGATGAGGCCGACGTTGGCGGCCGATGAGGTACGGCGGAATCTGACGCAGTACCTCACGACGACGTTCGCGCTGGCGGACGAGCAGGTCCGCGAAGGACTGGATCGCTTCCTCAACCATCCTGAGCAGGGCATCTTTCGTGGCCCCTACCTGCGCATCCGCACCCCCTTCCGCGTTGAGGGCGACGGGTGGCGGGGGCTGCTGCAATGGGCGCCGGCCGGGTTCGTCCCGTACCGCCATCAGGCCGCCGCGTTCCGCCGCCTGACGACGTTCAACCACCGGGCAGAACCAACGCTGATCACGACGGGGACCGGCTCCGGCAAGACCGAGTCGTTCCTGATCCCGGTGCTCGACCACTGCCGCAGGGCACGCACGCAAGGAAAAACGGGGGTGAAGGCCGTCCTCCTGTACCCGATGAACGCCCTCGCCACCGACCAGGCCCAGCGGCTCAACGACTACCTTCAGCAGCCCGGTCTCGGCGACGTCACCGCGGGCCTCTACATCGGCGACACCCCCGAAACCGGCTACCCCCGCGTCTACACGCAGCGGGCGGAGATCCGCCGGTCGCGGCCCGACATCCTCATCACCAACTACAAGATGCTGGACCTCCTCCTCCAGCGCGCCGACGACCTCCAGCTCTGGGAGGACGCCGACCTCGCCTACGTCGTCGTGGACGAGTTCCACACCTACGACGGCGCACAGGGCACCGACGTGGCGATGCTCCTCCGCCGCCTCGCGGCCGCGCTCGGCCACAGCGAACCCGGCAAGCCGCTCGGCAGGATCTGCCCGGTCGCGACGAGCGCGACGCTGGGGGAGAGCGGGGACGGCGCCGAGATCCGGCGGGTCGCCGAGGCGGTGTTCGGTACTCCGTTCGACGCCGCCTCGGTGATCGGGGAGGACCGGCAGAGCACCGACGAGTTCATCGAAGAGGCCGGGATCGACTACACCCTGCCCCTTCCCGACCCGCAGGAACTCGCGGCCATTGCCGACCCGCACGGCGACGACGGGGCCATGGCGCAGATCATGCAGGCCGTCACCGGGCGGGACTCGCTCACCCCGCAGGAACTCGGCAAGGTCCTGCGGCAGCACATCCTCACCAGCGCCGTCCTGGAAGTCCTCGACGGGAAGCCGCACACGCTCGGGGAGATCCTCGAACTCCTCCCGCGCAAGGGCGCCTACAGCTGGGGCACGGCGATACGTCTGTCCCCGATGCACGCGGCGGCGGCGCTCGCGCGGTTCGTCGCGCTGCTGTCCGAGGCGCGCGACCCGGAGGACCCGAACCGTCCGTTCCTGCACGTCGAAACGCACCTGTGGGTGCGATCGGTGACGCGGCTGCTGCGCGCGGTCGGCCCCCGGCCCGGATTCGCCTGGTACGGGGAGGCCCCGCCGCCGCTCGACGCGGAGACCACCATCACCGGCGGCGGACGCGAGACGCTGCCCGCCGTGTACTGCCGCCACTGCGGACGGTCCGGATGGGCGGCGATCTCCCCGGAACGCGACCCGCAGGACCTCGTCACCGAACCGGCGCGCATCTACCGGTCCGGCATCTCGGAGAAACGTCTCGTCCGGCCGCTGATCACCGCGACGCGGCGCGAGGTGGAGGCGCGGGCGGCGGGGGAGCAGGGCGGCCCGAACGTGCTCGTGCTCGCCGCGAACGGCCAGCACATCCGGCCGCTCGACCCGGCGAAAGACCTGGAGAACTCCGCCAAGGCCGACTTCCGGGACGTGTTCGTCCTCGCCGACATCTCCCACAGCAAGGAGAGCAACCGGGACGCCGAGAACGACCGCTGCCCCGCCTGCGGCATGGAGCAGGGCACGCGGTTCCTCGGCTCCGGGCTCGCGGCGCTCGCGTCCGTCGCGGTGACGGAACTGTTCACCGGCGGCCAGCTCGAGAAGCAGGAACGCAAGACCCTCCTGTTCAACGACTCGGTGCAGGACGCCGCGCACCGGGCCGGGTTCGTCGCCAACCGGTCGTTCGGGTTCTCACTGCGTCTGCTGTTGGCGTCCCAGTTGGACGACGCCGACGGGCCGAAGCCGCTGCACGAGCTGATCTCCGACACCGTCAAGGAGGCCAGCGTCCCCGAGTACCTCCCCTCGGTGGTGCCGCCGGACCTGCACGACCGCGACGATGTCGACGCGCTCCTCGCCGGCGAATCCGAAGGGTCCGCGCGGACCTGGACGCTGATCGGGGAGCGGCTCGCGTTCGCGTCCGTCCTGGAGTTCGGGCTCCGCTCCCGCCAGGGCCGCACGCTGGAACTCACCCGCACCGTCGCCGCCGAAGTCGCCGTCGACGACATCGACCGCATCGCCGACCTCGCCCGCGACCTCCAGCTCGCCGGGCCCGCCGCGCTCACCGGCCTCCCCGGCCACGACACCTACGTCGCCTACGTGCGCGGGCTGCTGGAACGCATGCGGATGCGCGGCGCCATCAAGCACCACTGGCTCGACGCGTGGATCGACGGCGCCGGAACCAAGCGGTACATGACCATCTGGGGCAAGCGCCCCGACGGGATGCCCGCGTTCCCGCGCGGCCTGGCCGCGCCGCGGTTCGTCCTCGGCGCGCCGAAGAACCGCAGCGAATTCGACGGCATCACCGGGCGGCACAGCTGGCTCCAGGACTGGACGGCCCGCTGCCTCGGCATCGAGCACGGCGCGTCCGGCCACTACCTGTCCCGGCTGCTGAACGTCCTCACCGATGAGGACGTCATCGCCCGCCGCACCGCCGGAGACGGCGCCACCCCCGTCTTCGGGCTCCGGCCCGGCCACGTCCAGGTGCGCAAACTCGACGACGACCAGGTCGAGAACGCCGGCGTGTACTGCCCCGTCTGCAACTGGCAGCAGACCGTCCACCCCGGACGCCTCCGCGAATGGGTCGAGGTGCCCTGCCCCCGCTACCGCTGCACCGGACGCCTCGGCACCGACACCCGCCGCAGCGACCTGTACGAGAACGACTACTACCGCAGCCTCTACCGCAGCGCCCGCCCGTTCAGCGTCATCACCGCCGAGCACACCGGCCAGCTCACCAGGCCGCAGCGCGAAGACGTCGAACGGAAGTTCCGCGACGGCACCCGCTACAGCGACCCGAACGTCCTGGCGTGCACGCCGACGCTGGAACTCGGCATCGACATCGGCGACCTGTCCGCCGTCGTCCTCGCGTCGCTTCCCCGCTCACCCGCCAACTACGTGCAGCGGGTCGGACGCGCCGGACGCAAGACCGGCAACGCCTTCCTCCTCACCCTCATCGGACGCAACCCCCGTGACCGGTACTACCTCACCGACCCCACCGACATGATCGCGGGCGACATCGTCCCGCCCGGCTGCCACCTGTCCGCCGTCGAGATCCTCCAGCGCCAGTACTTCGCGCACCTCGCCGACCTCGCCGCCCGAGAACGCTTCGACGGGCTGCCGCCGATGCCGCGGCTCGCGTCCGCGCTGTTCGGCGAATCCGGCTGGCTCACCGCCTTCCAGGACGCCGTCCTCGCCGAAGGCGACGCCCTCGCCGACGACTTCCTCGCCCTGTTCGCCCAAGGCGACCCCGAGACCGGCGTCACCGACGAGGCCGCCCAGCGGCTCCGCGACTTCGCCGCCGCCGGCCTGAAGGAGAGCATCGCCGCCGCCACCCGCGTCTGGGACGAGCGGCTCGCCGACCTGCGCGCCCGCCTCGACGTCATCGACGCCGCCATCGCCGCGATGATCGACTCCGATCAGCAGCAGCGCAACCGCCGCGGCGAACTGCGCGCCGAACGCCGCGCCGTCCAGGCCCGCATCGGCGAGATCGGCCGCGGCGACGCCCACGGCACCCTCGTCGAACTCGGGCTGCTGCCCAACTACTCCCTCATCGACACCTCCACCGCGCTCGAAGCCACCCTCACCTGGGAGGAACGCGTCGGCGACGAGGCGGACGAGGCGCCCGCCCCCGCCGACCCGCAGCGGGCCGACCGGCAGCGGACGAACAGGGCGCGCGGCGACCGGCGCTTCCACAGCGAACTCCGCGAATACGAGCGGTCCGCGTCCACCGCCCTCACCGAACTCGCCCCCGGCAACCACTTCTACATCCGCGGCTACCGCCACGAGATCACCGGCCTCGACATCGGCACCCCGCAGCGCCCCGCCTACCGGCAGTGGCGCGTCTGCCAGGAATGCGGCTACGTCCGCACCACCGCCGCCGCCGAGGACCACAGCCCCTGCCCCCGCTGCGGCAACTAGCGCATCGGCGACAGCAGCGGCCTGCACACCGTCCTCATCCCCACCCGCGTCACCGCCCACGACCTGCGCGACGACGCCCGCATCCGCGACGACCACGACGACCGGCAGCGCCGCTACTACGAGACCGCCGTCGCCGTCGACATCCCCCGCGACGAGATCGCCCCCGGCGCCTGGCGGCACGCGAAACGGGTCTTCGGCGTCGACTTCACCCGCCGCGCCGTCATCCGCCGCTTCAACCTCGGGTCGCTGCGCATGGACCGGCCCGCCGGGGACCCCTTCGCCGGAGACCTGCGGCGCCTCAACCCCTTCCACGTGTGCCGGACGTGCGGCGGCGCCACCCCCGGCGGCCCGCCCGACGGGGACGGGCGGTCTACTGGCACCGCGTCCGGATACGACGCGTCCCGCAGCCACCACCGCCCCTGGTGCCCCCAGCGGCGCGGCGGCGACGTCGAGCACGAACCGCTGATCCTCGCCCACGAGCTGCACACCGAGGCGCTGCGGATCCTCGTCCCCATCGCCACCACGATGATCCCCGAACGGACCGTTACGTTCGAGGCCGCGCTGATGGCCGGGATCGCCCAGAAATACGGCGGCGATCCCGCCCACCTGCGGATCGCCACCGCCACCATGCCCGACCACCTGCACCACAGCGGGCACCGGCGGCGCTTCCTCGTCCTGCACGACACGCTGCCCGGCGGCACCGGCTACCTGCACCGCATGTCGACCGAGGCGGGCTTCCGCGAAGTGCTGCACGAGGCGTACGAGGTCGTGTTCAACTGTCCCTGCGCCAACGAAGAGGGCAAGGCCGCCTGCCACCGCTGCCTTCTCCGCCACGTCCGGGGCGAGGAGTTCGACAAGGCCGACCGCGGCCTCGCCGTCGAAATGCTCGCCGAACTGCTGGAGGAATGGGAGACCGCGTCCGTCGCCAGCACCGACGACATCTCCCTCGTCAACCAGGTCGAAAGCGAACTGGAGGCCCGGTTCCTCGACGCGCTGATGCGCTGGGCGCGCCAACCCGGCAGCGGCCGCGCCCTCGGCTCCGGCCCCCGGCTCAACGACCGCCGCACCGCCGACCTGCGCATCACCTCCGGGGACGACGTCGTCCACTGGCAGGTCATCCTGCAGAACACCATCAAGGAGACCCGCCCCGACGTCTACTTCAAACGGCTCGACGGGGCGCCCCTCGAAGTCGCCGTCTACCTCGACGGCTACAACTACCACGCCGCCCCCTACGCCAACCGGCTCGCCGGCGACGCCGCCAAACGCGCCCGCCTCCGCGCCCACGGCCGCGTCGTCTTCCAGATCACCTGGGACGACGTCGAACACTGGGAGAGGGGCCTGTTCCCCGAATCGCCCGCCTGGATCCCGTACCAGGGCATCGCGCAGGGACGCGCACGCGAGGGCTACCTCGATGGCGGCGGCGACCCGACCGAGCTGGCCGACCTGATCTGGGCCAACCCGATCCAGACGCTGCTGGCCTTCCTGTCCGACCCCGACGCCGACCCTTGGCGGCGCCGCGCCGAGGCGGCCGTGACCGGCCTCGTCATGCCGGGCGCCGAGATGCGGCGCGCCTCGCCCGACGGGATCGGCGACCTGCTCACCGCCGCCGTCCGCGGCGACGCCCTGCCCGAACCACCGCCCGGCGACCTGATGCTCGCCCGCACGGCGGACGCCTCCGGCTGCCCCCTCACCGTCGTCGCGAACGCCCGCACCCGCGCCTGGACGGCCCTCGCCGTCATCGACGACCGGACCGCCGCGATCACCACCGACGAGGACGCCCACCGCCGCCGCTGGCACGCCTGGCTGTACTGGGGCAACCTCCTCCAGTTCCTGTCCTACGGGGAAGGCGACGGGGTGCAGCTCGCCTACACCGACCTCTCCGGATTCGACCCCACCGCGCTCGCCGTGACGGGCGGCGCGGGCCTGCTGTCGACGCTCAGCCTGCTGCCGCTCGACCCCGACGACCTGCCGCCCGGCAGCGTCCGGGAAAGCCCGCCGGAACCCGAACCCACCAGGCCCGACCCGCACGCGGGGGCCGCGCACCCGGCGAGTGCGTCGCCGGCCCCGGCGGAGCCCGAGGCGTCCCAGCCGCCCGACGCGGCCGCGCCGGACGGCGCCTGGGCCGAAGCCCTCGACCTGCTCGACCCCGACGAACCCCACCTCGCCGACCTCGCGCGCTGCCTGATGGCGCACGGCGTCCCCGCCCCCGAGGTCGGCTACGAACTGGGCGAACAGGCGTGGCAGGCCGAGCTGGCCTGGCCGGACGCCAAGGTCGCCGTCGTCCTCGCGGGCAACGATGAGGAGGCCACCGGCCGCTACCACGCCTACGCGAGGGCCGGCTGGGAGATCCGGTCGGCGGCCTGGTGGGACTGTGACGAACTGGCGGAACGAATCAAGGCGGCGAACCCATGACCACGCAGGGCGAGGCCACGCTGCGGCTGCTCGACAAGGCCGACAAGGAGATCCAGAAGCTGCCGCGCGTCGTCAAAGGCGCGATCTACGAATTCCAGCACGACTTCCGCAAGAACCCCGACGCGCGCGGCCTGCGGCTCAAGCAGCTCCAGGGCCACAGCCGTCTCTACTCGGCCCGGATCAGCGCCGAGTACCGGGCGCTGCTCCTGCACGCCGGCAACCGCGACTACATACTCGTCGCCGTCCGGCACCGCAAGGACGTCTACGACAACCTCGACCGGTACAAGTACAAGATCAACGATGTGACGGGCGGGATCGAGTTCGTCGACCTCGTCAGCGTCGAGGAGAACGTCTCCACCCCCCGCGCCGCCCC
>NZ_SMLC01000192.1 GCF_004349245.1 Actinomadura sp. 6K520 | reverse complement strand
GCCCACCACTCCCCCGCCCGGCGGGACGGCCCCCGAGCTGAGCGTCGCGGGCAACAGGCTCGTGGACGCCGCCGGCGGCACCGTCCGGCTGCGCGGGGTGAACAGGTCCGGCGGGGAGTTCGCCTGCGTGCAGGGCTACGCCTTCTGGGACGGCCCGATGGACGCCGCGTCGGTCGCCGCCATCAGGAGCTGGAACGTCAACGCGGTCCGGGTGCCGCTCAACTCCGACTGCTGGCTGGGCCTGGACAACGTCGACCCCGCCTACCGCGGCACCGCCTACCAGAACGCGGTCAAGGACTACGCCGCCCTGCTCAAGGAGAACGGCATCACGCCGATCCTGGAGCTCCACTGGAGCCACGGGCTGTGGACGGGCTACGACAGCCACTGCGAGACGGCCGCGGCCGAATGCCTCAAGCCCATGCCGGACGCCCGGTACGCGCCGGAGTTCTGGAGGCAGCTGGCCGACACGTTCAAGGACGACAGGGCCGTGGTCTTCGACCTGTTCAACGAGCCGTACCCGAACAACCTCCAGGTCATGGACTACGACCAGGCCTGGCGGTGCTGGCGGGACGGCGGGGACGCCTGCCCGGGCCTGACCTTCGAGGCGGCGGGGATGCAGGACCTCCTCGACGCCGTCCGCGGCACCGGCGCCGCGAACGTCGTCCTGGTCGGCGGCAACAGCTACAGCAACGACCTCAGCCGGTGGCTCGCGCAGAAGCCGTCCGACCCGACCGGGAACCTCGCGGCGTCCTGGCACTCCTACAACTTCAACTACTGCAGCGACGCGGCCTGCTGGGACGAGCAGATCGCGCCCGTCGCCGCGCAGGTGCCGCTCGTCGCCGGCGAGTTCGGCGAGAACACCTGCGCCCACGGCTACGTCGACACGCTGATGGACTGGCTCGACGCGCACGGCGCGTCCTACCTCGGCTGGACGTGGAACACGTGGGACTGCTCCAGCGGCCCCTCCCTGATCAGCTCCTACGACGGCACACCGACCCCGTACGGCGCCGGTCTCCGCGACCACCTGCTCTCCGTCCCCTGACCCGCCCGGCTCTCCGCTCCCCCTAACCCACCACTGGCAAGACGTCCGCCCCAACCAGAGGAGGAAACTGGATGAAGACCCCCACAGCGCGCAGGAGACACGGCCCCCGCCGTGGCCTCGCGGCCGCATCGGCCGCACTCCTGCTCGCCTCAGGCACGGTCGCGCTGGCCCAGACCCAGGCCAGCGCGGCCCCCGGGTGCAAGGTCGACTACACCACCAACGACTGGGGCAGCGGCTTCACCGCCAACGTCGCGGTCACCAACCTCGGCGACCCGATCACCGGCGGCTGGACGCTGGAGTGGGACTTCACCGGGAACCAGCAGGTGACGTCCGGCTGGAACGGGACGTTCGCGCAGTCGGGCGGTCACGTCACCGTGACCGGCCCGAGCTGGAGCGGCACGCTCGGCACCGGCGCGACCGTGACCCCGGGCTTCCAGGCCACCTACTCGGGTACCAACGCGGCCCCCGCCCAGTTCACCCTCAACGGGGTCGTCTGCGACGGGACGACGGGCCCGACCGACCCGCCGACGACGGATCCGCCCACCGATCCGCCGGGTGACCGCGTCGACAACCCGTACGCCGGCGCGGACGTGTACGTGAACCCCGAGTGGTCGGCCAACGCCGCCTCCGAACCGGGCGGCTCCGCCGTCGCCGACGAGCCGACCGGTGTCTGGATGGACCGCATCGCGGCGATCGAGGGCGCCGGCGGCCGGATGGGCCTGCGCGACCATCTGGACGAGGCGCTCGACCAGGGTGCCGACACCATCCAGGTCGTGGTCTACAACCTGCCCGGACGCGACTGCGCCGCGCTCGCGTCCAACGGCGAGCTCGGCCCGGAGGAGATCGGCAAGTACAAGACGGACTTCATCGACCCGATCGCGGAGATCCTCGGCGACGACGCGTACGCGGACCTGCGGATCGTCACGGTCGTGGAGATCGACTCGCTGCCGAACCTGATCACCAACGTGGGCACCGGGGACGTCGCCACCGAGAACTGCAACGAGATGCTGGAGAACGGCAACTACCAGGAGGGCATCGCCTACGCGCTGCAGCAGCTCGGCGCCATCCCGAACGTCTACAACTACATCGACATCGGCCACCACGGCTGGCTCGGCTGGGACGACAACTTCGGCTCCTCCGCCGACCTGCTCACCGAGGTCGCCCAGCAGTCCGGCTCGCTGGGCAACGTCGCCGGGTTCATCACCAACACGGCCAACTACGGGGCGCTGAAGGAGCCCCACTTCACCATCGACGACTCGGTCAACGGCACGTCCGTCCGGCAGTCCACGTGGATCGACTGGAACCGCTACGTGGACGAGCTGTCGTACGCGCAGGCGTACCGCCAGGAGCTCATCGGCAACGGGTTCGGCCAGGACATCGGCATGCTCATCGACACCAGCCGCAACGGCTGGGGCGGCCCCGAGCGCCCGGCCGGTCCCGGCCCGACGACGGACGTGAACGCCTATGTCGACGGCGGCCGGACCGACCGGCGCATCCACCTCGGCAACTGGTGCAACCAGGCCGGTGCGGGCCTCGGCGAGCGGCCGACCGCGAACCCCGAGCCGGGCATCGACGCCTACGTGTGGATCAAGCCCCCCGGCGAGTCGGACGGGGCGAGTGAGGAGATCCCGAACGACGAGGGCAAGGGCTTCGACGAGATGTGCGACCCCGCCTACGAGGGCAACCCGCGCAACGGCGACAACCCGAGCGGCGCCCTGCCGGACGCGCCGATCTCCGGGCACTGGTTCTCCGCGCAGTTCCGTGAGCTGCTCGCGAACGCCAACCCGCCCGTGCAGTAACGGGTAACCGGCCACCCCGGGAAAGGGCCCCGTGATCCGCTCCGGTCACGGGGCCTCTTCCTGCCCGGGCCGTGATCGGCCCCCGTCCCGCCCGGCGGCCCGCCGGGAAAGGGAGCGGCCCGCGGCGTCCCCTGTCGGACGCCGCGGGCCACATTCTCTTGTCTCCGGGGAGCCTCCGTCTTCCGGAGCCCGGTCTTCGAAGCGCCTTGGTCTTCGGAGCAATTCCCTTTCAGCGGTGCCGGTAAAACAGCGGCCGGCGGATCAGGAGGTCATGCAGTGCGGGTCGAGTCCGTCCGCCGCACCGGACGTGTTCACCGTGAACCCGAACGTGGTGGACTGGCCGACGCCCAGCGCGCCGTTCCAGCCGGCGTTGGTGACGGTGACGTCGGACCCGGACTGGGTGTAGGTGCCGTTCCAGAGACTTCCGATCGCCTGGCCGCCGGGAAGGCTGAGGTGTGCCATCCAGCCGTTGAGCGGGAGCGTGCCGGTGTTGGTGACCGTCACCTCGCCCTGGTAGCCGCCGTCCCAGCTGCTGACGGAGCGGAAGGTGGCGGTGCAGACCATGCCCGGGGTGCCCGGCGGGTCGGTGGGCGGGTCCGTCGGCGGGTCGGTGGGCGTGCCGTCCCCGGGGCCGATCCCGGTGACCTCGCCGTTGCCGCCGTCGAAGACGACGTCGGAGCAGCTGTAGAAGGTCTCCCTGCTGTCGGAGCGCTCCCACACCGTGTAGATGATGTGGCGGCCGCTCTTGCCGGACGGGAGCCGCGCGTTCCAGTGGTAGTAGGCGTTCTCGTTGCCGGGCGACCCGACGCTCGGCGGGTCGGTGGCGCTGTAGAACGGCTGCGCTTCGAGGTCGTCCCAGGCCAGCGGCCGCGTCGGGCTCCAGGAGTCCTTCGTGATGTAGGTGCGGAACGTTCCCGGATGCGCCGCCCACTTGTTGTACCGGAACTCGATGTCCGCGCCCGCCGTCAGGTGCGTGACCGGCCAGTCGTCGCGGGCCAGGTCGTAGCCGCTGAAGTCGTACACGACCGCGCCGCCGCTGCAGAGCTGCCCGTCGGGGATGAAGCCCTGGGTGCGGCCCTCGCCGTCCGAGCGCAGCACCGCGAACCAGTTGTACAGCGAGCTGGTGCCGCTCTGCGCGACGGCCGCCGCGCAGGCGGGGTTGTTCGGGATGATCTGCCCGGTCGGGGTCAGGCCGTCCTTCCAGCACAGGTAGGTGCGGCTGCCCGGCACCATCGGCGCGCCGTGCGCCGCCGCCTGCGGCGCGGTCAGCAGGGACCCGGCCACGATCGCCGGGCCGAGGACGGCGCCGGCCAGCAGGGCCTTGTTCTTCCTGGTGGCCCGCTTGCCGGCGGCCGTCCTTCCGTTGGATCGTCTTCGGGGGGTACGTGTCCGGGTCGACATCGTCCTCCGTTCACGGGGGTCGGAGAGTTAGGTCCACCCGGACGCTAACCCCGGCCGGCCGGGCCCGTGAACGGCCCTTTCACCCTTTCACCACGGTGTTCCGCCCCCCGCGCGCGGCCGGAGCGGACCGGTGCTCAGCCCTTCGTGGCGCCCGCGGTGAGCCCTCCGATCAGCTGGCGCTCGGCCACGGCGTAGAACATCAGGGCGGGGATCATCGCCAGCACGATGTAGGCCATGACCATGGCGTAGTCCGTCGAGTACTGCCCCTGGAACTGCTGGATGCCGACGGGGATCGTGTGCCACTTCTCGTCGGCCAGCACCAGCAGCGGCAGGAAGAAGTTGTTCCAGCTCGTCACGATCGCGAGGACGGACACGGTGCCGATGGCGGGCCGCGCCATCGGCAGCAGGATGCGCCAGAAGAAGCCGAACCTGGTGCAGCCGTCCATGATCGCCGCCTCCTCCAGCTCGGCCGGGATCGTCCGGAAGAAGGAGCGGAGGATGATGATCGTGATGGGCAGCGCGAACGCGGCCTGCGGCAGGATCACGCCGAGGGGGTTGTTCAGCAGCCCGAACTGGCGCAGCAGGACGAACAGCGGCAGCACCGCCACCGCGGGCGGGAACATCAGCCCCGCCGCGAACGCGGTGAAGAAGACCTCGCGTCCGCGGAAGGCGTAGCGGGCGAACGCGAACGCCGCCAGCGCCGACACCGCGACCGTGATCACGGTGGTGAGGACCGCGATCATGACGCTGTTGCCGATCTGCTGCCAGAAGGCGCCGGACGACAGGATGTTCGTGTAGTTGGAGAACATCCATTCGTCCGGCAGCCCGATGGGGTTGGTGGTGAGGGCGCCCGTGGTCTTGAGGCCGGCCAGCACCGCGTACAGCAGCGGGACGACGATGAACGAGCCGAGCACCCAGACCAGCGTGTGCCGCGAGATGCTGCGCGCGACCGCCTGGCGGCTCATCGGCGGCCTCCCGCGCTGGTGACCGCGCCCTGCAGGTCGCGGCGGAGCGCGAAGCGCTGGTACAGCAGGGAGAAGACCATGCTGATGGCGAACATGGCCACGCTGATCGCGCTGGCGTAGCCCATCTGGTACCGCTTGAACCCGAACTCGTACATGGTGACGGCCATCGTCTCCGTTGCATGCGTGGGCCCGCCCGTCGTGGTGACCCACACGAGGTCGAACAGCTGGATCGAGCCGATGACGGACAGGAACACGCTGATCCGCAGGGTCGGTGCCAGCAGCGGCAGCGTGACGCTCCGGAACCGCCGCCAGGCCCCCGCCCCGTCGATCGAGGCGGCCTCCAGGACCTCCTTCGGGATGCCCTGCAGCCCGGCGAGGTAGATCATCATGTGGAAGCCGAAGTACTTCCACGTCATGACGGCGATCAGGGTGGGCAGCGCGGTGTCGGGGTCGGAGAACCACTTGCCGGCCAGGCCGCCGAGCAGCGGCAGGTCCTCGATCAGGCTGTCGGCGAGCCCGTTCCCCGGCAGGAAGATGATGCCGAACAGGACGCCGGCGATCACCTCGGACAGGATGAAGGGCGCGAAGAAGACCGCCCGGTAGGCCGCGCGGCCGCGCATCCGCTGGTTCAGCAGCACCGCGGTGGCGAGGGCCAGCGGGAGCTGGACGGCCAGCGACAGGACGACCAGCAGGAGGCCGCGCCACAGGTCGCCGCGGAAGACCTCGTTCCCGGCCAGGCCCCGGAAGTTGTCGAGGCCCACGAAGTCGTCGGGGAAGCCGAAGCCGCCCCACTTGAAGAAGCTGGTGAAGAAGGCGACGAGGATCGGGGTCAGGACGAAGCAGAAGAACAGCAGCAGCGCGGGGACGAGGAACCAGGTGCTCGCCAGCCAGCCGCGCAGCCGGGTGGCCGCCGACGCCTTGGGGCCCCGCTCGCGCGGGGCCCCTGCGGCGTGCCGCGGCCGATCATCGGTCGTGGCGGACAGGGTCATTGGCTCTTGGCCACCTTGGTGACCGACTGCGTGACCTCCTGGGCCGACTTCTTGCCCGCGATGAGCGACGCGACGCTGTCGTTGACCTCCTGGCCGACGGCGGGCGGGAACGCCTGGTCCAGGTAGAGCTGGAACCCGGCCGAGTTGTTCAGCGCCTCGGCGACCATCTTGCGGTTCGGGTCCTCCAGCGCGCTCTCCGCGCCCTTGACGACCGGCATGGACGCGCCCGAGGTCACCTGCTCGCGCTCGTTCTGCTCGTTCATGAAGAAGGTCAGGAAGTCCAGGGCCTCCGGCGGCGCGTCCTTGCTGACCGCGAAGCCGTTGCCGCCGCCGAACACGTCGGTCACGGCGCCCGGTCCGCCCTCGACGGTCGGGAAGGGGAACCATCCGAGGTCGTCGCCCAGCTCGTTGCCGGAGGCGTCCTCCTGGACGGCGGGCGCCCACTGGCCCATCAGCTCCATGGCGGCCTTGCCCGCGCCCATCGTGGCGGCCTGGCCGCCGGGCGTGTCGTATCCGGCGTTCTGGTATCCCTGCTGGAAGGGCTGCAGGTCGGAGAGCTCCTTCAGCTTCTCACCGGCCTGGACGAACGGGGTGCCGCCGAAGTCGTTGCTCTGGGCGGCCTGCTCCATCGCCTGCATGCCGCCGAGGCGCATCGCCAGGTAGGACCAGTAGTAGTGGCCGGGCCACTTGTCCTTGCCGCCGAGCGCGATGGGCGTGACGTCGGCGTCCTTGAGCTTGCGGACGGCGTCCAGGAACTCGGTCCAGGTCTTCGGCGGGGCGTCGATCCCGGCCTTCTCGAAGTGCTTCTTGTTGTACCAGAAGCCGACCATGCCCATGTCGTAGGGAACGGCGTAGGTCTTGCCGTCGAACTGGTACGGCTTCTTGGAGACGTCGGTCATGGTCCCCAGCACCTTGGACCCGTCGGACGTGATGTCCTTGACCAGCCCGGCGTCGATCTGCTGCTTGAGCACGCCGCCGCCCCAGGTCACGTAGATGTCGGGCAGGTCGCCGGAGGCGACGAGCGCGGTCATCTTCGACTTGAACGCCTCGTTCTCCAGGTTCGTGGTCTTGACGGTGACGTTCGGGTTCTGCGCCTCGAACGCCTTGACGATCTTCGGGTACAGGCTCTGCGACGGCTCCGTCGTCGCGATGTTCATCCATTCGATCGTGACCTTGCCGTCCGACCCGGAGTCGTCCCCGCCGCAGGCGGCCAGCATGGGCGCGGCCGTGATCAGCACGGCTCCCGCGGAGACTGCGGTGAGGAAGGAACGGCGCGGTAGGTGAGGGATGCCCATGTTGGTCTCCTGGATCGGGGGTGGAGTGGCGGCCTGGACGTGACAACCAGATCGATCTCGGCTCGAAATGTTTCGAAAGTCTTCGGGGCTCCGTTGCCGTGGAACTCTAAGAACGCGACCCCCTACGGTCAACCCCTCAGCAGGGGTTGACCGCAATTAGGTGCGGAAGAGTTACCGACACGGGGGGCTAGGAGTCCGCGAAACATTGCGATACTGTTCGCAATCGTTTCCTCGGCAAGGAGAAGAGCGTGCCCGTGCGCACCACCGACGAGATGCCGGATCGGCCGTCCCGGCCGACGCTGGCGCTCATCGCCGCCGAGGCGGGCGTGTCCCCCGCCACGGTGTCCAAGGTCCTCAACGGCCGGACCGACGTCGCGGCCGCGACCCGCGAGCGGGTCGAGGCGCTGCTGCGCACCCACAACTACCCGGGGCCCGGCGGCGCGCGGCGCGCCCGCCGTTCCGGCCTGATCGACCTCGTCCTCGCCGGGCTGGACAGCCCCTGGGCGGTGGAGATCCTGCGGGGGGTGGAGGCCGAGTGCGCCGAGCACGGCACCGGCGTCGTCGTCTCGCTGGTGCGGGAGGACGACGCGCGCCCGCCCAGCTGGGCGAACCTGCCCGCACTGCACCACAGCGACGGCGTCATCCTGGTGACGTCCCGCATGACCCGCCGCCAGCGCGACCAGCTGGCGCGGGCCGGGGTGGGGCTCGTCCTCGTCGACCCGGTGAACATCCCGGACAACGACATCGCCAGCGTCGGCGCCACCAACTGGGCCGGCGGGATGTCCGCCACCGAGCACCTGATCGAGCTGGGCCACCGCCGCATCGGCATGATCGGCGGCCCGGAGGACATGCTCTGCACCCAGGCCCGGGTGGACGGCTACCGGACGGCGCTGGAGCGCGCCGGTATCGCCGTCGACAAGGACCTCGTCCGCTACGGCGACTTCCACCACCGGGGCGGGTTCGCCCGCACGCGCGAGCTGCTGGAGCTCCCGGAACCGCCGACGGCGGTCTTCGCCGGCAGCGACGAGCAGGCGATGGGCGCCTACCAGGCGGCCCGGCTCGCCGGCCTGCGCATCCCCGAGGACCTGAGCGTCGTCGGCTTCGACGACCTGCCGACCTGCGAGTGGCTGTCGCCGCCGCTGACGACCGTCCGGCAGCCGCTGGAGGAGATGGGCCGCGTCGCGGCCCGCACCCTGCTCCAGCTGCTCGACGGGCGGCCGCCCCTGACCCCCCGCGTGGAGCTGGCCACCGATCTGCGTGTCCGCGCCTCCACCGCACCACCACCCTCGGAGGAGCGATGACCGAAGCCGTCCCGGCCGCGAGCGCGAGCGCCACCCGTGAGCCCTGGCGCGACCGCGGGCTGCCGGTCGCCGAGCGGGTCGCCGACCTGCTGGCCCGGATGACGCCGGAGGAGAAGGCGGGCCAGCTCGCCGGGTACTGGGCGATGCCCGCCGAGCCCGGCGCTCCCGTGGCCCCGATGGAGGACGACTCCCACGAGCTCGCCCCGACGCTGGACGAGGTCATCGACCGCGGCCTCGGCCAGCTCACCCGGGTGTACGGGACCGTGCCCGCCCCGGCCGCCGAGTCCGCCGCCCGGCTCCGCGAGCTGCAGCGCCGCGTCGCGGCCGGGAACCGCTTCGGCATCCCGGCGATCGCGCACGAGGAATGCCTCAACGGCTTCATGACGTGGGGCGCCACCGTGTTCCCCAGCCCGCCGGCGTGGGGCGCGACGTTCGACACCGACCTCGTCGGCGAGATGGCCGCGGCGATCGGCGCCAGCATGCGGGCGGCCGGCGTCCACCAGGGCCTCGCACCCGTGCTCGACGTCGTCCGCGACCCGCGCTGGGGCCGGACGGAGGAGTGCATCGGGGAGGACCCGTATCTCGTCAGCGTCCTCGGCACGGCCTACGTCCAGGGCTTGGAACGATCCGGCATCGTCTCGACACTCAAGCACTTTGCCGGCTACTCCGCCTCCCGCGCCGGCCGGAACATGGCCCCCACGCCGATCGGGCCGCGCGAGTTCGCCGACGTCATCGTCGAGCCGTTCGTGATGGCCCTGCGCGACGGCCGCGCCCGCTCGGTCATGCACTCCTACACCGACGTCGACGGGATGCCCGCCGCGGCCGACGAGCGGCTGCTGACCGGGCTGCTGCGCGACCGGCTGGGCCTGACGGGCATCGTCGTCGCCGACTACTTCGGCATCTCGTTCCTGCAGACCCGCCACCGCGTCGCCGCCTCCCGCGGCGAGGCCGCGGCGCTCGCCCTGCGGGCCGGGATCGACATGGAGCTGCCGACCGTGCGCTGCTACGGCACGCCGCTGATCGAGCAGGTCCGGCAGGGCGACGTGCCCGAGGAACTGCTGGACCGGGCCGTCACGCGCGTCCTCACCCTGAAGGCCGAACTGGGCCTGCTGGACGGGCCGCCGGACGGCGGGGACGGCGCGGCGCTGGACTTCGACCCGCCCGAGCACCGGGCGCTGGCGCGGCGGCTGGCCGAGGAGTCGGTCGTGCTGCTGGCCAACGACGGCGCGCTGCCGCTGCGCTCCGGCTCCGGGGTCGTGCTGGCGGGGCCGCTGGCCGACGACCCGTTCGCGATGATGGGCTGCTACACGTTCCCGAGCCACGTCGGCCGGGCGCACCCGGAGCTGCCGCTGGGCGTGGAGATCCCGACGCTGGCGGACGCGCTGCGGGACGAGCTGCCCGGCGTGCGGGTGGCGGCCTCCGAGGACGTGCTGGTCGCCGACGACGCCGACATCGAGGCGGCGGTGGCGGCGGCGCGCGACGCGGAGCTGTGCGTGCTGGCGCTCGGCGACCGCGCCGGGCTGTTCGGCCGCGGCACGTCCGGGGAGGGCTGCGACGCCGAGACCCTGGCGCTGCCGGGCCGGCAGGCCGAGCTGGCCGCCGCGGTGCTCGAGACCGGCACGCCCACGGTCGTCGTGCTGCTCAGCGGCCGCCCCTACGCGCTGGGGGACGTCGCCGACCGGGCCGCGGCCGTCGTGCAGGCGTTCCTGCCGGGCGAGGAGGGCGGCCGGGCGGTCGCCGGGGTCCTGGCGGGACGGGTCGAGCCGTCCGGGCGGATGCCGATCAGCGTGCCGCGCAGCCCGACCGGCCCGCCCGTCACCTACCTGCGCTCGAAGATGGACGGCGCCCACGACTGGAGCGAGGTCGACCCGGCGCCGCTGTTCCCGTTCGGCCACGGCCTGACCTGGACGCGGTTCGAGTACGGCGGCCTGCGGGTGGGCGGGCCGGCCGCCACGGACGGGTCGGTCAAGGTCAGCGCCGTCGTGCGCAACACCGGGGACAGCGCGGGGACGGAGGTCGTGCAGCTGTACCTGTCCGACCCGGTCGCGTCGGTGGTGCGGCCGGTGCGCTGGCTCGCCGGATGGGCCAGGGTCCGCCTGGAGCCCGGCGACGCGGCGCGGGTCGAGTTCGACGTGCACGCCGACCGGACCTCGTTCACCGGGCCCGACCTGCGGCGCATCGTCGAGCCCGGCGAGATCGGGGTCCACGTCGGCGGATCGAGCGCCGACACGCCCCTGGAAGGCTCCTTCACCCTGGAGGGCCCGGTCCGCGTGCTCGGCGCGGACCGGGTCCTGTCCGTCCCCGCCGAGGTGACGCTGCTGTGACGTCCGCCGCGCGATTCGACAACCCCGTCCTGCCGGGCTGCCACCCCGATCCGTCGATCTGCCGGGTGGGCGACGACTTCTATCTCGTGACGTCGACGTTCGAGTGGTTCCCGGGCCTGCCGGTGTTCCACAGCCGTGACCTGGTGCACTGGCGGCAGATCGGGCACGCCCTGGACCGGCCCGGCCAGCTCCCGCTGCAGGGGGTCCCCGCGTCCGGCGGGCTGTACGCGCCGACGCTGCGCCACCACGCGCCCCCGGGTCAGGCGGGACGCTTCTACCTGATCTGCACGCTGGTGGACAGCCCGGAGTGGTCGGGGCACTTCGTGCTGACCGCGTCCGATCCGGCCGGGCCGTGGTCGGACGCGCACCGGCTGGACGGCGAGGGCATCGACCCGTCCCTGTTCTTCGACGACGACGGCCGCGCCTGGTGCACCGGCACCCGGCTCACCGGCCGGTACGAGGGGCACACGGAGATCTGGCTGCGCGAGTTCGACAGGTCCGCCCTCACCCTGACCGGCGAGGAGCACGTCATCTGGGACGGCGCGGTGAAGGACGCGATCTGGTCGGAGGGCTCCCACCTTTACAAGATCGACGGTCGCTACTACCTGCTCACGGCCGAGGGCGGCACCGCGCTGGACCACGCCGTAATGGTCGCGCGGGCCGACGAGGTCACCGGCCCGTACCGGGGGAACCCGCGCAACCCGGTGCTGACCCACCGGAACCTCGGCGCCGGCCATCCCATCGTCGGGACCGGCCACGCCGACCTCGTCGAGACGCCGGACGGCGAGTGGTGGATGGTCCTGCTCGGGATGCGGCCGCACCACGGCGACCGGTGCGTCCTCGGCCGGGAGACGTTCCTGACCCCGGTGACCTGGGAGGACGGCTGGCCGGTCACCGGCGGCCGGGTGGCGCCCGACCCGCCGCTCCCCGCCC